>CAYPQJ010000019.1:0-33187 GCA_964412835.1 uncultured Desulfobacteraceae bacterium | reverse complement strand
TGTTTCCTGAATGGATGGTTCGGGATGATCCGTAATGGAAGAAAGCGCTCTTAGGTGATCGGAGATATCCATCTCATCGCTTTCTTCCACATGGATCAGAAGGTCCTTGAGCGCGTCTGAGGCCAACAGCAGAAAGTTGATATTTTCCGCGTTGGGGATGAGTTTTTCCTTTCGAATAAGCCCAAGAACACTTTCCATGCGGTGGGAAAGGGTTTTGATGTTTTCCAGACCGATGAAACCGGCACCCCCCTTGATGGAGTGGGCCGCACGGAACACCTTGTTGACCCGTTCAATGTCTATGCTGGACCCGGCCTTTTCCATTTCCAGGAGATCCGTTTCAATGCCGGCAAGATGTTCCAGGGATTCGTCGATGTAGGCCTTCAGGGTTTCGTCATCGCCTGGGTTCATTGGGGTACTCCAGCAAAAGAACTATGTAAGGATCTGTATTTTCTGTAATAACGAAACAATCTATCACAGATGGTGTTTATTTTCAAAAATAATCGTAGTGCTTTATCCCCTATTTCCATATTTGTAAAGACCTTGACAGGAATAGCGAGTTTGGCTATTGATTTAAACCAAGACAACAAAATTAGGCCCTCCCGTTAAGGGGTTTGCCGTCAACCATATAATTATTTGTTCGGGGGACTTGTCATGAAAGAGATGAATGAACTGGATGTGCCTGATGACCTCTATTATACGGAAGATCATGAATGGGTACGGATGAAAGGTGAAAATGTGACCATCGGCGTCAGCGATTACGCACAGGATCAGCTAGGCGACATTGTGTTTGTGGAGATGCCCAACTCCGGGGATCAATTCAAAAAAGGGGATGAGTTCGGGACTGTGGAATCGGTCAAGGCCGTTGCAGAGCTCTACATGCCCATAGGCGGGGAGGTCATCCAGACGAACCAGGCCCTTGAAGATGCCCCCGAATTATTGAACCAGAGCCCTTATGCTGACGGATGGATCATTGAGATCAAACCCGAGGATGTGTCACAGCTGGAGACCATCCTGGACAAGCACGCCTATCTCAAAATGCTGAAAGGCTCCTAGTCCATGCGTTATTTACCCCATACCCCGGAGGATATGGCGGCCATGCTGCAAGTGGTGGGGGTTGAGAGCATGGACGATCTTTTTTCCACGGTTCCGGATGAATGTCGCCGCCGGAGCGCCCCGGATCTTCCGGAACCCCTGACGGAATGGGAGCTGGATGACCATATGGCGACCCTTTCAGGGAAAAGTACAACCCATGGTCATGACGATGGTGCCCCCATGGTATTTATCGGGGCAGGTCGTTATGAGCATTTTATTCCTGAATCCATCAACTACCTTCTGGGACGCTCGGAGTTTACCACCGCCTATACGCCCTATCAGCCGGAAATGAGCCAGGGAACCCTCCAGGCGATCTATGAATACCAGACCCTCACCGCGCGACTCCTGGGCCTTGAGGTGGCCAACGCGTCCCTTTACGATGGCGCTTCGGCCCTGGCGGAGGCCCTGCTCATGGCCATGCGCATTACCCGAAAAAAAAAGGTGGCGCTGTCCGGGGTAATTCATCCCCATTATCGGCAGGTGGTTCAAACATATTTGGATCCGGCGGGATTGGAAATCGTTCTATTGCCCTGTCTTGAAAATGGTAGAACCGACATATCCGGTTTGCAAGACGTGGAAGATCTGGCCGCAGTGGCTGTTCAGTCCCCCAATTTCTTTGGATGCATTGAAGATCTCGCCGCTCTGGGGAATATGTGTCGAGAAAACGATGTTCTCTTTATCACGGCTTTTACGGAGCCTTTGGCCTACGGCATCCTTAAGAACCCGGGGCTTCAGGGCGCCCATATTGTGTGTGGAGAAGGGCAGAGCCTCGGCATTCCCCGGTGGTTCGGGGGGCCGGGGTTGGGAATGTTTGCCTGCAAGCGCCAATATATGCGCAATATGCCCGGTCGTCTGGTGGGGCAGACCTTAGACAAGCAGGGGCGGCGCGGTTTTGTTTTGACCCTGGCCACCCGGGAACAGCATATCCGCCGTGAGAAGGCAACGAGCAATATCTGTACCAATAGCAGCCTTTGTGCCCTCAGCGCGGCCATGTATATGGCATCCCTGGGGCGGACGGGCATCAGGGAACTGGCCAGACTCAATTACGATAAGGCTGCTTATCTCAGAGAGTCTTTGCGGCAGGCGGGGTTTCGAATCCGTTTTGATACCCCATGTTTTAATGAATTCGTGGTCGAATTTCCGCCCGATTTTGAACTCACCTACAACAGGCTTCTCAAAAAAAATATGGTGGCCGGGTTGCCCCTTTCCACATGGTATCCCGAACTGAAACATCACTATCTCCTCTGTGTCACGGAGACCCGAAGCAGAGCGGATATGGATGCATTTGTAAAGGAGGTTCTATCATGAACAAGCCCCTGGCCCCCACCGGTCTGAACCTGGATGAACCCTTGCTCTGGGAAATGGGAAAGCCGGGGCGAACCGGTTTTTCCATGCCGCGTCGTGATGTTGAGCCTTTTCCCTTGGATGATGGCCTTGCGGGGGACGGTCCCGATTTTCCCGATTTGAACGAGATGGGGGTGGTCAGGCATTACACCCGGCTCAGCCAGTGGAATTTCGGCGTGGATACGGGAATGTACCCCTTAGGATCCTGCACCATGAAGTACAACCCCAAGATCAATGAAAAATGCAGCCAGTTGAAAGGGTTTGCAGGATTGCACCCCATGCTGCCGGCGGATATGACCCAGGGCGCCCTGGGGCTGATGCTTGAGCTGGAGCGGTTTCTGGCCGAGATTACCGGAATGGATGCGGTCAGCCTTCAGCCGGCGGCCGGCGCTCAAGGGGAACTGGCCGGCATGTTGTTGATCCATGCTTATCTCAAAAGTCGCAATGTGACGCGGAACAAGATCATCATCCCGGATACGGCCCATGGCACCAATCCCGCCAGTGCGGCCCTGTGCGGGTATCGTCCGGTTCGTGTGAAGTCAGGCGACCAGGGAATTCTGACGCCTGAAGCAATTTCCGAGGTGATGGATGAGGATACGGCCGGCATCATGATCACCAACCCCAACACCCTGGGGCTCTTTGAAGCCCATATCAAAGCCATTTCGGATATTGTCCATGGGAAAGGTGGGCAGGTCTATTGCGACGGGGCCAATATGAATGCCATCATGGGGATGGTGCATATGGGCCGGAGCGGCGTGGATGTGCTGCACCTGAATCTTCACAAGACCTTTTCAGCCCCTCACGGCGGCGGCGGTCCGGGTTCCGGGCCTGTATGCGTGGCGAATCATCTGGTGCCCTTCCTGCCGGTTCCACGGATATTAGAAGGAAATGGCATTTATTCCCTTTCCGAAGATTTTCCCCAATCGTTAGGAAGGCTCCATTCATTTTTCGGTAATTTCGGTGTTATGATCAAGGCGTACGCTTATATTCTTTCCTTGGGCGCCGCGGGTCTTATGAAAAGCAGCCGGCTGGCGGTCCTGAATGCAAACTATATCAAGGAAAAACTGAAATCGGCTTTTCACCTTCCCTATGACAGACCCTGCATGCATGAGTGTGTTTTTTCCGACAAAATTCAACGGGAACAAAAGATTACCACCCTGGATATGGCCAAACGCCTAATGGATTTCGGGTTTCATCCGCCAACCATTTATTTTCCGTTGGTGGTGGATGGGGCCATCATGATCGAGCCCACTGAAACGGAATCGTTGGAGGAGATCGACCGGTTTATCGAGGCATTTCGAATTGTGGCCACGGAAGCCGCGGAATCCCCTGAACTTCTACGGGGGGCCCCAAAACGGTGCAGGGTGGAACGGCTGGACGAAACCTTGGCCTGCCGACAACCCTGTCTGGTGGGGTGAGACTGAACAAATTTACAGGTCTTTCGATATGGAAAGATAGAACGTAATCCCTCGATCAACCCCCGGTTCCACCCACGCATCTCCCCCGTGACGCGCCATAATCTCTTTGACAATGGCTAGCCCCAGGCCCGTCCCCTGGGTTCCCCGGGCGCTCTCCTTCCGTTTGAAAGCCTCAAAGATTCCTTCCAGGTCTTCTTTTTTGAGCCCTACGCCGTCGTCGGACACCGAAAAAATGTGATGGGTTTCGGTTTCATCATGACCGAACACAATCCGGGACAATCCCTCTCCACCATATTTTATGGCATTGTCCACCAGGTTTCGAATCACCCGGATCATGGACACCCGGTCCGCCTTGATTTCGGGCAGGTGCTCCGGTTGCGCCCATTCTATCCCCCCCGTTTCCAGCCGCTCCGACACTTCGTCCTTTATGACCTCCATCACCGCATCCATTGGGATTTTTTCGAGGGAAAGGGGTGCTTCCCGGGTTGAAATGAAGGCATTGATGTGGTTGACCAGTTCTTCAATCAGCGCCGAGGTTTTGATAATCTGGTCACAGGTTCGTTTCCCTTTGTCATCCAGCAGATGTTCCGATTGTTTTTGAAGCAGCATGGCCAGGCCATGGATGCCCATGGCCGGGCTTTTGAGATCGTGTGAAATGGAATAGGAAAAGAGTTTGATTTTGTCCGCACTGGCACGAACCTGTTGTTCCGCGGTTTTTCGCTTTTCCGCCATTTGATTGAAGGCCTTTGCCACATCCTTTAATTCGTCATCCGCCGTGGGCTCTATCCTATGGTCCAGATTTCCCCGGCCGAACGTTTCGGAACCTTCTTTCAACTGCCTGACGGACCGGATGATCCCCCGGGTGGTGAACCATGTGGCCACACCCATGGCCAGGAGTACAAAGAGGGTCATGCCGAGGGTGACGGAGAGGGCGACGGCGCCATGGTGAATGGCATTTTCAGCGGTTTTTTCCGTGTCTTGTCGAATCAGGGGTTGAATCTCTTCATTTAGTAGGCGTCTGATTCTCAGAAGACCTTTTTCGAATCTTTCTATTTTATGCCGCAACTGATCCGCTATGCGGATGATTTCTTTCCCCGAGGCCAAGGTTCGCTTATATTTTCGGTCTAATTCATTTAGAGAAGCTTTGGTCGACCGGGACATGCCGGATTCAGCGTAGATATTTTTCCATTTCAGAAATGCGCCTTCCGCCTTTGAAATTTCAGTTTTCAGAGCTGGTTCCGGCTGGATCACATAGTTTTCAACGGCTGAAAAGATCCGGTGAAAGGAGATTTTCATGAACAGGGCGGCTTCTCTTTTAATCGATGGGGCTGAGGTGCTCTCGCCCTGCAAAGACGAAAGGTTTTGGTCGATCATGATGTTCATTCGGTCCGCCAGTTGTGTGAACTTTTCCTGCGCATGTTTTCTGGCTTCCGCCAGATTGATAATCCGTCCGGATAATGTCTGATGTTTTGAAAAGAAGATGCTCGCTTTCCGGCCGAATTTTTTTTCAGACGCCGTTATGGCGAGGGTGTTGAAGTTTTTGAGAAATGCTTCGAAAATTTTCTGGAATTGATGCAGGTTTTCAATATGGACCCGGTTGCCGTCGCGGACAAAGGAGAAGATGGAAATGGCCGATTCACCGATATTGACTTCCATTTCCAAAAGGGCGTCTTCAAGGGGTTCCTGGATGGAAAGGAATTGTTCCAACGCCTGATTCAGTTTCCGTATCTGCAGGTAGGAGATTGATCCTGATACACCCAGAACAAGGATAAGGATTCCAAAACTCAGCCAGAGCTTCTTGGCGATGGTCATACGCATGAATGGTCTCCATGGCGTTAGCGGTTTCTTCCCCCTTTACGAAAACCCGAAAGCACCCAGAAAACGCCCCACAAGAGCATCACCGGAGCCATGCCCACATAAAAAAACATGGGCCACTGGTTATTCCAGGGCTTGATGAAAAAGGCCATGACGGTCGGCCACAAAATGGAGGCCATGACTGCCATGCGTGCCCAGCCGGTCATTTTTGAAATAATACCGGCTTGCGGGCCGCCTTTTTCAATCCGTTTGCCGGTCAATCTGGGGAGCATGAAGATTGCCAGGGCGATGGCGATAATAACGAGAATTTCAGTCATGAGCGATAATGGGGAACCGTACCTTCCCGGGTGGTCCCTTTATGGGGTCTGGATTTTAGGAAACCATAAATCGAGAATCTACCACAGACGCTTTCCGCCGTCACTCTCTTTTTGGGACCTTTTCAGTAACCCCCTTGAAAAACAATGGTCGACCTGCCATGTTCCCCAAATTATAAAAAAAATAATTTGTATAAAATATGGAATTTTTTTTAGAAATGTGCGTTTTCTTTATATATGGGAAATATGCAGGAGATCCTTGTCGTTGAAGACGAAATGACCACTGCAATCCTGCTGGAGGAGCTTCTGGAGAATAATGGCTTTCAGGTAACGGGGATTGCGGCAACCGGTTTGGAAGCCATCAAATTATTGCGGCGCATGGCCCCGCATGTCCGGGCCATCGTCTGCATCGGCTATTTTGATGACCCGGTCCTGGGGCACTTTGCGGAGTACGGCTTTTGTGGTGCCCTGCCCAAACCCTACCGGGAATCGGATCTGGAAAAGGTGCTATGGAAGGCCATGGGGGCTTAACGTGGACCTTTTGCAAGGTTTCTTCATAAAACAACGCGTTGTTTTTTTAAATTTTGCCAATTTCAACGCGTTGTTTTATCAGATGCAAGGGATCGTGCCTCCGGTTGACTGATTGCGCCCCCTTTCATATGCACATCCAGCTGCGGAAACGCAATATCAACGCCGGCAGCCCTCAAGGTGTCGTTGAGGCTGTAGTTTGCCTGGCTCTCAAAGACCCACCGCTCCATTTTGTTAATTACATTTACCGCAAAATAAACGTCGAAGTTGAGCGTGCTGTCGCCATGTTCTTTAAACAGCACGAAAGGCGCCGGTTCCTTTAAGACGCCATTGATGTTTGCGACTGCCTGAATCATCAGCTCCGTCGATTTATGAATGTCGGACTCGTAGGCAATACCGATGGAAACCTTGGTCAGGACCATGTGATCATTCTTCGTCCAGTTTACCAGTTTTTCATTCAGCACCACACTATTGGGCAGCATGATGTCGATATTGTTCTCGGTGTGAATCTGAAAGCTCCGAAGGCCGATATTGAAGACCCTGCCGATTTCGTTTTCCACCTCTACCACATCATCAATTTTAACCGGGCGTTCCACCATGAGAATGATGCCGCTGATCAGGTTGCTGAAAAGTTCCCTCGCGCCAAAACCGACACCAATCATCAGCCCGCCTACGGCAAAGTGAAAGACCGTCAGCGGGATTCTCAATATGGCCAGCGTCGTATACAGGATAACCGTTATCATGATGGCAAAGGTGATCCTCTCCAGGGCCAGCTTTCCGCTTGAGTCTAAATTCCGTTTCTTCTCAAGCCGTTTGCGAAGGCGCCCCTGGATGTGTCGCGCAACGTGGAAACCCACGATCATTACGATGATCGCCATAATGCAATGGCCCACGGTTACGCCTTCATGGCCGACTTTCCAGAGAGCATAATTCCAGATGGTGACAAATGTGTCCCATATGTTGTGGTTTCTCATGGTGTTCCTCTCTTAGGTTTGGTCCAGCACTGAAATGCACTCCGTGATGAGCAATGACTTTCCGGATGTAGCCGGAAATGTCCAACACCGTTGTCAGGAATGCCTTCTGGCCATGACGTCTTACCATTTCAAGAAACCGTTTCCGGACTGGGTTGTTTCATGAAGGATGGCCAGGTAAATACACCGCATTTTCAGCGAACGCCGGAAACAACAAATAGTACCCGTTTCAATCTTTTACATCAAGGACCTTGCTCGCCTTTTTAGTGATTATCTGGATCCGGAGATTAATGACCATAATGAAAAGCATGGACGTTACATGAAAATTCCACTGCACCATTGACACACAATCCGGAATTCTCCATACTGCCGTCAAGACAATGGGTCTTGTTAATGCTTGATTAAAAATGCCATAATTCGGCAACAAACGGATCTACCGCTTTTTGCTTTTGAGGAAATCACTATGGGGACCGAAATTTTCTTGATTGCCGTCGTTATTCTCTTGCTCTTTGCTGTTTTCGATCTGGTGGTGGGGGTTACCAATGATGCCGTTAATTTCCTGAATTCTTCCATCGGTTCACGTGTGGCACCCTTTTTTGTGATCATGATCATCGCAAGCCTGGGTATCCTTTCAGGGGTGACCTTCTCAAGCGGAATGATGGAAGTGGCACGTAAAGGGATCTTCCACCCCCAGTTTTTTACCATGCCGGAGCTCATCACCATCTTCCTGGCCGTCATGCTCACGGATATCCTTCTTCTGGATCTCTTTAACACCTATGGCCTGCCCACCTCCACCACCGTCTCCATTGTGTTTGAACTCCTGGGCGCTGCCGTGGCTGCCTCCGCCATCAAAATCATGCAGGCCGAAGGCGGTGCCATGGCGCTCGGTGAATACATCAATACGGGGAAGGCCATGATGATCGTTTTCGGCATTCTTCTTTCCATTGTGGTAGCTTTTTGTTGCGGTGCCATTGTTCAATTCTTCACCCGGTTGATATTTACCTTCGACTACCAAAAAAAAATCAAACGTTATGGGTCCCTTTGGGGCGGGGTTGCCATGGCAACCATTACGTTCTTCATCCTGATCAAAGGTGCCAAGGGCGCTTCCTTTATGACCCCTGAGGCGGTCCAATGGGTCAAATCTAATTCCCTGCTCATTCTGGCGGGTATTTTTGTTGTTTCAGCAATCATTTTACAAATCGCCATTTCGCTTTTCCGGGTCAATATTTTCAAACCCATCGTGCTGGTGGGTACCTTTGCGCTGGCCATGGCCTTTGCCGCCAATGACCTGGTCAATTTTATCGGTGTTCCCCTGGCGGGATTAAGCGCCTACAAGACCGCCATGGCAGCAGGAGACCCCCTGACCATTACCATGAGTGCCTTGAGCCAAAAGGTGCAATCCCAGACGGGAATCCTGCTGATTGCAGGTATCATTATGGTCGTAACCCTTTGGTTGAGCAAAAAGGCCCGCACCGTCACCGAGACGGAGATCAGCCTGGGACATCAGAACGAGACCACTGAGCGATTCGAGTCCATCTGGCTTTCCCGGACCATTGTGAGGATGGTGGATTCATTCTTTAAATCCGTTACGTCGGTGGTCCCTCACAATCTGAGGAAAACCATTGGCAGACGGATGGATCCCCACCGCGCCGAGAGAATTGCATTTCAAGGCCCGAAGCCTTCCTTTGACCTTGTCCGCGCATCGGTGAACCTCATGGTTGCCGGCGCCGTGGTCTCCTTTGCCACCTCCATGAAGCTACCCCTGTCAACAACCTATGTGACGTTCATGGTGGCCATGGGTGCTTCTTTTTCCGATCAGGCCTGGGGCAGGGAAACGGCTGTCTATAGGGTTACCGGGGTGTTGACGGTGATCGGCGGCTGGTTTATGACGGCTTTCATCGCCTTTGCGGTTTCCTTTGCTTTCGCCGGCGCGATCCACTATTTCAAGGTGCCCGGTGTTTTAGGCCTCATGTTACTTGCGGGTCTGATCATTTGGAATAATCAGAGAAAGCACAAAGGGCGTGAGAAGGATAAAGAAGAGGAGCGGGTTTTTAACCTGAAGAAGATCAATGATGCCCACATGGCCATTTCCAGTACATTTGAGCATCTGGCCCATCTTTTGGACGCGGTTCGGGAATCTTTTGATCTCACCTTTGACGCGCTTATTGAGCAGAATGTGGATGAACTGAAAAAGCAGCGAAAAAAGGTTAAACAGGTTCAACTGTGGACCAACATCATCATGGCCAACATCTTCAAAGTATTGCGTCTGCAAAACAAAGGGGATTCTGAGATATCGTACAAGTACGCTCAGACCATCAGACGTCTTCAGAAAATATCCGATGGTTACCGCGATATTGTGGTGCGTTCCTACAACCATATCGGCAACAAACACAAAGGGCTTCTGGATGTTCAAGTTGAGGAGCTCAAAAAGATCAAGATCTGTATCCTTGATATCATTTTAAAGGCGGAAACCTCTTTTAACCAAAAGGAAATCGTGGACTACCAGAATATTGTGGAACAGTACCTTTACATGAGGAAACTGGCGGATCAATTCAACCAGAATCAGATCGAAAGGATCAGGACCGACACCTCCAAAACACGCCTCAGCATTCTCTTCTATGCCATTGTGGGGAACTGCATTATGATCGGGAAACAGAACATTAAACTGCTTGAAATTTTTAATGAATCCTTCAAATTTGACAAAAAACTGTCGGGATCATACTATAAAATCGACAGCCAATAGTATGAACCGTTCAATCACAAAGGATCTTGAAGTTGCAGTAGTTGCAGAGTTTGCTTTTTGTGGGGATAAAAAGCTTTTTATCTTTTGGAATATTTTTCTGAACGTTCTGACAGAATTCATTCATATGGGCTGTTTCTTTTCTGATCTGCCTGGCGAATGCCTCAATGTCGGATGATCTTACCGTGATGTCAATTTCTTTGTAATGGGGATGAAGGTAGGCGACGATGGGAGAAATTCCGGCCGGATCTTTTTCAAAGTGGTACGAGGCCCAGGCGGCGTACCCTACCATTTGCCTTCGATGTTTCTTCAAATCGGCCTTTCCCGTTTTCCAATCCATGATGAAGAGCCGATCGTTTACCGGGAAGAGAAAATCCACCTTGCAATAGGCCTTCATGCCGCCGATTCGGGTTTCTCCATATCCCGGGGGTTCGATAAGCCATTCATCTTTTTTGAGCACTGCATGATCAATCAACCAGGTAAAACGGTCACTGTTTAATAGATTGTTCAGGGAGATTCGGACCTTGTTAAAAAGGTCACTCGGGACAACGGATTTCATCCGGCCGTAATAGACCTCCTGAAAGGTTTTTGTGCGGACATATTCTTCGGTCATTTTTCGGGCATAATCGTGAAAACGCGCTTTGTCGATCTCTTTTGCGGTTTTCTGCAGCCTTTCAAGCAACGTTTTGTTGACATCGTGAACGATGTTTCCGATTTCCAGGGGGATGGAGGTCATCTTTTTCAGTGCCAGGATTTTTTTGGTGGGGTATTCGGGGTCGTACTTGGCGTAGTAGTTGTAATAGTATTGACGCTTGCAGGTTTCAAACAAGTTGTATCGACTGACGGACCAGCCCAGTTTGGGACTGAAAACAAATTTTTTCATGGGCACCTGGACCCCTCTTTGTATGTCTGAATCATCCGTTTGGTTTCGTTGATCCGTTTGGTGATTTTGATGGACCGGGGGCAGGCCCGGGTGCATTCAAAGTGGTTTTGACAGGGCCATACGCCGTCCGGCGCATCCAGTACCGGTAGACGTTCCTCGAACCCCTGGTCCCGGCTGTCTCCCAGGAAACGAAAGGCTTGAACAATCGCTGAGGGCCCCAGAAACGCCGGGTTTTCTTCCAGGACGGGGCAGGCGGAAAAACAGGCGGAGCAGAGGATGCAGTTGGTGGCATCGTCAAAGGCCATCCGCTCTTTCGGGGATTGAAGCCTTTCTCGTTCCTTTGGCGTTTCCTCATTGATGAGAAATGGTTTTACTGAACGATAGCGTTTGAAAAAGGTGGTCTGGTCTACAATCAGGTCCCGTTGCACCGGAAGATGCCGCAGCGGTTCTATTAGAATGGTTTCTCCCCCTTTTGCGGCCACGTCCCTCACCAGCGTTTTGCAGGCAAGCCGGTCTTTGCCATCGATGCGCATGGCATCTGATCCACAGACCCCGTGGGCGCAGCTCTTTCGAAACCCTAACGTTCCGTCCTGAAACCGCTTGATGCGCATGAGGGCATCCAGGATCCGTTCGTTGGGTTCTACTGCTACAACAAAGTCCTGGTAACGGGGTTCATCATGGGTCTCCGGGTTAAACCGTCTGATTCTGAGGGTGATGTTCATCATATTTTCCTCAATATTTCCGGGGTTTGGGGGTCCAGATGGAAACATCCACCTCTTTGTAATCAAGCTTTACCCGGTTTCCCTCCAGGGTGGCCAGGGTGTGCTTGAGCCAGTTGGGGTCGTCGCGTTCCGGGTAATCTTCTCTTGAATGCGCCCCGCGGCTTTCCTGCCGATTGAGGGCTGAGACGGCTGTGATGAACGCCAAATCAGCAAGGTTTCCCAGTTCGATGAGTTCCAGAAGATCCGTGTTGAAAGATGTGCCTCGATCCTGAGCACGTACCAACCCGTATTGTTCCCGAAGGGTTTCCAGTTGCTTCACCGTTTTAGCCATATCGGCTTCATTGCGGTAGACACCGATATTTTCCATCATGGCGGTCTGCATTTTTTCCAGGATCAGACCCCCATGGGGACCCTTTTTTTTGTCCGTCAGCCGGGAGATCCACTGGCGGGCAAAATCGGCCGCATCCGCCGGAACAGGGACCTGGTCCGCATGATTGACGAAATCGGCCATGTGACGGCCTGCCCGCCGCCCGAACACCACCAGGTCCAGCAGGCTGTTGGTGCCAAGACGGTTGGCACCATGTACGGATACGCAGGCGCATTCTCCCACCGCATAAAGCCCTTCTATCAAAGTGCCTTTGTTGTCGCATATAACCTGGCCACGATTATCAGTGGGGATGCCGCCCATGCCGTAATGGGCGGTTGGCAGAACGGGAATAGGACTTTCCGCCGGATCGACGCCTAAGTACGTCCGGCAGAAATCCGTAATGTCAGGCAGTTTGCTTTGAAGGGTCTCTTTTCCCAGGTGGGTGGCGTCCAGGTGAACATAGTCGTCGATTTTGCGGTCCCCGCGAATGCCCAAGCCGGCGCTGATCTCCGTCATGATGGCCCGGGACACCATGTCCCGTGGCGCCAGGTCCATCAATGTGGGAGCGTACCGGGCCATGAATTGTTCTTCATGGCTGTTCCTCAGGATTCCCCCTTCGCCCCGAACCGCCTCGGAGATGAGGATCCCCAGACCCTTGATGCCGGTGGGATGAAACTGGAAAAACTCCATGTCCTGAAGCGGAATGCCCCGCCTGGCACAGATGGCCGGTCCATCCCCCGTGTTGGCATAGGCATTGGAGGTGATTTTGAACATGCGGCCGAACCCGCCCGTGGCAAACAGCACGGTTTTGGCTTGAAAGGTATGAATTTCGCCGGTTGACAATTCAAGGGCCACCACACCGGCGCATCGTTTACCTTCCAATACCAGGTCCAGGGCCTGGTACTCATCGTAAAAATGGACCCCGTTCTTGATGCACTGCTGGTACAGGGTCTGAAGGATCATGTGTCCGGTCCGGTCCGCTGCATAGCAGGCCCTCCGCACGGGGGCTTCACCAAAATTCCGAGTATGTCCCCCGAACCGGCGTTGATCGATGCGGCCGTCCGGTGTGCGGTTGAAAGGGAGTCCCCGATTTTCAAGATCATAGACCGCCTGAACGGCTTCCTCGGCCATGAGCAGGGCCGCCTGCTGGTCCACCAGGTAATCGCCCCCCTTGACCGTGTCAAAGGCATGCCATTGGGGATCGTCTTCTTCCACATTGCCAAGCGCCGCGCTGATGCCTCCCTGGGCCGCCCCCGTGTGGCTGCGGACCGGGTAGACTTTGGAGAGGACGGCGGTCTTGGCTTGCCCGCTGACTTCCAGGGCTGCATAAAGACCGGAGCCGCCCGAACCCACGATGATGGCGTCAAATGTGTGTTGCAAAGGGAGCCTCCTTTATGGTCTCACGCAAAGGCGCAAAGCCGCCAAGAAAGACAAATCAAAGATATTTTTGAAATCTTTGCATCTTTGCGGCTTTGCGTGATAAAAATTTGAAGCATCATATATATATGAAATAATTAAGAGTTCTGGAGATGGGACTCCAGCCAGCCCTCCATATCGCCCAGCACCTGATCCCGCTCAGGCTCATTAAATATCTCGTGATACAACCCCTCATAGATTTTGATGGTTTTATCCGACGATTGAACCGTTTCAAAAAGCATTCTAGCCCCCTCCGGGTCCACCAGTCGGTCCGCACCACCCTGAATCAGCAGGATCGGCAGGGTGATTTGGGCGGCAATTTCGGGAATACGCTGCATGGACCGCAGGATTTCCGCTGCCAGTCGGGCCGTTGTTTTCCCCGTATGGACAAGGGGGTCCTCCACATAAGCCCTTACCACCGACGGATCGCGGCTTACCCCATTCACATCCAGCCCGATGAGCCCGATTTTGGGCAGCAATACCGAAAAGATTTTGCCGGCGAATATGGTGGCGGATGAAATGCTGTCAGGAACCTTGACGACACCGGGCCCGGAAAGGATAGCTCCGGTTAATCCTTCCTGGTGATGGCTCAAAAAAACGGCGCTCACCAGGCTTCCCATGCTGTGCCCCACCAGGAAGAGAGGCGCTTCGTGGTTCAGGGCTATAACTTTTTCAAGGAAAGTGGCGAGTGTTTGGGTGTAATCCTCAAAGCGGTTTATGTAAACCCTTTTACCATGGGATTTCCCGTGCCCCGGGAGATCAAATGCGTAGATCCCGTAACCAAGCGGTACAAACCGGTTCACCAGATTCATATATCGTCCGCAGTGTTCGGCGAGACCGTGCACCACGAGCAATGCGGCTTTCACATCACCTTCCGGAAGCCAGCATTGATAATAGATATGCTCATCGCTGTTTTCGTTCAGAAACCCTTCTTCATGCTTCATATCGCCTCCATCATCGTGTAAAATGCCAAATAATGCTTTCCACTTTGACTTTCATGTTTGATTATCGGCTTCAGGAAAGGTTTTGTAAATGGAAAAGAACGACCGCCTTATGAATGAAATGCCCGATAAGTCGGCAACGCAAAATGAGACTTCCGCGCAGGAACTAAATGAACTGATCCAACTGGCCCGTCGATTGGGCGCCAGTGAGGTGGGTATTGTAAATGCGTCACAAGTGCCGATTGAGGACCACCTGGCAAATGTTTGTCGGGAAATTAGATGCGATGCCTACGGGCTTTCCCCAAGTTGTCCACCCCATGTTTCGGGACCGTCAGGCTTTCGAGAATTGATCGAGAAGCTGCGTTATGGCGTGGTTGTTCGGATCGATATCCCTTCATCGGTCATGTTTTCAAATGAGCGCAGAGAAGTTATGGGACTGCTTCATGAAATTGTCGCCAGCGTGGAGCAGGAAGCCGTCCGCATGGGATATGCTGGATCAAAGGCTTTCGCCGGTGGGTCATGCAAGAAAATTTTTTGCTGGGAACATGCCGAATGCCGGGTACTTTCAGCACAAGGGGAATGCCGAAATCCCCAATCCGCACGCCCTTCCATGTCCGGATTCGGTATTAACGTGTTAAAGTTGATGCAAAAGGCCGGGATCCCTGCGGACAAGAGCCTTACCCCCGCCCAGGCCGGTTACCATGGAGAAGTCATGTCCTGGGTTGCCGGTCTGGTGATGGTGGGTTGAGATAAAATTGGTTTTTGGTCTGCTACGGGGAAAAGTACCGAACCAGTGCCCGCTTTCTGCCGGTGATACGCTGGTATTTTTCATTGGGATAGCCCAGTGCGACGACGGCATAGGCCGACTCATCCTCAGGCATGCCGATCCCTTTAAGGATACGCCGATCCCTTTTCATGGCTTCAATGGCAAACCCGATGAGGCAGGTCCCGAGACCTGAAACGTGGGCGGAAAGCAGTATGTTCTGGGTGGCCAGAAGGGCATCTTCGGCCGGGCAGGAGGCCTCTTTTTTGGAACCCACAACAATGGCGGCCGGTGCTCCGTGAAACAACAAATCTTTACCTTCCTTTTCCCATAATTCGAGCCCATCTCGGATTTTTTCGTAGTAGTTCTGGAAATACTGTTCCAATTCCGATTTGCCCAATAGCGCCAATCCTTTCCTGAGAAGGACATTTTCAGCGTTTCGGTTCATTTTGCGGAAGAAATCGCCGACCCATTGGGCCAGCTGCAGAACGGCAAGTCGATCGGGGAGTATGGTAAAAGTCCATTGCTGCGAGTTGGTTCCGGAGGGGGCCGAAATCCCGATTTTCACCAGGTCATCCAGTATGTCCGTTGGCACCGGTTTCGCCTGGTAGTTTCTGCAGGAACGCTTGGATTGCATGAGGTTGACCAGCTCCCGGATGTTTCCATTTCCGAAAGGGAGCCACGCGGATTTGGCTTCAAAGGTCTTGAAGGTGGATAAGGCGGGATCAAGTGACCCCACCTGCACCGCGCCGGTGGGGCAAACGGCCATGCAATGACCGCAATTAAGGGATTCAATCCCGGTGACCACGGCTTTTTTCCCTTTCATGGTGATGGTCTCGGACGGGCAGATCGTCACACACAGGCCGCATCCGTTACAGCGTTCTTCATCAATTGTGGTTGTGACGGTTTTATCCATCATGTTTTCCCCCCAATGATGGCGTCTTGGATCTTGACTAATATAAGGTTCGGGACCATAATGCGTTGCTAAAACAGACTGACCTTCAATCAACAAATTATTATTGGTTAATGTCGGGTTGTTGTCAAGGGAATGCCGGGCGCGTCAAAAAACCCAAAAGGAGGATGGTCGTGGATGATAAACAATTGAAGCAATATCTGCTGATCGCCGTTCGTGCGTCCATGATGGCGGCTTCGGCCATTATGGATGTATATTCACGGGCCGATTTCAATGTGGATATGAAGTCCGATGATTCACCGCTGACGGATGCGGACCGGAAAGCCCACCAGATCATTGTGGATGCATTGGAACCCACCCCTATTCCTGTTCTCAGCGAGGAAGGACGTGATATTCCCTACGGTGAACGAAAGGAATGGGCACGGCTGTGGATCGTGGATCCTCTGGACGGCACCAAGGAGTTCATCAAGCGAAACGGCGAATTTACGGTCAATATCGCCCTTATTGGGGAAGGAAACCCTGTTTTTGGTGTGATCTATGCTCCTGTTTTGAAACGGCTCTATTTTGGCGGTCGGGATCTGGGTGCTTATGGCTGTACTCGCGAAATGGAAGAACTTCCCGATGATTTGGGTGAATTGATCAAACAGTGTGAAAAACTGCCGTTGACGGTTTCCCGTTCCGCCTACGTGATTATGGGTTCCCGTTCCCATGCCACCCCTGAGCTGGAAGCGTTTGTTGAAAAAAAACGAAGAGAAGTTGATTCCGTTGAATTTATATCGGCGGGCAGTTCTTTGAAGATATGTCGTGTGGCGGAAGGGGCTGCGGATATTTATCCGAGACTGGGGCCCACCATGGAATGGGATACCGCCGCAGGGCAGGGCATTGCCGAAGGGGCAGGGCGAAGTGTGACGGTATGGGAGACCCATGAGCCGCTCATGTACAACCGGGAAAACCTGTTGAATCCATGGTTTGTGGTTCAGTAACAAGAAAGGAAAGGTGCCTGAAATGAAAGGAATTATTCTCGCCGGTGGGTCCGGGACGCGCCTTTATCCCATCACCCGTGTGGTCAGCAAGCAGTTGATGCCGGTTTATGACAAACCCATGATTTATTATCCGCTCTCCGTCCTGATGCTGGCGGGCATTCGGGAAATATTGGTTATTTCAACCCCTGAAGATTTGCCCAGGTTCAGGGAGCTTCTGGGTAACGGCGACCAAATCGGACTTTCCCTTTCATATCGGGAGCAACCCAGACCCGAAGGGCTGGCCCAAGCGTTTGTCATTGGAAAAGAGTTCATCGGAGGGGACAACGTCGCCCTTGTTCTGGGGGATAATATTTTTTATGGGCACAACCTGTCCGCTATTCTTCAAAGAGCGGCGGCCCTTGAAAAGGGCGGGGTTATTTTCGGTTATCTGGTACGGGACCCGGAGCGGTACGGGGTGGTGGACTTTGACGAAAACGGAAAGGTTACCAGTATTGAGGAAAAACCGGAAAACCCCAGATCAAAATATGCGGTTCCCGGGCTCTATTTCTATGATAACCAGGTGGTTGGTATCGCTGAAAACCTGAAGCCGTCCCCCAGGGGAGAGCTGGAAATCACCGATGTCAACCTGACATATTTAAGGCGGGGTGCTCTCCGGGTAGAGCTCTTAGGACGTGGTTTTGCCTGGCTTGATACGGGTACCCATGAATCGCTGCAGCAGGCGGGGGATTTTGTTAAATCGATTCAAGATCGGCAGGGGTTGAAAATCGGCTGCATCGAAGAAATTGCCTTTCGCCTGGGCTATATCGATGTGGATCAGATCAGGGCGGTCGCCGAAGATATGCTCAAAAATGATTATGGCCGTTACCTGATGGAAATTATCGAAAGTGAGGGCATGCAGAAAAATGACCCTGAAGTTTACTGAAAAATCGATTCCCCATGTGGTTTTGATTGAACCGATGGCCTTTGAGGATGATCGGGGGTTTTTTATGGAAACCTTCCATTTTCAAAAATATGCCGAGGTCGGCATTTCACGGCCGTTTTTGCAGGATAACCATTCCCATTCGCGGCGTGGTACCCTGCGGGGACTTCATTACCAGCTTAAGAATCCTCAAGGAAAACTGGTCTATGTGGTGAAAGGGGAAATCTTCGATGTGGCGGTGGACATTCGCCGGGGTTCCCCCAGTTTTGGAAGATGGACCGGGGATCTGCTTTCGGAAAAAAATAAGCGCCAGCTGTATATCCCCGAAGGGTTTGCCCACGGTTTCTGTGTTTTGAGCGAAACGGCTGATGTGATTTATAAGTGTACGGACCTTTACGCGCCCGGGGACGAATATGGGGTCTTCTGGGCGGATGACACCATTGGTATTGTCTGGCCCATGGAAAATCCGATTCTTTCAGCGAAGGATTTGAAAAACCCCATGCTTCGGGATATTGCAGATGCGCATCTGCCCCTGTACACCTAACGCTATTCCTTCACCAGCTTTCCCAGGACTTCCAATTTTTCCCTGATTTCCTTCAGCTGACCTTCGATGGCCGCCAGGTTGTTATTTCGAAGTTCGGCTTCGATGGCTTTTGCCAGTTCGTAAATGTCCATGACGCCGAGATTCCCCGAAGCGCCCTTAATGGAGTGTGCCGCCCTGGCGGCGGTATCCGCATCCCCCGCCTTGACAGCCGACTCCATGTTGCTTAAATCAACCATTCCCGTATCCACGAGGAGCTCCACCAACTCCAGGTATTCGTCTTCATCCAGGCCCAAATCATCCGCTAACGCTTTGATATCCATTATGTCTCCTTATGCTGTTGGTTTGAGGTGCCGCATCCTGCCGGAGCCCATTTTTCAAGGACCTCCATAACGATTTTCCTTTTGATGGGTTTTGCAATGTAATCATCCATTCCCCCCTCAAGGCACTTTTCCCTGTCACCTTTCATGGCGTGAGCCGTCATTGCGATGATGGGGACCCTCTGAATGAATGATCGATCTTCGTTTTTCGTTTTTACCTCCTGATTCACTTGTCCATTGAGGGTGTGATGTTGTGTTTCAAATTGTCGAATCGCTTCAGTGGCTTCAAATCCATCCATTTCCGGCATCTGGATGTCCATGAGGACCATATCGTATTCCTTTTGGTTTGAGGTATATATTTCAACGGCTTCTTTTCCATTGTTGGCGATATTAACATGATACCCGGCTTTACCGAGCATCATTTTGGCCAGCTTCTGGTTAACCAGGTTATCTTCAACGATGAGAACACGAACGGCATTCTCCGTCTTATGGCATTCGGTAAGTTTCTTTTGTTGTCCTTGGGTTACGGATTTCTGAGGTTTCAGGGACCGTTGCTTTCTTTTTTGCAGAACAGTTTCAATGGATTGAAAAAACCTCGTCTTGCGAATGGGTTTCCTCAGAAAATCGTCGAAACCAGCCTTTTCAAATTCCTTCAAATTGCCGGCCATCGCGGATGAAACGGCAATCAGCCCGATATCATTGAAAGGAGCTTGACCGTTTTTCAAGGATGCATTGGATTCACGAATTTTTGCTGCAAGTTCGTGCCCGTTCATTTTCGGCATGTGAATGTCGATAATGCAGACTGAAAACGGTGCGCAGTCAATTAATCCCTTTTCCAGTTCCGGTAAAACGGCTGTTGGTTTGTCGAGGGAAACCACCACCATGCCAGCAGACTGTAGCATAAGGGTCAATGATTCAAGACTTCGAGGATTATCGTCAACAACCAGCGCTTTTTTGCCGGAAAGCGCCGTGGAGGGGGATTCGGGTGGAACGTCCTTTTTGGCCTTCCTGAGCCAGGCGGTAAAATGAAATGTGCTTCCGCTGCCACGAGCCGTCCCGGTCGCAGAGACTTTCGCGGTGGTTTCGATTTTTTCGTTGTCATTTCGCTCTACCCATACGTCACCATCCATAAGATTGGATATTTTTCTGCAGATGGATAGTCCTAAACCGGTACCGCCGTACTTTCTGGTGGTTGAGCCGTCTGCCTGCTGAAAGGGCGCAAAAACCTTCATCTGTTTTTCGTCCCCGATGCCGATGCCGGTATCCCTGACGGTCACGTGGAGTTTTATTCGGTGTTCCTCTTCCTTTTCCACTGCCACGGATAATTCGATCTCACCCGCATCCGTAAATTTGGGTGCGTTGTCCATGAGATTTGTCAAAACCTGTTGAAATCGTACGGGGTCGCCCCTGACAAGATCCGGAACATTTTCTT
Source organism: uncultured Desulfobacteraceae bacterium (assembly GCA_964412835.1). Lineage (GTDB taxonomy): Bacteria > Desulfobacterota > DSM-4660 > Desulfatiglandales > Desulfatiglandaceae > NaphS2. The sequence continues at coordinate 12,765 of CAYPQJ010000019.1, read as the reverse complement.
CTACCCGACACAACAGCTCTATGGGTTTTGAATCGATCTTGGGGTGGATGAGATCACAGACGTTGTGCACCAGGGACGCGGGATCAAAATCCGTTTCCTCAAAGTTCATTTCGCCCGCTTCGATCTTTGAAAAATCCAGGATATCGTTGATCAACGAAAGTAATGCGTCGCCGCTGTTCTTGATCGTATCGGCGTAATCAATCTGGGTATGGTTGAGGGGGGTTTCAAGAAGAAGGTCGCTGAAGCCGATGACGGCGTTCATGGGGGTCCTGATTTCATGGCTCATGTTGGCCAGAAATTCGCTTTTGGATATGCTGGCCAGCTCGGCTTCTCTGCGGGCATCAATCAGTTGTTTTCGCGTACTTTCCAGCTTGTCCATCATCAGGTTAAAGTCAATTCCCATCTGGCCCACCTCATCAATGACCGGGAGGGCAAGGTTTTCCCCGGCATCTTTTTCGGGCGCTGTCCCAAGCCTGATGCTCAGGTCTCCTTCTCCTTCGGTTACCTTTCTTAGGGCGGCGCTCAGGGTCCTGATCTTATCAAATACCCTGCGTTTGAGAAGGAAAAACAAGGCAAAGCAAATGACAATCGAGATGAAAAAAGGTGTCAGGTTATTGAAAAGGAACCGCTTCTGTTGGGCTACAAAGGGCTTTTTATTGATGGCTGCCACCAGGGTGCCGATGGACTGTCCTGTGAAGTCGGCGATTCTTCTCTGGGAAACAAAATAGGCTTGTCCATTGACTTCAAGGCTGCCGCGATCCGGATAAGGGATGGAAGGATCGGCAAAACTGGTTAACGCAACCCTTTTATTTTGATCATAGTAGACCACTTCTGCTTCAGCAATCCGGGCCATTTGCTGCGCCAGGGTTTTGTTACCATTGATGAGCTTAATCAGTACCACATAACCGTAAATTTCACCCGTATCATGCAGTAGCGGAATGACGGATTTGAAGCACAGTGCCTCCGCCGCTTGAACGAATGCGGCCATTTCCGGCAGGTGGGCCTTGACAATCTGCCCCGGAATTGCTTCCACGCTGACACGCTGTCGTTGATCGTTGAGGATCGACGTGTAGCCGTCTGCATGATGCGCCGCTTTTGGATAGGATGTCAGCAGGTCGCCGTCCTCATCAAAAACGCATGCCAGATCGATACTGTGAATGGTGGCAAGGCTCTTGAGCATGAAGCGGATGGCGGCAATGTTGTCATAATCCAGGAAATCACAATACTGCTGGTTTTGTTCTTTCACAATTCCCGAGATGATGCTCAGTTTTTCAAGCGCATTGTTCTGGAGTGCAGCGACGATGTTCAGCTTTGCTTTCAGATCTTCATAGTGGTGTCGCCTGGCACTTCCCCCCCCCTGATAAGTGACAAACAGGGTGTTTCCGATGATGGCGGTGATGAGTAGCCCGAACAGGAGAAAAATATTTCTTATGACCCTTTTCCGAGGGTGGTTTGGGAGAGGCGGGGTGCTTTGAGGTGGTTTCTGCATAAAATTCTTTTCAGGCCTTAATCGAAGAGGCTTTTTAGTGTGCGGGTCCTTTATTCCGGGAAGACAGCGGCATGAGCTTTGGCCGCGGCTTTCGCGTTTCCACAGGAAATTTTTCGCTCTCCCAGCGTTCGATACCACCCTTGAGAACACCCACTACCGAGTATCCCTTTGCGATGAGAAATTTGGCGGCCACGGGGGATTGTTTCATGGCCCAATCCGTAATGATGATAGATTGTCCCTTTGGAATTTCGTGGTATCGGTCCGCAAGATAAACCAGGGGGCACAAGACGCTGCCTTTGATAAATGATGTGTTTTTCGTAAAATTCAAAGGCCGTGTATCAAGGATGAAAATGTCTTCGCTGTTCATACATTTTGCAAGATCTTTGGGGGGGATTTTTTTGACCTTTATTTTCTGCCAAGTGGGGTTAATCACCATGGGATAGTCAAATTTTCGCCATTCCGGTATGCCCCCTGAAAACACATAGGTGTTGCGGTACCCCTTTTCGGCTGCAATCCTTGCAGCCCGAACCGAGTAGGGTCACCTTTTTCCCATACAGTAAAAAATCAACGGGGTGGCTTTATCCCGGGGCAGGGCGTTGGTGGTTTTCATATGGATGATCGGGACGTTGATGGAGTCTGGGATATGCTGCATTTCATATTCTGTTGCGGAGAGTACATGAACCAAGACTGCCTGGCCGGTTTCAAGCATGTTTTTGACTTCAGGTGCGGAGATTTCCTTGATTTTTTGAGATTCCGCTTCCGCAGAAACCGCCATAAGGGTCAGGAAAAACATGATCAAAAGGAAAATGGCTGTTTGAACCGGTTTTTTCATGGTTGGCGCCTGTTCAATTTTGAAGAAACGACCTTCATCTTCTCAAATTTCCGGGAAAATTGCAATGTCAACACATCAAGGAGTCTAAAATCGAAAGCTCAATTTAAGGACCCTTCCCCTTCATTCGTTCCAGGCAGTTCCGGCGAACCGCCATGGTGGCAATGGAGATGCAATTGAGGGAGAATTCAATCATGTTTTTGAGTGTGTCACTCAGCTGATCATATTCGCTTTGCAGCACTTCCGGGTTGAGGGGGGTGGCTTTCAGGTCTTCAGAAAAGTGAACGGATGCGGAGAAGGGTTCGTGCCCCATTTCAAGGAAAGGAAGCGGGCCGAAAAAATCATCAGGGGCCAGGTTGATGAAAGCAAAGGGATAGTTTTTCATATCTTCAACAATGGTCGCATTCCCTTTTGAGATCAGGAAAGGGGTCTCAACCCGTTTCCCTGCGCTGAGCTTTCCTTCTGAACTGAAAAAGGACTTTTCGTTCACGTGAATCCCGGAGTGAATTTCCGAAAGCCTTTCGGTCATTTCCCTGAAGCGGTTGTCGAGACTCAGAAGAAGGCTCCTGAATTCGTCGGAAAGACTGGAGTACTCCGCATAAAGGGGGTCGAGGTCGAGAACACCCAGGCGTATGGTTTCGGTTGCGGTGAATGTGGTAATGCGGCGCCGTCCCATGGCCATCATGGATGAGATGTTGCCGATGAAAGCGCCTTGTCCGACACTCAAAATCTTTGTAGGTCCGGCGATGGTTTTTTTGGACATCTCCGCCGTCCCCTGGAGTACCATCCAGATCCAGTTGCCGAATTCTCCCTCTTCAATAATCGTTGTTCCCTTTGAGAATTCTTCTTCCTCAACCAGAAAAGCGTAATGGGTGATGGGTTTTTTGATTAGCGGGAGTTGAGATAAACCCTCCGCCCGGCCGGGTTGATATTTTTCCTCCAATCCCGGTCCCAGCCGTTTGATCATGCCTTCATCCAGCATGCGAAGACCGTCGAGGACGATCTCCATCTGTCCCCTGTGAATGGTTTTTTCGGGGTCAATTTTTTCTTGTCTGAATTCAAATTGGCCGGTTGCCCAGCCGAACAGGGCATAGAGGGCCTCGAGACCTAGCAGGGAACCGTATGTGGCATGTGTGGGATTGCCCCGGAGAAAGGTGACGGAAGCCGGCCCCTGAGCGTGAGGGTTTGTCAGTTCCAGGATACCGGTGCTGTTGGTTGTTGCAATTAATTGCAGTAGATCCGGGATTCCCAAAAAACGAAGGTTGCCGGAAAAAACCACATTCGCATCCATTTCAGATCCTTATGCGCCCCATAGTTTTCCGGCTTCCCCCCGTTTCAGGGATTCCTGTTCCAATTCCTGAACGCGCTGGGCCAGTTGATTGTATGTGGGTTTTTCATCCATTGTCAGCAATCGGTTATCATCAGAAAAGACAACATGCCATATGTCATTTATTGTAGCATATCGCCGCTGTTAATGCCATAGGCTGACCATAAATTGCGCTTAAAAGGTTTAGAAGCACAAAAAAACCCCAATTCAAAGATCCAATCTTTGAATTGGGGTTTGAGGAGGGGGGGGAGTTGTTAACTTTTGGATTTCCGGAATTTCTTTCTATACCCGAACAATCCTAACAGCCCGGAACCGAGGAGGAATATGGTGGCCGGTTCGGGAACGGCGGCGGTGCTGCCGCTACCGCTCGTAAATTCATTTCCACATTCAATTGCATTGGATAAAGTGAAATTCGTACCAGATCCGAGAAAAGAAACATCGACTACGACGCCATTGTGGGAGCCTCCCGTTAATCCGCCGCCGATTCCGTCATCGGTCATACCGCTCAGGTAATTAAAGGCAAGGTTATCATAGCCCTGCACAATGGTAGCCGTGCCGGCGCTTTGGACGGTCCATGGTTGACCCTGTGTTGCTCCCGAAGGACCACCATGTGTTAAATTGAAAGCCATGGACCCATCGTTTTGATAGACCGTATAGGTGTAGGAACCGGATGTTTGGAAGTTCAAATCCAACACATAGTCATAGTAGTCGGTTCCCAGGTCTGTATCGATAAAAATATCCCCCGATTCGACCCAGGTTTCACCTTCCGCAAAGTCAAACCCACCGACCAGCGCCAGTTGATTCGTTTCCTCTTCTCCGGTACCATCACTCAGAAAAAAACCCTCTAAATCCCACTGCTGGCCAGGAACTGCACCCGGCTCAACTTCCTGATCTTCTTGTTCAGTATTCCACCATTCATTATAAGTCGGGTTAGAACTGCCGCCTATATATCCATCAAACTGGGTAATGTTTTTCCAACCCGTGTCGAGATAGCCGGCAATGGCGTTGGAGTTCAGTAAGAACAAACCAAATACAGAGGCTAAGATAATCAACGATTGCTTTTTCATCTTCAATTCCTCTACTCACCGCTGATTCGGTGGCATATAAGGTTGGTACAGGGGTTACCAAGTTTTATTTCTTTTAGTTCCGTTGAACGTTTTGAAAAGCAATATTCGTGCCGGAAATATTCCTACCATTTTTATTTTCATCGAGCTTTCTTTACAAAAGTAATTTTACCAACTGCTTATATCAAAAAACGATTTGTTTTCCGAGCCTAAAAAGGCGTGAAAGATTTTGGGGTTGACTTTTTCGGGTCTCAGATTTCAATTTTTACTGTCTTATTTTGAGATATTGTTGTCAAAAAGAGACCGTCGCATTTTCATTTCAACACGCTGATTGTGCATTCCCCCCGATCCATCGGTACCCACTCGGGAAAGAATTATACCTCAATTTGCGCTTTGCGGTCTAAAAAAAACACAAAAAAACCCCGATTCAAAGATCCAGTCTTTGAATCGGGGTTTGAAGAAGGGGAGGGTTGTTAATTTTTCGGTTTCCACAATTTCTTTCGATATCCAAACAGCCCCAGCAGCCCAGAACCCAGCAGGAAGATAGTTGCCGGCTCGGGGACGGCGGCTGAGGAACTGCCTGTCAGACGATCATTTCCGCATTCCAATGTATTATATACTTTGTAATCAACATTGGATCCTAGAAAGGAAACATCTACAATCACTGCGTTATGAGCCCCTCCCGTTACGCCACCTCCCATTTGATCATTGGTTTGATTGCTCAGATAATTCAGTGCAATGTTTCTGAGCCTAACGCCGTTGCTTTTGACCACTTTTCCACCACGCTTACGGGTCCACGGTTTGTCTTGTGTTTCTCCTGCGGGACCCCCATGGGTGAGGTTTAGGGTAATCGGTTTTTTGATGGTATTTTCATAGACCGTGTAGGTGCTTTTGTTCTTTCCGTTTCCAGTGAATCTAAATTTCAAATCCAAGACGTATTCATAGTAGTCATTGCTCATATCCGTATCGATGAAGATATCGCCTGAACCTATGTCACCTTCTCCATAGGCAAAATCAAAACCGCCCACCATTGCCAGCGAGTCCGCTGCCGCATTTCCCGTGCCATCACTAAGGAAGAAACCTTCGAGATCCCATTGTTGTCCTATGGCAGCGCCGGGTTCAACTTCCTGATCTTCATTTGTATTCCACCATGTATTGGTTTGACTGCCATAAGATCCACTCAACCCATCATAGGTGGTGATGTTTTTCCAACCTTGGTCGGGATCGAGGTAGCCTGCATCGGCGCTGGAGTTTAGTACGAAAAATCCTAAGATAGAGGCTACGATTATAAATGATCGCAGTTTCATTTTTTTGTTCCTTTTCTCACCACTAATCCGATGAGATAAAGGTAGGGATGGGCATTAACAGTAATTACGGGTAAAATACTACCGCTAAAATTAAGAAAAAGCAATAACCGCTTCGAAAATTTCCTTTAAATACTATTCCTTGTCGCTTGGCTTTGATTTCCAGAATTTCTTTCGATATCCGAACAGTCCCAGCAGCCCAGAACCCAGCAGGAAGATAGTTGCCGGCTCGGGGACTTGTGCTCCAGCATCGCCGCCGCTACCTGGGTAGGTGATATTACCTTTAGGTGATCCTTTCCACAAACTGATGTGGGATATCGCTTTTCCACCAAGGCCGTCTTTGGTAGACAAACTGAAAGTGTTGCCATCGGTTAGATCTATGCTGTAAAAAGTAAAACCACCCTCCTTATCTTTTCTTCCTGAACCCGCTTTCAGTGATACGAATTCTAGACCGGGTTTTATTTTGTCCGGATCTATGGTAAAAGAAACGCCGATAATTTCACCCTTTTCATTATACGTCTCAGGTTTGATTGTAATTCCATCTACGGTCCATTCAGTCCAACTGCTGCTGTCCCATTTACCCTTTTCATCAAATTTATTAACGTAGTCAAAATAAAAGTCGGTATCTGCCCAAACGCCATCTGCAAAGGTGATATTATTCATCACCCATTTTTCTTTGTCATTCCCTTGACCTCCGCCAATATAGGTTGCATGCGCAAAACTTGCCATTAGAACTATCGAAGCCATAATGCCAATAATTTTTTTCATTGGTTCCACCCCTCTTATCATGCATTTCATGAAATGCTAGAAAAATATATGCAATATTTATGCTGAAAAAAGAATTTTCAGCATAGAATGCAATAAAAAGAGATAAGCGGTTAGTATCTTTTGCTATTCATTGTTGTCAATACGAAAGACTCACTTTCTTGGGATGTAACACTCTAATTTCCATTGCCTTATTATGAGATGAGTGTCCCAAAAGAAGACGGGTCGTGTTCCTATTTAGAGACATCAATTTGAGACTTTTTAATCTTCAACCCCGTTAGATTCATCTAAGCTTCTTTCTTTGAATCTCCGATACATTCTCAAAGGCAAAATCAGTCCGAAAAAAGGTATCATATATATCGCAGCCAGAGTCGGTTCCAGGGGACCGAAAAATTCAGCGGCAAAAACCAGTATCAGCACGTTGTTGACATTGCCGATGGTGATGACGGCAGCCAGTTGATTTTCAACTGGGGACTTAAAGAGTCCGGCCAGTCCGGTCACCATGTATATGCTGCCAAGGGCAAAGGCGGCTATGGTGGCTTGGATGATGATGGTTGGGTTTTTGTGAAAGAAGATGCTGTATTTGGAAAAGACCGCCAGATTTATCGATGCGAAAATCGCAAGGGAGATAGGATAGCGGCGCTTCATAATGGCATTTATGGCCTTCGGCCAAAGGCGTTTCAGGGTTTCACCGATGATGACCGGCACAACGACGACCAGAAGCAACATCCGCATCATATGCAGCAGGGATATGGTCATTTCCCGTTCCAGCAGCACCTTCACCAGCATGGGCAGGGTGAAGGGAACAGCAAAGGAGGTGATCACCACCATCACCAGAACCAACGGGCCGTTGGCCCCCACCAGACCGGAGATAAAGGGCGCCACAACCCCGGTGGAAACACCAGTCAACAGGAGGGCTCCGATGGCGTAGGCGGGTGCAACATAAAGAAAAAGAAAATAGACCATAACCGGCAGCAGAATCATCTTGAAACAGGCCAGCCAGATTACCGTTGGGCCGTTGTTTCGAATGAGTTTCCAGATGTCGTTCAGTTCAATGGACAAAAAGCTCAGAAAGAGAAGGAACATCATGAGGTACAGGGGGTAGGGTTGAAAAATCGACGCTGGGTTGGGAAAAAGAATGCCGGCGAGCATGGAAGAAAAAATAACCAGGAGGAGTATGAGATCATTCAGTCGGAACATGGTTGGCCATTTTCTTTGGCGGGTTTTGTGAAAATGATGCTGTATTGATTTTCAACCCCATCGAAACAGGCTCGGCATTTTATTTCGCTGTTGTACACCTGCTCACTGGGTGTTGTTTCAGACGTGGGGAGCGGTTCAAGATGCACTTGAAATCCCAACTCTCTGTACATCTCAACCGCTTCACTGAGGCGGGGTTCGGCGGCCATGAACTGCCTGTGCCAACCTTGGCTTTCCAGGTTTCTGGTGATGGTTTCTTCTGATGTCATGAGTAAAAGTAAAAAAGAGACATGCTTCTTAGAGGGCTAATTTTCCACCATAATGAAGGTTTTTCCGGAAAGTGCTCGCAAGACTGAATCCTTTGATGTGGACGGGTTCAAAAGTAGAGGAAGTGTCTTCCGATGGACCTTAAAACCCTTTGCCTCAATTTCTTTTGCCGGTGAAACGCTGATGTCCTCGGAAGCTTCTATATCACACCCGTCAAAAAGATCAAGCGCGTAAGTGAACACCTGCCGATCCAGGGTCAGCAGCTCCGAATTCGATTCAATCAGGTTACTGAAAAGGCCGAACCACGCATCGAATATGAGGCCCAGATGTCGGTCCGTCACATAGGGATAGGTCGCGGACAAGGGGAGATCTTCAAACATGTCGGGGATCTCCTCGTCTTTTTCCATGGCTTCTGCCAGGGGGGATTTGGTTTTAGCAGCCCGCTGCAGCAGGTCTTGGCCCGATACCCGTTCTTCTTCCAGATTTCGAGCCAGGTGAAGCACCAGGTGCCATTTGAGCGTGTTTTGAAGGGCTGGATCATCCGCATCTTTTCCGGCATCGCGGATGGCTGTTCGAATGGCCCAGGTTTCGTCCCCCGTTTCGCCGGTGGAAAAAGCCGTGGAGCCCTTGCTGCCCCGGTTTTCCATCATCCATCCTTGATATTCGGAAAGCAGGCGTTTGAAATCTTCTTTGGGTTTCAGGGACTCCGGGGGGAAAAGGACTTTCAGGCTGCCATCTTCCTTTGAGAGAACCGTTGGTTCCGTGAACCAGGGTTGGCACAGGGTCACGGAACCGAAGATTTCAATCAGACGTGCAAGCAGTCCGCTCTCAAGCTGAGTGTGGGGAAATAGAATTTTAGGGGCCAAGGGCTTTTTAATCCTCGTTCAGTTCTGCAATGTTTGCATAAAAGTTCAGAGCGCCCGGGTTGCTCAGGGCATCTTTGTTGAGGACCGGTTGACCCTCAATGGTTTTCTTCACGGCCAGTTCCACCTTTTTCATGTTGAGGGTATAGGGAATGTCCGGAACGGCAATGATTTTGGCCGGTACGTGCCGCGGGGAGGCATGGGTTCTGAGGGTTGTCTTGATCTGTTTCATCAGGTCTTCAGTCAACTCATGGCCTTCCGCCATTTTCACGAAGAGGACTACCCGAACATCATTATTCCAATTCTGGCCCACCACCAGGCAGTCGGCGATTTCAGGAATCTGTTCCACCTGGCGGTATATTTCAGCCGTCCCGATCCGAACGCCTCCGGGGTTCAGGGTGGCATCGGAACGTCCATAAATGACCACGCCCCCTCGGTCATTGATTTCGATGTAATCCCCGTGTCGCCAGATATTGGGGTACACATCAAAATAGGCGGAATGATACCGTTCCCCTTTGGGGTCGTCCCAGAAATAGATGGGCATGCAGGGGGCCGGCGCCGTACACACCAGTTCACCCTGTTGGTTGATAACCGGTTTTCCGTAAGGATCAAAGGCTTCCACTTTCATGGCCAGCTGTCGGCATTGAAGCTCGCCGGCATAGACCGGGCCCATGGGGTTACCGCCGGCAAAACAGCCATTGATATCCGACCCCCCCGATATGGAGGCCAGCTGAAGATCGCTTTTGACTTCATCGTAAATAAATTCGAATCCTTCCTCGGAAAGGGGAGATCCCGTTGACATGACCGCTTTCAGCTCGGAGAGATCGTATTCTTTCCCCGGTTTTACCCCGGCATTCTGAAGGGCTGCGATATATCCGGCACTGGTTCCGAAAATGGTGATTTTTTCATCTTGAGCCATTTTCCACAGGGCGCCGGGATTGGGGTGAAAAGGATTTCCGTCAAAGAGCACAAGGGTCGCCCCCACACTCAGTGAGGTGGTAAGCCAGTTCCACATCATCCATCCGCAGGTGGTAAAATAAAAAATTCTGTCTTCACGTTTCAAGTCCGCATGGAGCAGCAGCTCTTTCATGTGATGGACCAGGATGCCTCCCGTGCTTTGGACCATGCATTTGGGTAGACCTGTGGTGCCGGAGGTAAACATGATGTAGAGGGGGTGATCGGCGGGAAGTTGTTCGAACTGAATTTCTGCCGGGTTATAGCTGGACTTGATTTCATTGTAGCCGGCGGCATTGGGAATGTGGCTGATATCAGGATTTTCCTGAACATAGGGAATCACGATGACCTTTTCAATTGAGGGGAGGTCTTTCAAGATATCCGCCACCCGGGCCAGGGAATCCAGCTCTTTCCCTTTGAAGAGATATCCATCGGCTGTAAACAGGACTTTGGGCTTGATCTGACCGAAGCGGTCCAGCACGCCCTTGATCCCGAAATCCGGTGAACAGGAGGACCATGCGGCGCCCAGGCTGGTTGCCGCCAGCATGCCAACGATAGTCTGTGGCATATTGGGCATAAACCCGGCCACGCGATCATCGGGACCTACGCCCAGCGCTTTGAGGTACTGGGCCAGTTGCGACACCTCATCATAGAGTTCCGCATACGTCATTTGAACCGTATCACGGCTTTCGCCTTTAAAGATGAGGGCCACCTGGTTGTCCCGGTAGCGGAGAAGGTTTTCTGCGAAATTAAGCTTCGCGCCCTGGAACCATTGGGTACCGGGCATTTTGGTGAGGTCATCCACCACCTGTTGGTAGGGCTCGGAAGTTTTGATTTGGGCAAAATCCCACATGGATGCCCAGAACTCGGGTATATTTTCAATGGACCATTGGTAGAGCTGGCTATAATCCTCAAAATCTTTGTTGAATTTTTCGTTGATGACCCCCATGAACTTGTAGATGTTGGTATTTTTAATCCGCTCTTCTGATGGTTGCCATAACAATTTGCCCATTTTTCACTCCTTCCAAAATCAAATATTTGTTAACCGTAAACGACTATTTTTTTATATCATTAACTGATCCGGTTTTCAAAAGAAACTGCGCCCCTATCATGAATGTGGAGATGCGCCGCCATTTAGCGATGCCAGCGCAAGAAAAAGAGCGTGGGTGCCGGAACGGGCGTGCCCCTGCGCTTTTACTGCCACATAGAGCTGCTGCACCAGGGCAAGGCCCGGCAGGGACAGCCCGATCTCTTCGGCTTCTTTGAGTGCGATCCCCATGTCTTTGATGAAGTGCTCAACCATAAACCCGGGATCAAAATTACCTTTGACGATTCGGGGCCCCAGGTTGCTGACGGACCATGAACCGGCGGCGCCTGTTTCGACAATATCGATGACCTGCTGCATATCCAGTCCCTGACGGTGTGCATAAATAAGGGCCTCACAGACACCGATCATGGTCCCCGCCACCAGGATCTGGTTGGCCATTTTGGTGTGTTGTCCGCTGCCCGACTCCCCCATGTATGAGATATTTTTCCCCATGATTTCAAACAGCGGCATTACGGTTTCATAAACATCCTTTTTTCCGCCGACCATGATGGCCAGTTTTGCCTCTCTTGCACCCACATCCCCCCCTGAAACCGGGGCGTCAAGGCTTTCGATCCCCAGTTTCGCGGCCTCCTCATAGATGATTCGGGCAAGACTCGGCTGACTGGTGGTCATATCCACGACAATTTTGCAGGTGGCATTTTCATGGAGAATCCCTGTTTTACCCATAAAAATGTCCCGAACATCTGCCGGGTGCCCCACAATGGAAAAAACGATCTCTGAATTGGATGCCACCTCAGCGGGTGAATCATACCATGTGGCCCCATTGTCCAGCAGTGTCTGGGCCCGCTTTTTGGAGCGTGTAAAGACAGACATATTATGTCCGGCCTTCTGAAGGTGCCCCGCCATGGATGCGCCCATTACACCTGTTCCGATCCAGCCTATTTTCATCATCATCTTGCTCCTTTATTTTTTACGCTTCCCTTAGTGCCTTCCGGTGTGTACCCTGTCATATAAATTCAAACCTTTAATGTCAAATAAATCTCTTTACAGGTCCTCTATGGGTTACTCATTGTAGAGAGAGGGAGCGGGTAAGGATGAAGGAGGAGATGCTCATGAAAACGGTTATTTTGTGCCTGATGATGCTGTTCTTGTTCGCTTTTCCTATTTCAGGGAAAACGGCCGTTTTAAAAAACGATACGGGGGTCAAAAGTGCAGCGGTCGTTGATAGGGAAATCAAGATGAAGCTCTCCGAAAACGGGAAAAATGAAGACGATCCTGCAACCGATGATGGTGAAGACCTTAGGGATGGGGACAGCGATTCCAACAGCAACGACGACAGCGATAAAGACAACGGATGAGCTGAAACCTTACAGGTCTGAGCCTTGTGAAAACCTCTCAGGGGCGGTTATTTTAGCCGATTATGATTTCATCCAATGACCGTTTAGGCACATGGTGGACATTCTCATCGTCACGCCAGTATTTGATATTTCCATCAGACCCCACGGTATCTATCACGATCGTCTCTTTTGGTTTACCAAGGGCCAGAACAAGCAGTATGTTATAGCGAGGGGGTATATTCAGATCACCCCTGAGCCCATCCTTGTTGATTGTGGCAATCATACAGCCACCAAACCCCCTCGAAGCGGCGCCCAGAATAA
>CAYPQJ010000018.1:16882-34094 GCA_964412835.1 uncultured Desulfobacteraceae bacterium | reverse complement strand
ACATAACTGCTATGTATGCCAAACGGCTGCAACGTGTGATATCATCATTTGGGCGGACGTCAGAGGGTTGTGATATCTTCTACCTCTAACCATTTTCTGGGTGAGGTGAAACTGACTGCTGTATCCTTAAAGAGGGGATGCCGAAAGGCAGAATATGAGCTCAATATCTCATTCGAACATGGTTGAATTTGTCATTTTCCTCATTACCCAATGTCACTATATCTTGTGGTCGAGCCCTATTCAGTCTGTTAATCCAAATGTGAAGATTTCCGATAATTAATGTGCGCATAGGCTTTTGGAAGTTCTTTTTCTACAATTCTAAAACGATATCAAAAACTGTCTGAAAGAGCACCTGCTTAGGCACCTACCCGGTTTCAGAGCAAAATTCGCATCTAATCCAAATTCAACAAAAATCCTTCGCTAAACTAAGCCAAAGTAAGTTCTAATTTGCAAAAAAATAACGTGAAACTGTTAAATTCCACGCCTGTTTTTTAAAAAAAATGTGAGTGAGGTACTTTTTTGGTACTTTTTTTGGATTTTTACCAAAATCGGCGATTTTTGATTTTAAACTAAACGCTTGAGTTTATTGAAGTTTTATGGTCGGGGCGAGAGGATTTGAACCTCCGACTTCCTGCTCCCAAAGCAGGTGCGCTACCAGGCTGCGCCACGCCCCGTAAGGATCTCGGATTGGACAGGAGGAATCTAGTCACTCGAAATCGTAAAATCAAGCAAATATTTCTCTCTTAATTTCTTGACCCACGCAAAAGCATTTTTTATAATGCGTGATCAATCGGTTAGGGGACCCTCACAGTGGGGGGAATATTCACGCAAAATGTGTACTTGTTATTCCCGAATTTCATGGAAATATGGTTGACAGGAGGCCTCAAATGAACCTTTGGAGGAAAATCGGTATCTGTATCGTCTCAATAATTCCCGCTTTTGTATTGAGTGGGCTCATTTGGAACATGTCTCACTCGTGGTTGTCGGTGCTTGCCACAATCGTCATTATAGGCCTTTTCATTGGTTCGGTTATTGCTGGAAAATTTTCCTCCCCGGAACAAAGCGCCCATCATCATTGAGTTGCCTGATAAAGAAAAAACAAGGGGGGAACCGGCTTAAACCGCTGATTCCCCCTTGTTGTTTTTCTAAACGATTCCCAGCTTGAATTTCAGGGATTTCATGAGTTCTGCATTTCACAGGCCATAATGGTCTGTTTGCAGAGCACGGATGTCGTTACGGAACCAACACCTGCGGGAACAGGGGAAATACGTTCCACGATGGGTTCCACCTGGGCATAGTCCACATCACCGCAGTATTTACCGGGGTTATCCGGATCCGCGTTGATCCCTACGTCAATCACAATCTGTCCTGCCTTAACATAGTCGGCGTTGACCATCTTTGCACGGCCAACGGCTGCAATAAGGATCTCAGCTTCCTGACACACCTCGGGCAGATTTTCCGTCCTTGAATGACAGATGGTTACGGTGCCATGTTCCCGCAGGAGCAACATGGCAAGTGGTTTCCCCACCACAAGGGACCGGCCGACTACCACACATTTCTTTCCCTTGATGGGGATATCATAATGATGGATCATATCCATACATGCCGTGGGGGTACAGGGTGGAAAACCTGTGGGATCGTCTGTGAATACCTTTGCCGCGCCACCCAGGCTCAAACAGTCAACATCCTTTTCCACGGGGATCAGGGACCTTATCTTTCGTTCATCCAAATGTTTGGGCAGGGGCGAAAACATGAGGATACCGTTGACATCCTTTTTAACACCCACATCCGTAATGGCTTTCTCAAATGCCGCCTGATCAATATCTTCCGGATATTCAAATACTTCACTTTCCATGCCCACGGCGGTGCATGTCTTTTTTGCGCCGCCCTCGTAGAACAGGTCATCGGGACGGGCGCCGACCCGTACAATTCCGAGCTTGGGAACAATATTACGGCCTTTCAGGGCCTCAACCTTTTTGGTAAGTTCCTCTTTAATCGCATCCGCGACGGGCTTACCTGTAAGTCTCTCTGCCATCAATAAACCTCCTTATTTGGTTAACTTGGAAACAACAAGATCAAGTGTTTCATCGGCAAGTTTGGTTCCTTTTTCCAACAATTCGTCCATTTCCGCTTTGGTTTGATCAATAAAGCTACTGTCTTTTATGGCATTTATATTAATGATCACATTCAGTCTTCCGGCAATAAGGGCAGACTTCAAAAAAACAACGCCACAACCCACATCGGATATGGCAATCATGGTGCCGATTTGTCCCATCCTGTTATGGACCTTGATTCCCTCATACGCCTTGCGCATAATCTCCATGGGGACGGAACAGGCGACTTTACAGCAGTTTTCCATGGTTTCCGCTTTGTATTTTACTTCTTCGGGTGTGTTTCTGGGTAATCCATAGGCCTTTGATAAAGGCTCAAACACCTCGGCGTCTTTGTCCACAAGTCCTTCCAACTCGGCGATGATCTGATCGCCTTTGGCTAAAAGCTCCTTTACCTCTCCTTCAACATCAGCATATTTCTTTTTTCCTACGGTAAGATTCCCCACCATATTGGAAAGGGCCATACCGATAGCACCACCCATAGCAGCTGCGCCACCACCTCCGGGAACAGCGGCCTTGGATGCCAATACCTCTACAAAATCCTTACAAGTTTTATCCAGCATAGACATATTCTACTCCTCTCTTTAATTAAGTATTTTTGGAATATTCACTGATTAGGATCATAACAATAAATAATCGGGTAAAGATAAGCAGATGTGTAATTATTTCTTGTCAAGGTCCTTACATGGCGTATAATTATTTGTCAAGTGAAAAGGGGGCAACGGAAAAACCATGAAAGCAAACCTGGTTTATATCACGACATCCAGCGAGAAAGAGGCATTGGACATCGGCAAAACACTGGTTTCCGAAAGATTGGCCGCTTCAATCAATATCATCAATTCCGTTCGGTCACTGTACTGGTGGGAGGGGGAAATACAGGATGAACAGGAAGTGGTTATTGTGGCTAAAACAAGCGCGGCGCTTGTTGAAAAACTGACTGAACGGGTGATATCCATGCACAGCTATATTTGCCCCTGTGTTATCAGCATCCCCATTGAAAAAGGTCATCCCGCCTTTTTAGACTGGATTGGGGCGGTTACCCAAAAATGAGATTTTTCAATCCGGACCCTGCTTTTCTGCTTTCCGTCTTTTTCTGAACATCCGCAACAGAAAGATCAAAGCCACAATAGCGGCGAGACCCAGAAACGATAAGTTGTATTGAAAAAGGATATACCCCATTTCCTCTTTAACGGTGTCCCAGTTGTTCCCCAGTGAATAGCCGATGGCGATCCAGATGAGGTTCCATGCGCCGGCGCTGATAAATGCCAGGACGGCAACCCTGAAAGTACCCAGATTTGAAATGCCACCCGCCAGTGAAATGATGGAACGAATGCCCGGGAAAAATCGGTTGAGCAGGATAAGGAAATAGCCATATTTCTGGAACCACTGTTCAGCCTGAGTAATGTTCTCAGCACTGAAAAGCCTGTAGTCTTTTTCAATAAAGAATTTTCTCCCCAGAAGATTACCAATCCAGAACAGGGACATAAACCCTGCCAAGCTACCCAGGGTGGTGGCCAGATACACGCCCACAAAATCAAGTCGGCGTGTACCCACCAGAAAAGCACCAAAAGCGGTAATGGTATCTCCAGGGATAGGTGGAAAAATATTTTCAACAAAGGCGCTCAATCCCAGCAAAAGATAGAGCAGAGAGTTTGGAAGCGTGTCAAAGAGATTAAAAAAGCGATCCAGATAAGACAAGGGGGTCCTTTCAGAAAAGTTCGCGTAAATGCCGCAGGTCCAGTCCTATTTTCAACGAATTCTATGTTTCCCGGGCACGAAATGTCAACGGACTTAATGATTCTTCGCGTCTTGCGTGAAACCTTTTCATTATCGATTTTTCAAAATGATAGTTGACTGCTTTTCTTTCATTTGCTATTGCTCTTCCCACAAAACAGGAGGATCATTTCACTTATGGCAAAGAAAAAGTTGAGTCGTAAAGAGCTTTTGAAAAACACCGATGAATTTCTGACGCTTTCCGGCAAAGTGGTGCTTTATTTTAATCAACACATGCACCAGTTAAGATTGATCGGGATCGGCGTGGCTGTTATTGCGGTGGTCTATCTCTCCATCTGGGGCTACATGAAGCATACCAACAAAAAGGGGCAGGGGGCATATAATATCGCCTATAACACCCTGGTCCAGAGTGTTCAGTCCGAAACGACGGACAAAGACGGCATAAAGAAAGCGGAGGTGCTTTTTGAAGAGGTGATCAGCAACTATGGCATGAGCAAAGCGGCGGATCTGGCACTGGCCCAGGTGGGGCATGCAAAGTTCACAAACAAGCAATATGATGACGCCATTGATTATTACGATGAGTTTAGGGCAAAAGCATCGGGCAATGAGGCTTATAAAACCCTGACACTTCTGGCACTGGCGGCTTGTCATGAAGCCAAGGGGAATATGAAAGAGGCGGTTTCGATTCTGGATGGCATTCTAAAAACCTCTGACAACCCTTTCAGGGAGAACGCCATGCTAAATCTGGAGCGTATATACAGGCTTGACAACCAACCCGAAAAAGCGGATGAAATCCTAAAGACATTTGCCAAAGAGTATGCCAATTCACCTTTTTACCCAATGGTCAAGGCCCGAATATAAGGGCTGATTTTACCCTCCAGGTACACTTTTTTTGATTCTATTTCCTTTGTGTCCATCCATTAAAGATTTTAGGGCCTCGGCAGAAAATTGCTGACCTTTTTTCTTGACAGTCTCCGTCTTCTTTCTTTATAGTTACGATGTAGCTAAAATATAGCTTTTGAGTAAGGAGGGCCTAATATGGTTATCACTGAAATTTTAGCAAGAAACGCCGGTATGTACGGAGATGAGATTGCCCTTGTTGAGCGAGATCCCGGAAAAGGGACCCGGACAACCTTGACATGGAAAGAATTTGATGAGATAGCCAACCGGATCGCCAACGGTTTGATCGCCAAAGGGGTGAAACGGGGCGATAAAGTCATCCATTTGATGATGAATTGCCTGGAATGGCTCCCCGCCTATTTTGGAATCCTGCGCACCGGTGCCTGGGCGGTGCCCCTGAATTTTCGGTTTACCGCCGAGGACATCGGGTATTGCGCAGATATTGCGGAAGCCAGGACCATGATTTTCGGCGAAGAGTTTATCGAGCGCATCGATGACATCAAAGAAGACTTGAGATCCATCAATGATTTCATATTTGTGGGCCCTGAGAAAATCAAACCCTCCTATGCGGAATCCTTCGTTGATTTTCTTAAAACCGGTTCCACCGATGACCCCGGCAGGGAAATCAATCTTCTGGATGAAGCAGCCCTCTATTTTACTTCCGGCACCACCGGAACCCCCAAGCCGATTCTTCTGACCCATCGAAATCTGGAATCAGCCTGCATCATTGAAAACCGCCATCACAATCAGACCCATGAAGACACATTCCTCTGCATTCCGCCCCTGTATCATACCGGGGCCAAAATGCACTGGTTCGGGAGCTTTATTGTGGGGGGCAGAGGTGTCATTTTAAGGGGGATCAAACCGGAGTGGATTCTGGAAGCCGTAAGCGAGGAAGAAGCTACCATTGTCTGGCTGCTGGTGCCCTGGGCCCAGGATATCCTCATTGCCATTGAGAACGGCGACGTTAATTTGAATGATTACAAACTGAAGCAATGGCGGTTGATGCACATCGGAGCGCAGCCGGTTCCGCCAAGCCTGATTCGAAACTGGAAAAAGGTTTTTCCTGCCCACGACTACGATACCAATTACGGTTTGAGTGAGACATCGGGGCCGGGTTGCGTCCATTTGGGGATGGAAAACCTTCATAAGGTAGGGGCCATCGGAGTTCCCGGATTTGATTGGGCGTGCAGAATCGTTGATTTCAACCTGAAAGATGTACCGCAGGGAGATCCGGGTGAACTCATGGTCAAGGGACCTTGCGTCATGAAAGAATATTATAAAAACCCCGAGGCCACCCAGAGCACCCTCATTGATGGATGGTTGCTCACCGGCGATATGGCCCGTTTTGATGAAGACGGATTTATCTGGCTTGTGGACCGCAAGAAGGACGTCATTATTACCGGCGGCGAAAATATTTTTCCCGTGGAAATTGAAGCGTACCTCATGGAAAATCAAAACCTGCAGGACGCCGCAGTCATCGGCATCGCCGACGAACGTCTGGGGGAGATCGCAGCGGCTGTACTCAAAGTCAAACCGGGCGCTTCTTTGAGTGAGGAAGAAGCCTTCCGCTTTTGTGAAGGACTGCCTCGGTACAAGCGGCCCCGCAAGATCTTTTTTGATGAAGTTCCCAGAAACCCCACAGGAAAGATCGAAAAACCCAAACTCAGAAAAAAATATGCAGGTATGGCTGAAAGCTTTAAGCTATAGGCCGCTCATTCAACCTATAACCAGTGCCCACCCACAAATGGCTAATTTGCCCGATTTCGGCGTCAGGCGAAAATGGTAATCCTCGAAATACTTCATTGTATTCCTGTGGTTACAA
Source organism: uncultured Desulfobacteraceae bacterium (assembly GCA_964412835.1). Taxonomy (GTDB): domain Bacteria; phylum Desulfobacterota; class DSM-4660; order Desulfatiglandales; family Desulfatiglandaceae; genus NaphS2. The sequence continues at coordinate 27,524 of CAYPQJ010000018.1, read as the reverse complement.
TTTTTGCCTTTCTTGAACTCGAACAAATTTTCTCATCCGTGTTTGGACACTAACCAGAAACGATCGGAGGAAAAAATGCACAAATTGCTGACAGACTCTCCAGGAGAAAAAATGCTCTTATTGGGCAATGAGGCCATTGCCCGCGGCGCTTTGGAGGCAGGCGTATCATTTGCCACATGTTATCCGGGTACGCCTTCTTCAGAGATTCCCCAAAACTTTTTCAGCATCAGTCAGGAGTCGGACCTCTATTTTGAATACTCCACCAATGAGAAGGTCGCCATGGAGGTCGCCGCTGCCGCAGCTGTTTCAGGGCTGAGGACCATTGTTACCATGAAGCATGTGGGTCTCAATGTTGCCGCGGATCCGTTGATGACTTTAGCTTATGTGGGCGTCAAAGGCGGTATGGTGATCATCAATGCCGATGACCCATCACTCTTCTCGAGCCAAAACGAACAGGACAACCGCTACTTTGCCAGGCTTTCCGGTATGCCCATGCTGGAACCTACCACCAGCCAGGAAATGAAGGACATGACGCTTAGGGCTTTTGAGATGTCCGAAACTCTTGAACTTCCGGTCATTATCCGGACCACCACACGATTGGCCCATGTGAGAGGGGCGGTGGAATTGGGTGAATTGAAACCTGTTACGAAAAAAGCCACCTTTGAGAAGAACCCCTTCCACTTTGTGACGGTTCCCGCGGTTTCAAGGAAACTCCATGTAGAGTTGCTTGATAAATTTGATAAGGCTTCGGAAATTTCCGACGGTGATGCCTACAATGAGGTGATCGGGACCGGGAAATGGGGCATTGTCGCCAATGGCGCCTGCTTCAACTACGTAAAAGATGCGGTTTTGGATTTGGGGATCGTGGACAAAGTTTCCATCATAAAGTTGGTGATGTCATGGCCCCAGCCGCGCAATCTTTGCATTGATTTCATGAAAAAAATGGAGAAGGTTCTGGTGGTGGAAGAACTGGAGCCCATCAATGAAACCGAACTGAAGGCCATGGCTCAGGAAAACGGGATTACCATACCCATCAAGGGTAAAGGGGTCGGGGCATTTTCACGCCTGTTTGAGTATGATCCCGGCATGGTACGCCAGGCCATTGCCGACTATTTCGGCATAGAATACAAGGCGCCGGAACAGCTGGATATTTCCGGCACACCCGATATGCCGGCGAGACCGCCCAACCTCTGCGCCGGGTGCCCCCATCGCGCCACCTACTATGCCGTCAAACAGGTTTATGGGACGGACGCCATCTTTCCAACGGATATCGGATGTTACACGCTGGGGGTTCTGCCGCCCATTTCCATGGCGGACTTCGTCATCTGTATGGGTTCTTCCGCCAGCTCCGGTTGCGGTTTTGCACAGGCGACCGACCAGAAAGTGGTCTCTTTTATCGGTGATTCCACTTTTTTCCATTCCGGCATGACGGGTCTTGCGAATGCCGTTCACAATAACCACAAATTCACCCTGGTCATCCTGGACAACGGCACCACGGCCATGACCGGTCACCAGATTCATCCCGGTGTGAATACCGAACCCATGGGAATAAAACGGACCCGCATCTCCATTGAAGCCGTGGTGCGAGGCTTAGGTGTCCAGGATGTTCATATGATAAAACCCTTTAAGCTGAAGAAAGCCATGGAGTCCATTAAAAAAGCCATGGAATACGACGGCATTTCGGTCATTATCTCAGAAGAGCTGTGTCCCCTGTTTGCCAAGGCCACGAAACAGTTCAAGAAGACCAAACCTTTCCGTGTCAATCATGACAAGTGCAAGAATCACAGGGACTGCATCAATCTTCTGGCATGTCCGGCCATGTATCTGGAAGGGGATCGAGTGGAAATTGATAAAATCGCTTGCATCGGCTGCACCGTGTGCGCTCAGGTCTGTCCGGAGAACGCCATTGTACCCGTGAAAGAAGGATAGGGAGGCTCTAAAATGATGGAAACAAAGAGATTGGTATTTATCGGTGTGGGTGGTCAGGGAAATCTACTGGCGTCTCGTTTATTGGGCGAAGCGGCGCTCTCAATGGATATTCCCACGGTCGTCAGCGAAATTCACGGGATGGCCCAACGGGGCGGCATTGTAGAATCAGCAGTGTTGCTGGGAGATGTATCGAGTCCCATCGTTTCCAGTTCGGAAGCCGACGTATTAATCGGTTTTGAACCCCTGGAGACATTGCGGGCCCTGGGGAAGTGCAACAAAGATACTGTGGTCATCACCAACACCCATCCCCTGCCACCCTTTACAGTGGCCGTAGGCCAGGGGACCTACCCCCCGGTGGAAGAAACCCTTCAGTTTATTCGAGAAAGGGCAAGTAAAGTGATTGAGCTTGACGGGAATGCCATCGCAGAAGAGGTGGGCAACCCCCTGTCTCTGAACATGGTGATGCTGGGCGCACTCATCGGATCGGGAACGACCCCCATTGGGGCTGAAGAAATGAAGAAAGTCCTGTCAACATCCACAAAAAAGGCCTTTTTGGAGTCCAACTTGAAAGCCTTTGATCTGGGAATGGCGAAGGCAGCTTAAGCGCCGACCATAGCAGGCTGGATTGAATCAAAAAAAGGCATCGGCCTGAAACGACCGATGCCTTTTTTTGCTTACGCTTCCTTCTGGAAACGCCTTTTTCTTAATAGAATCCGTTTCATAACGCTCTCTTCCATAATTTCAAGATCTGAAAGCAGGATCTTGCCATTGACGTCATGCCGAACCACGGGAACGTTTGAGCTGATATACCCGTAACGCAGGCCATAGGCGTTGTTTTCATCCACAAGTACCGTTCCTGAGGGAAGCTGTGAGGGCTGATCCATACCTGATTGCTTCAAGACGTGGATCAAATAGTTCTTGCCGGTTGAAGAGCCCATATCTTTTGAATCAAAGGATCTTTTGAGCATGGCATCCTCTGTATAAAGAAGTTCCAGGTTCGGGAACACACTCAAAATATTCATGTGCACCGCCACCCGAAACCCTGCCTCATCCAACCGGTCTTTCAGGGTTGCAATGCGCCGATAGTTATCCCGAATGTCGTCTGCATCCCCATGGGGAAGGTCCAGGATAACGGATATCTCCAGAAATATGCTTCTGTCCAGATATTGAATCATGTTTTCCACGGCCTGTTCAATGTCCCGGCAGAGATAGCCCTTTGCCACATGCTTCAAGGTAAAATCAGAGGTTGACTCCAATCCGATGAGCAGGCAGTTCACATATTTGTTGATAAATTCAATATAATGTTTGTCCTTCAGCAATGTAATGCCGGTAAAAATGGTGATGTGGTATTGGGAAATCTGTTGAAGAATTTCCTGAACAACGGGTGAATGGGGACGGTAATAGGAGTCAATAAACCGGATATGGCTGGAATTGAACCCCTGCATGATCTGATGGATCGACTCGACAGCACTTTGGATCTCCAGATTCTTCAGAAAATCCATACGCGGCAATTCCTTGTACGTACAGAATTTACACTTTCCGTACCAACACCAGTTGTTGAACCCGAGATGAACAGGGATGGCAGACTTTCCCTGATAGTGGGGCGTCAGGAAGTCACGGTGACATTCATAAACAGACCTGTAGTCGTTTTGGGTGATTTGGCCATCTTTCCAGTTTTTGATGATTTGGTACAGATCGGTTGTGAGATCAACATTCCCGGATATGATAATGAGATTATCCCGGAGCTTCGATTTCTCAACCCCCATATGGGACAAAAATTGCCGAAAAAAACCCGCCGACAATCCGATATTAACAAGGGGACCGCCCAGAATAACTTTTTTCCCATTTTCCAGCAGATTCTTTACGATCAGCAGATCACAGAAATTGATGCAGGTAAAAATGATGTGCTCCGCTTCAAAATCTTCCCGGATAAACGCATCATAATACCCATGGGCCATGAATACATAAAAAACATTGTACACCATGTATTTCTGTTCCAGAAAGGAAATGACATTTGGAGAAAAACGCAAAACCGCCTTTTCCATAATGCCATCATACAACGCTTTGTCTTTGTTTGAAGCGTAAGTCTTTACAGGTATATGGCTGAATTGGACATCAAGGTTTTTGTTGCGAAGTAGATTTTCCGTCATAATCCGGGTTGCCATGGGATAAAAAGGCTTGAATAATGGCGGATATACATATGCGACTTTCATTTTTTCTATCATCCCTGTCTTGGTTGTCACATGATCTTTGGATTGTGCTCATGCGTAATTCCAGCAAGTGTTTCAAAGATCGGCATCTTTTCCAATCCCGTTTCCCTTGCGGTATCCAAAACCTCATTAAGGAACATGAGCCTGGACCAGTCAAAAGGTTTATTCTTGAGACCTTGCACCTTTTCGACCGTCAGCACCTCGGGAAAACTGGTTGGAATTTCGTGCCCCAGGGCTTTGAATGCGAGCATGGTGCGAACACATTTGTCGCACCTGCAACAGTTGGTATCGGGAAGCGTATGGAATTTGTATTGCCCTTCCCAGCAGACCTTGAGGTTTTCCAGGGCTTCAGGCCATGAAAACAGGGCTTCCAGCTTTTCCATCCTTGTAAACACCGTATCGTGGTGAATTTTAAAGCTGTTGCTGGAAAGGAGTCGGTCTGTCAGGGGGTGGCTCCCCCATGGACGTAGATGAAGATAGGAATGACTGCTGCCGATGAGACACCCCCCCCACATACCGCGAAACAGGGACGCAACCGAAGCGATGACACAGGCGTGAGCCATCCAGAATCTTTTAATGGAAAGCAGATACTTCAAATTGGTTCTGACGTTTAAAAAGGTCAAATGGGGGAAGGCACCAAAGAGTTTCCGGTTTCTTTCGACAACATTTCTGCACTGCTCATCGTAGTTGATGTTCACATCGAAGCCTTCAATATACAAGATGGCATCCACATCGAAGCGCTTTCTCTTGACAGGACCCTTTTTTAAAACGTGATTTAATGCGCTGAAGGCCCCATCCACACCGCCTGAAAAGCTTAAAATCACCTTGTTGTTGCGCTTTGTCTCTTCTCTCTCGTCGTCCGCCACGATATCGATGGGGTAGTATTTATCCGGAAACCACGTGGTGAAAATAATCTGAAATTCTTCCAGATTGTCCAGGAGGGACGTGGAAACCGGGCCGTGCACCCGCAGCGTTGCCCTGTCCTCCATGGCTTTCAGCAAGGCCGCGATAACAAACGGGTCCATCAGGTCTCTGGAAACATATTTCCATTGGTCCGGGGGAACCGAATACCACAATTCCAGGTCTTCATCATAAGACCGCTTCAAATTAATGTTGATGCGTATCCGGTCATTTTCATCGCAATTTTCAACTGAACCCGGATAAAGATCTAAATACCGCATGCATACTCCTTGAGACCTTTTCAGGATGAATTATTTGCAAGTTGTCTTTATTGTTCGGCAGAACAGGACCAAAGGCCCATTTTTTTAATGCCGAAGAGACGGAAAAAAACGGGGGCCTACTTCTCGTTGTTTTGCAGTTTTTCTCCAAGCTCACGGATCCGCCCACTGAGAGCCTTGCAGATGTGCAAGGCGATTTGCGGATATTCTCTCACGATTTCGGTGAATTCCTGTTTATGGAGTACCAGGAACCGGGAGTCTTCCGAGGTCTTGATGGAGGCTGAACGAACCGTATCTTCCAAAAGCGCCATTTCGCCGAAATAGTCCCCGGCCCCCATACGGGCCAGCTCGATCTCGCGGGCACCCTCTTTTTCCACACCCTTGAGCACAGAAACCGCTCCCTTAATAATCAGGTACATGGTCTCCCCGGCTTCGCCTTCCTTTATGACGAATTCATTTTTCCCGCAATCCAGCTCTTCCGTTATGGATGCAATGGCCGCCAGTTCACTTACGGAAAGCCCTTCAAATATGTTGATCCCCTTCACCCGCAGGATTTTGTCGGGAATTGTAATTTCCGTTTCCATACCATCCTCCATTTTGTCTGAATCACCATGCCGGGCATCCAAGACCCTTGAGACCATTTGACGAACATAGGGGTTTTCCGACTCAGCCAGATCCTTCAAAATCCCTTCATCCGGAATGTCGTTTTTGCGGTCTAGCAGCAACAACAAGGTCAAAACAAGGGTGACCCAATCATCTTTATGCAGAAGATGGGAACAAAACGCTCGCTGATCACCTTCGAACCGGGGTAGCTTGAATTTTTTTCGCCCCACCGCCAATGCCGCTTTATTATTCTCGCTCTCTAGAAGCGGCAGCATGATACTGGAAAGGGACTTATCCATTGAATCATCCAGGGCTTCCAGGCTGTTGGATCGCGCCCGTATATCCGATGAAAAAATACCGCGCCAGATGATCCGCATCTGTCCTGTACTGTCCTCTGTGGCCAGCACGCGAAGGATGGTCTCAATTTCCACCTGGATTTTCTCGTTCAGGTGACTTACCAGGAGTTCCTTTCCCTGGCTTTCAGGAAAGTCGCTAAACCCTTCTATCTCCAAAAGATGATTATAGCACGCCTCCAGTTGGGAGCGTGCGAAACGATAAAGTTCAAGGTCTTTGATGTTTAAGGATTCCAACAGACTAAATATGCCTTCACGAACACGTCGCCTGGGGATGTTCAGGGACTCTACAAGCACCATCGGATTCTGGTATGTTGCATTCAGAACCTTTTCTTTTGCCAGATCGTGGATTTCCTCTGAAACATCATCCATAAGGTTGACGGCCATTCGAAGGGCATCATCGTCATTGACCTCAAAGGCCTTGAGAGCAGCCAGACGAACCTTTTCTGCGGGGTGGGCCAGGTATTTAATAACCAGACGGTTAGGCGCATCCATTTTCAAGCTGTGAAGTGCGTCCAACAGATGTTGAATGACATCTTCATTTTCAGAAGCCGACAGCATCTCCTTCAGCTTTGCCACATAGCTTTCATTTCCGGTCTTGCCGGAAGCAATGATGCCGGCACGCCTTTCTGCCAGCTCCCGGGAATTCAGCCAGCCATCAATAACCCCTTTGTAATCTTCCGGAGATGCTTTGTACAAGCCGATTACCGCATAGGCCCTCACATCGGGGCTTTCAATGGTCTCAAAAATTTCCCCGCAAAAGCCACGGGCCCCTTCGGCCGAAAGTCGATTGACCGCTTTGACCACAGCAATGGTGAGATCCATTTTTTCAGGATCAACCAATTCCCTTAAACGGGCGATGGCGGTATCGCCCGCTTCGGGAGAAAGCATGGCCAGTAATTGTATTTTCGTTTTATCATCGTTATTTTCAAGGACCTTCAGAATGTGACCATCCAAGTTTTCGACATTCTGGGCTTTGAGTATTCGAGCATGCCACAGACAATCTTCTCCCTTGGAAGCAAGGAAAGTCTCCAAAAGCCGATTCTGGATGCTCTTATCCGCAAAAACGCTGTCTGCATCTTTTTCCTCAAGGGACTTGAGATCCAACATGTTATTGCTGATCAAGTCCAGTAAAATACGGGGGTAACTCTTTTTAAGAACAAAGGTGGTCACAACCCACGCGCCCACAAAAATCATGGCGGCAATGGAAAGGTACCGGGGGGGATAGAGGCCCTCTGAGACCATGATAATCCCGGATCCGAACAATATGCCCACGCGGACCACGGTTCCCCTCAAAAACGGCCGGATCACGGCCCGGTAGGAGACCGGGAAAAGGCCCATGAGAATGGCACGGGCCGGATTGTTCATGGTGGTTCGGAGTATATTGGTGGAAATCCTGGCATACATGGCGGAAAAAATGTCAAATCGCAACAGAAACGCCAGAAACGCGATCATGTAGTTGATGGGGTGAAACATGAGGACCACGGGCAACCCCAAACGACCGTACAACCGGCCCACAAAGAGCAGAATGATGAGGCTTACGATATTCATGCAACCCCGGAAATAGCCGAAGAAATTCAGCATGCCGCTCTGGGTGGCAAATGTCTGGTTGACCGAATAGGCGAACTGGTAATTCATGATGGGGATCGCAATGTTGGGCAACAGGGTCAGGAGAATCAGAATTTTGACCAGGGTGGATTTCTTCATGAGCGGGAGAACGTTTTTGAAATCCTGCACGATATTGGTTTTTTTCCCGCCCTTTTTCCCCTTTTTGTCAGACAGCAGCAGCGTGGGAAACTGCTTGCCCATTCGTCTCACCATAAAAGCACCCAGGGAGGTGGTGATCAAATAGGCAAACATCAAGTTGTCCATGGTGATGGCTTTGGCGAGCGGAGGGGTGGCAAAGCTGCCGATAATGCCCCCCACAACTCCACCTGCAGTAATCAACGGAAAAAGGCGCTTGGATTGCCTCGTGTTGAAAAGATCGTTGGCCAGATTCCAGAAAATCAGCGCCAGAAGAACTTCATATTGCGCTTTCAAAATATAGAGAACCGGGTAAATAAGATCAAACCCTAAGGGCACCACAAAGCGAAGGGCTGCAACCGACACCCCGCAGAACAAAAGGGTATTGCCCAGCATGCGGCTACCCGGAATCTTCGCCATGAGCCCGGTCAAAAACCCCATGATGAAAAAAGTGGAGATAGAATTGATTACATTGACGATGGGCAGGTACTCAACGCCGTAACGTTTCAGAAAGGCGGTCTCTGCGAAGTTATTAAACAGGATACTGGACGTGCGGATCAGGAAGAGAAGTAGAACAACCCAAAAAAACAGCGAAATTTCGTCTTCGTAGACCTTAAGCCATTTCCCCAGGATTTTCAGCATCAATTCGCCTCGGTATTAGAATGGTAAACATGCCTATATCTACAGCGCGGCCCATTAAGAGTCAAGAATATTCATGGCATCATCAAAGCAATACGGGTCCTTGAAATGATGGTTTTAAAAATTCATTGTTCATTTCAAATATTCTTCAGCTTGCTTCTGACCCAATTGAAATGCCTTCTTAAAATCTGAAAGGGCCTCATCCTTTTTCTCAAGGGCCAGATACGCCAACCCTCGATTGAAATATACATCGCCGTCCCTGGGATCAATATTAAGGGCTTTCATGTAATCCTGGCTGGCAAGATCATATTTTCCCAAAGCATAGTAGGCATTGCCCCGGTTGCAATAGGCATCTACACTTTCCGCATTGATGCGTATGGCTTCGCTGTAGTCTTTCAGGGCTCGATTTAAATCCCCTTTTGAAATATACAGGCACGCCCTGTTATAGAAAGCGTCTCCGTTATTGGGGTTTTCCTTAATAGAGAGGTCAAGCTTTTTAAGATCCTTATCAAATTCCCGGTTGTCCGGTTGCGGTTTTTTGGGCTGTATCTTTTCGGGTGCAACGGGTTCCCGGGCCGTCTTTGTTTTATCGGCCGTGGGAACAGGCCTCGATTTTTCAGCTTTTTCAACGAGTTCCGGCCCCTTTGGGGAAAGACGGGTTTCAGCTCTATTCCTCACGATCTTCGATTTCAAAACCCCTGTTTCCTTAAGGGCCCCTTGGGAAAATGCCTGGATATGAAATTTAATCTCCTTAAAAATGAAAAATCCCCCGGCGGCAAACAGCAAAAGGCCCATCAAGAAACTGATCACCACTGCCCGCCAGCTGGTATGGACCGGTGGAAAATGATCCATTAAGTCCTTGTCGCCTACCGCCAGACCGCCGATTTCCCATCGGTAGAACATACAGAGGGACCAGGGCGCAAACAAAGAGAATGTAACACTGTTGAGTATCCAGGTCAGGAGACAGATTTTGATATATTCGCCCAAACCGGCCCCGAAAGAAGTGGCCTTGCCGCCATATAAAGTGTTTTCTTCCTTCCAGGCGTGGAAACGGTACATTCCCACCAGGTAGTAAAACCCGAAAGTGACCATCGGCAGTAAAATAAGGTGAAAGAGATAGAGGACAAAAAGCGCACCGCCCGTGCCCTTAAATTGGCTCGGGGTGCCATCCACAAAGGTATGATGGGTTTTCCATCGAAAGATCCGGCAGAAAGCCCAGGGGCCATAGAAACCAAGCGTGACAAACGTCAAAAGGCCGTTGACCAAAAGGAGCACAAAAAACGGCCCCCCTGTTCCCGAAAAGGTGGTTTTTTGGCCTTGAATCGTGGTGTGGGAGGCTTTCAGTTTGAATAACCGCACCAGGGCCCAGGGAAGGTAAATCCCAAGGGTTACGACGCTGAACAGACCCAGGTGAAAAATCACGGTAATGAAGTACTGACCGCCGGTTGCCTTAAATTCACAATTTCCTTTTGGCATTCACCCACCTCATAATAATGGTTATAAGTATTCCTCCCTTACAGGCGAAAAAACTTCCACGATCACCGAATCTTCAATTACGCTGGCTGAATGGGGCATATTTCCCGGTATGCTCCAGCTGTCTCCGGGTTCCGCATCAAAGGTCTTGCCTTCCATCAAAAAATCCATTTTTCCCGAAACCAGATAGCCGGTTTGTTCGTGGGGATGACTGTGCTCGGGAATTGCACTTCCCGCATCGAGAATAAACTCACACAGGTGGGTTTTCTCACCATGGGTAAGAGTCTTTAACTTTGCACCTTTTGCGAGAGTATTGTAACCGTTGGGATTCTTTTTGTAAAACATATCCTCTCCTTTCCTTTCTCTAATCCCCACCGACCCCTTCAAGCCGCAGTCTCAGATAGGCTTCCGAAGCTTCAGGATGCTCGGGGTAAAGATCCAACACCCGCCGGTAGGCTTTTATGGATTTTGGGATCTGATTTTTCTTTTCACTGAGCCTTGCCAGCTGCAGCCA
>CAYPQJ010000018.1:0-16782 GCA_964412835.1 uncultured Desulfobacteraceae bacterium | reverse complement strand
TTATGGATTTTGGGATCTGATTTTTCTTTTCACTGAGCCTTGCCAGCTGCAGCCAAAGTTCCATGTCGTCAGGCTTTTGCTCTAAAATCTTTTCCATCTCACTGATCGCCAGGGTTTCTTTCCCGGTCTTAAGGTAGGCAAAAACCAGGTATTCCCTCAGAAAAATGTTTTCGGGATCAACCATCACCCCCTTTTTCATAATGTCAATGATTGCCTGATAGTTCTTTCGGATCACCAGTATTTCAAATAATTCATGAAGCAACGGCGCCGCTTGGCTCCGTTCGTCCCTTAAAAGATTTTCAATCCCCCTGATCCCCAAATCCACTTTTCCGGCCTTTAGATATGCCATTGCCAGATATTCCTTGACCCGGATCTGGTCGGGATTCTCTTTCGCTCCTTTTTCCAGAATGGGGATCAGTTGACCATATTCACCCCGGTTTTTCAAATATTCGAAAACAAAATCATAAACGTCCATCTCGCCGGGTTTAAGTTCCAGCAGAATGAGTGCCTGCCCATAGGCGGCAGGGGTGTTATTTTCCTTTCTGTAAATATCAAAAAGGATTTCCTGGACCGTGGTATCTTCAGGGTGTTTTTTGGCATGGACCTCGAAATAGGGCAGCGCAGCCTTCAGATCCCCACCTTCGTATTCCAGAACGCCCAGATTGTAACCCACGGCTTCATTGTCAGGATCCAGCGAAAGGATTTTCTCATAGACTTGACTGAGCGCCCCGTTATCCCCCAGTTGCTCCAGGATATTGGCCATGAGGGCCAGGCCCTGTTTTGAATCGGGCCTTTTCTCCAGGAACCGGGACAGGGACTTCCGGGCCTTCTCAAGGTTTCCCGTATCTGTCAATCTTTGGGCCAGCTTCAGTCGCCCCTCAAGATCATCGGAATTCAAGGTGACCGCATTATCCAGATAAAAATCAGCCTCTTTTTGCCGACCCAACCTTTCGTAAAGGGCCGATAAATTATAGTGGAGGTTGGGATCTTTCTGGTCGAGATTGACTGCCGAGAGATAAGCGGAGACAGCCTTTTCCGGCAGCCCGGCTTTCGTATAGAGAAAACCCAGATTTTTGTACAGCGAGAGGCACTCAGAGGGAGACGATTGTTCAATCATTATTTCATACTGTACTGCGGCTTTATCCCATTCTTCCCGGCTCTCCAGTATTTCAGCAAGGCGCACGCGCGCCGCAAGATCATCCGGTCGTTTTTTGAGCAGCCGGCTCAGAACCTGGATGATACCGTTTTGGTCCTTCAACTCGCCATAGCAGGTCAGAAGATTGTTTAGTGTTTCAACGTCAGTTTTTTTCGCCGCCTTTTTCCGGAGCATGGGAACCGCTCTTTTCCACTTCTTCTGCACCATGACCTCATCCAGAAGACGATCATGGATTCGACCGTCATCGGGAAGGAGGCCATGCCCTCTTTCAAGAATCGCAAGCCTCATTTGATCATCAATAATCCGGTTGGCTTTTTCCAGCCAGTCCTCCGCATAGGGCTGAATAATCCACGTGATGGTTCCGATTTCATAATTCAGGTATTTGACTTCTATCCGAAATTGGTAGCGCTGAAATGCATCCTTTTGGGGCAGCAGTTCGGTGAGTGTCAGGCTGTCGTATTGCAGGGCATTGACGTCAAGTCCTTTGCAGACCAGTCGGACATTCACGTTAAAGGGAATGGTGGTTGAAATATCGGTAATTTTCAACTTGTCTCTGGGGCGCAGGGAAAGGGTTTCCCCTGACAGAAGCTTACGCGGTTCTCCATTGACAGCGATCAAAATATAATTCAGGCGAGGGGTATGGGATTTTTTCTGCTGCCACAGCCACCAGCCTGCGGCTGAGACGCTCAGCACCAACAGTGTGAACAGCCAGAAGAGCAGCCTGCGCCGGGCTCTTTTTTTTCTGCGATTTGCCAGCAATGGACAACCTCAAAGCACCGATCTATTCGGCCAATGGGCCTTCGGAAGCGACCCGAAATCACAATTTTGGCATAACCTGAGGCTGTTATTGGCCGCTATCTACCTATTTTTTTCCGCCCCTTCTGACCGAACTTTCCTTCCCAAATCAGAAGGATGGGACTGGCCACAAAAACAGAGGAGTAGGTCCCCACCATCACCCCCACCAACAACGCAAAGGCAAAGTCATGGATGACGCCCCCGCCCAGAACAAAGAGGGCAGTGACGACGATCAGCGTGGTGCCTGATGTCAGAATGGTTCGGCTGAGGGTTTCATTGATGCTCTGATTCATGGTTTCTTCAAAGGGCTTTCGCCTGAAGCGTCTCAGATTCTCCCGTATTCGATCGAATACAATAATCGTATCATTGAGCGAATATCCCACGATGGTCAAAAATGCCGCAATAATGGAAAGAGAGAGCTCTCTTTCGGTCAGGGCAAAAAAGCCCAGGGTAATGACCACATCGTGTATAATGGCAATGATGGCACCTAAAGCGTATTTAAGATTCAGGAATAAACAGAGCGTGAGTGTTACAACGAGGGCAACCAAAATAAGCCAGGTGACGCTGATGCCGATCTCGGAGGTAACATAAACCACAAAAGCCAGGCATATGGCCATGATGATGCTCATGAGCCATTTCATTTCAAATCGCCCCGAAATATAGATCGCGATGAAAAGAATTGAATAAAAAATGGCGAAGAGCGCCTTCTGACGCAGGTCTTTACCCACTTTTGGGCCGACCATTTCAACCCGCCGGATGTCAACGCTGTTTCCAAATGTGGACTTCAATGCCTGTTCAACCCGTTCGCCCAGGCCGGAGAGTTCAAGTTCCGTCTTTCGAATTCGAATGAGATATTCGAATTGTCCGGCTTCGCCGAATTCCTGAACAATGCTGTTGTCAAGATTAACAGCACCCAGGGCTTTCTTGATTTCCAGAGGGGAACTTTTTTGCGCCATTTTGACTTGTACGAGCACACCTCCGGAAAAGTCCACACCATAGTTCGGCCCCCCCCGCCACACCAGCAAAACAATGGTGGCAATGATCATTAAGCTGGAAAGAGCGAAGGCGATATTCCGCTTTCCAATGAAATTGATGTTAATTCCGGGTTTTATAAATTGCATTGAATCACTCCAAATGAAAGGGACAACGGATAATGGGCAATAGTTGACCTATAACTCCTTACCCCTCATATACTTAATTTTTTCATGTTTCTGTTCACGTAAAGATAGTCAAATATGATCCGGGTCAGAAAGATGGCCGTAAAAAGACTGGCAACGATGCCGATACTGAGCGTCACCGCAAACCCGCGAACCGGCCCTGTTCCGAATTGAAAGAGCACCAGGGCAACAATCAAGGTTGTCAGCTGAGCATCCAGGATGGTCACCAGGGCTTTGGAATATCCGCCATCAATGGCGGTTCTGGGGGTTTTCCCAAGCCGAACCTCCTCACGAATCCGTTCGAATATCAAGACATTGGCATCTACCGACATGCCGATGGTCAGAATAATACCCGCTATTCCGGGAAGGGTCAGGGTAGCGCTGAAAAAGGCAAGCCCCGCCATGATAAAGATGATGTTCAGCAAAAGTGCCAGATCCGCAATGGCGCCGGAGAGTCCATAATAGATCACCATAAAGAGAATGACGATAATGCCGCCGATAAGCATGGACTTGAAGCCCTTTTCGATGGAGTCCTTTCCAAGGGAAGGTCCCACGGTCCTCTCTTCAATGATTTTAACAGGCGCCGGCAGTGCGCCGGCCCGCAATACGATGGCCAGATCCCTGGCTTCATCGGTGGTATAGCGCCCCGTAATCTGGGCCTTTCCCCCGGAGATTTTGTCCTGAATCACCGGCGCCGAATTGACTTTGCCGTCCAGCACGATGGCCAGACGTTTCTTGATATTCTGACCGGTCACCTGTTCGAAAAGCCTTGCGCCCCTGGCATCAAAGGAGATGGAAACATACGGCTCGTTATATCGGCTGTCGATTTGTACGCGGGCATCTGTTAGGTATTCCCCGGTAAGCGCCGTCCGTTTTTTCAAAAGGTAGGGGGTTTTCCGTTCATGGCCGGTATCGGGATCAACGGAAACCTGGTACAGGATTTCATCCCCCGGGGGAATATTCCCTTTAAGGGCCGCCTGCACACTGTTTTCTTCATCCACCAACTTGAATTCCAGGAGGGCGGTTTTGCCGATCAGTGCAACGGCCCTTTTGGGGTCTTTTATACCGGGCAGCTGAATCAGAAGCCTGTGGTTTTCCTGAGGCCGAATATCCGGTTCGCTGACACCAAACTGATCGACCCTGTTTCGAATGGTCTCCAGCGCCTGCTCAACCGCCATCTTCATGATATGAATTTTGGCTTTAGGGTCCAGAACCAGTTGAAAAACGGGCTTTCCATTTTGTTCCGGCATGGATTCTACATTGAAATCCGGATAACCGGCAGCCACCATGTCCCGGAAAACGGTTTCATCCTTTAAACGCATGAGGGTAATCATAACCCCGTCAAGGCCTTTGCGCTTCAATGAAACATACCGGATTTTATCCTTTCTGAGGTCACCTTTCATCTCGTCCGCCACCCTCTCCAGATGGCTTTCAATGGCCTTTTCGGCCTGTACTTCCAAAACGAGATGCATCCCTCCCTGCAAATCAAGACCCAGATGGATCTTGTCTTTCGGCAGAATGCTCGACCACCATGCAGGAACCTCGCCGGTTATGGACGGCACGAGATAAGCCAATGCCGCCAAAATTGCAAACAGCGCAATTGCGCCACGCCAAGTTAAGCTTTTAGACACTTGCTACTCCATAGATTTGGTTCACAAGAACCGTTGGATTGCCTGTTTCTACTGTTGTGCCTTGGTTGCCACCCCGGAAATGGAACCCCTTGCAATTTTGACCCGCACTTTCGGGGCGATCTCCACGGTGACCACATCATCGGTGAGCCCTGTGACCAGTCCGTGTAATCCTCCACTGGACACAACACGATCCCCTTTCTTGATGGCGGCAAGCAGTTGTTTGTGCGCTTTGGCCTTTTTCTGTTGCGGCCTGATGAGCAGAAAATAAAAAATTGCGAACATCAAAATCAGGGGCAAAAAAGCACCAAAACCACCGCCAGCGCCCTCACCGCCGCCCATACTACCCATTGCATAAGCTAAAGAATTCATCTTTGAACCTCCTCTTAATCGATTCTGTTTCGTTTTAACGAATAAAATTCTGAATAAAAATGGTCAAAATTATTGTCTTTAATAGCAGATCGCATGCGCGACATCAAGCTGCAATAGTACGAAATATTATGTATCGAATTCAGCCGGTATGCCAGGATTTCTTTTGCCATAAAAAGATGTCTCAAATAGGCCCTGGAATAATTCACGCATGTATAACAATTGCAGCGCTCATCAATGGGCCCATCGTCATCCGCGTATCGCGCATTCTTGATGTTCAGCCTGCCGGTGGTTGTGAAGAGCGCACCGTTTCTGGCATTGCGGGTGGGCATAACGCAATCGAACATGTCAACGCCCCGCCGAACCGCTTCTACAAGATCTTCAGGCTTGCCCACGCCCATTAAATAAACGGGGTCGTTTACCGGAAGGAAGTCAATGACATCATCGATGACCTGCTGCCGGGTAACGGCATCCTCTCCCACGGAGAGCCCCCCCAGCGCATAGCCATCAAAGTTCATGGCCACAAGTTCACGGGCGCTCTTCTCCCTCAAATCCTTGTACATGCCCCCCTGTACAATGCCGAACAGGGCCTGATCTTCTCTCTTTCTGTGATCCATGCACCGCCGCGCCCAAAGACTGGTCAACCCGACGGATTTCAGAACATAATCATAATCAGCAGGGTAAGGCGTACATTCATCAAAAGCCATGATAATATCCGCCCCCAGGGCTTCCTGAATATCGATGGCTTCTTCCGGACCGATGAGGTGTTTTGATCCATCTATGTGAGACCGGAACACTACCCCCCTTTCAGAAATTTCCCGCAGTCGCGCAAGGCTGTATACCTGAAAACCGCCGCTGTCCGTGAGGATTGCACCTTTCCAGTTCATAAACCGATGCAGACCCCCCAGACGACGAATCAGATGAGCCCCTGGCCTCAAATAGAGGTGGTAGGTATTGGCCAGTATGATGGACGCATCCGCTTCCGTCAGATCTTCGGGTGACAGCGCCTTGACAGAGGCTTGCGTTCCCACCGGCATGAAAACCGGCGTTTCGAAGCTTCCGTGAGGGGTCTTGAGGATACCTGTCCTGGCCCGACAATCTCCGGCACGATGGGTTACCTTAAATTCCAAATTGAATCCCGATAGCTTTCAGCCGTTTTACAGGATCAGCATAGCATCGCCGTAACTGTAAAACCGGTATTCCTGTTCAACGGCCCAGGCATAGGCCTTTTTTGTCAAATCAAATCCGGCGAACGCCGATACCAGGAAAAGCAGGGAACTTCTGGGCAAATGAAAATTCGTGATCAGTCCATCCACAACATGAAAATCAAAGCCCGGCGTAATCAGAAGCCCGGTTTTTCCCTTGCCGGCACAAACCCCTTTTTCCAAAATCCATGCAGTTTCCAAAGTGCGGACCACGGTCGTTCCAACAGCAAAAACCTTTCCACCACGCTCTTTGGTTTCGTTAATCAGTCTCGCGGTATGGGGCTCAATAAAATAGTGCTCTTCCTCCAAATGGTGTCGTCTGATGTCCTCCGTTTCCACAGGTCTGAATGTACCGTACCCCACATGAAGCGTCAAAGGCACCACTTGAACACCTTTTGCCCTGAGCGCAGAAATGAGATGCTCGGTAAAATGTAATCCGGCGGTGGGGGCTGCAACCGCGCCTGCCTGTTCAGCATAGACCGTCTGGTATCTTTCCTTGTCAAGTACGCTCAGCGAAACGTCTTTCGATCGCTTGATATAAGGGGGCAGGGGAAGATGCCCCTTTTTAGCAAGGAGGCTTTCTATCCCTTTTTCACCCCCGGTAAAAGATATCCTTGTGAGCCCTCGGTCAAGAACCTCCCGTACTTCCCCGGAGACCGTCCCGTCAAAAAAAATCCGGCTTCCCGGTTTGGGCCGTCTGGAAGACTTCAGCAGACATAGCCTGGGGTCGCCGCTGCGTTCCTTCCCGTTGAAATACTCCAGAACCAGAACTTCAACTTTACCGCCGCTCTCCTTGCGGCCAAAAATCCTTGCGGGAACCACCCGGGTATTGTTTACCACCAGAAGATCAGAGGGCTCAAGAAGGGACGGCAATTCAAAAAACCGGCGATTCGAAAGAGAACCTGCTGAACGATCCACCCTGAGCAGTTTGGAATGATCCCGTTTATCAGCCGGAAACTGTGCGATGCGGTTTTCAGGCAGATGATAATTGTAATGTTCCGTTTTCAGCATTGGAAGCACATTAAAGCGCGTAAAGTATACAAATTCAATTTTTAAGTCAAACGGTTTTATCCTTGAATGGAGCGGTACGGAATATCCGGACGGTAAAGGCGTTCAGGGCTCACCTTTATTAAAAACCGTCAATCCTGTAAAATTATTCTTGAGCCCTAAGGACGGGAAAAATAAGTGATGAGAAGCCCGATTCCCATGGCCAGAAAGCCCATTAAGCGAAGATGCGCGTTGGGCATTTCAAGAAGATTTGCGACCCAATGCTTCATTTTTTCCGGGAATGCAAAATAGGGTAGTCCTTCAACAATTAGAACCAGGCCCAGCAAACAAAACAGTGTTTTCATCAGAATTGGGTAGTCCTCAAAAAAGTGCCACCATCCTAACTCTCCTCTGCGCTCATGTCAACTTGTGTTGACCACCCGTTGCACATATTGCTTGATATAAAGAAAGGGATCAGTTAGTTATGTTCCAACAATGAATTCGTCCAAAATAAGAATCAATAAAATGAGATCCGCAAGATGTTTATGATTGCCGGAAGGATTCACCCGTATGAAAAATAGAATCGATGGAATACTGAAAAAAGCCCTTTTCCGCTGTTTTGAGCAGGGCGAACTCAAGGAGACGACATTTCCGGATTATGTCATCGAAGTGCCCAAGAATTCCGAACATGGTCATTTCGCCACCAATTTGCCCATGACCCTGGCAGCGGGCCAAAAAAGAAATCCTCGGGAAATTGCATCGATTATTTTAGAAAATCTGAAGGATGAGGCGCATTTTTTTGAGAAGACGGAAATAGCGGGACCCGGATTTATCAATTTTACGATCCGGGCGGAAGAATGGTGTTATATTCTGGGTCAGGTTCTTCAGCTTAACAAGGACTATGGCCGCAGCGAGATGGGACGTGACGAAAAAATCCTGTTGGAGTTCGTCAGCGCCAACCCTACGGGACCGCTTCATCTCGGTCACGGCCGGGGCGCTGCTCTTGGCGATACACTCTGCCGGATCCTTTCCTTTTGCGGGCATCAGGTCGTTCGAGAATTTTATATTAATGACGCGGGATTACAGATCAAGGTCCTGGGTGAATCCATTTGGGCGCGCATGAAGCAGAAGGAGGATCCGGGCTTTATTTTTCCTGAAAACGGTTATCATGGTGAATACATAGTGGATCTGGCTGATACTATCTCGGGAAAAACCGAATTGGACCCTAAAGATCCCGATAAAGCCATAGACCTCCTCGCCAAAACCGGGAGTGAAATCATGCTGAAGGAAATTCAGCAGGCATTGGACCGTTTCAGGGTAGAATTTGATGTCTGGTCTCTGGAAAGCGATCTCTACGCTTCGGGATTGCTTGAAAAGACATTGGAGTCCATACGGGACAGGGGGCATCTGTATGAGCATGAGGGTGCTCTCTGGATCAAAACGTCTGAATTCGGGGACGACAAGGATCGCGTTATTCGAAAAGGCGATGGTCAATTCACCTATTTTGCCTCGGACATTGCTTATCACCTGGAGAAACACCGCAGGGGTTTTACCAAAGCCATCAACATTTGGGGTGCCGATCATCATGGATATGTACCCCGCGTAAAGGCAGCCCTCATCAGTCACGGCATTCCCGAAAAATGGCTCTCCGTCCTGTTGATACAACTGGTAAAGTTGTGGCAGGATGGACAGGAAGTCCGCATGAGCAAGCGGGCCGGGAGTTTTGTAACGCTTCAGGAACTGCTGGATGAGGTGGGGGTTGATGCGGCACGTTTTGTATTTCTCACCAAGAGCCATGATTCACCGCTGGATGTGGATATGGATCTTGTAAAAAAACAGGATAGCGAAAATCCTGTCTATTACGTTCAGTACGCCCATGCCCGGATATGCAGCATTATTCGAAAGGCTGAATCGGAAGGGATTGCCGTACCGGAGGGCGACGATGGGATTTCAGAACAACTTGTGCTGAAGGAGGAAATGGCCATCATCAGGACCATGTCGGAATTCCCGTCGCTTCTGGAGGATATTTGCAGGACCCTGGAAGCCCATCGGTTGGCCTATTACCTGGCGCACTTAGCGGCATCTTTTCACCGGTATTTCAACATGGGGTTAAAAAACGGTGCGCTCAGAGTCGTCACCGAAGACGGAACCCTGACCCAGGCCAGATTGTTGCTGATTTCAGGCGTCAGGATCATCATCGCAAACGGGTTGGGGCTGCTGGGTGTCAGTGCGCCTGAAAAAATGTAAATAAAAGGCATGAAGGAAAAAAAAGAAAAGACTGAAAAAGAGAAAAAGGGTCTTCGCCTGGAACTTTCCCGCACGGCGCTCTTTTTTTGGGGCTTAGGCTTTTTGATCTTTCTGGGCTGGATTTTTACGCTTGGCGTTCTGGCAGGCAGGGGACTTCTGCCGAGCGGTGCAAAAACCCTGGCCGAGATCAACAACCAGATTTCAAAACTTCAGGAAATGATGGGTCAGAAAACCACTTCCGAATTAGATGAGATCAAGGCCGTTCAAAAGGATTCCAATTTTGCGTTTTACGATGAGCTTTCTTCAAAAAAAGTGTCGGAGATTCCGTCCGGGCGGGGGGCACCGCAGAAGAAACCCAAGCATAAAAGTGCCACCTCAGACAATGTGAAAAAGCCTGATCCGCCATCACCTGGTACAAAACTTTATGTGGTTCAGGTGGCTTCCCTGGATCAAGAAAAACAGGCGCTTAACATGGTCAACCGATTGGTGAAAAAAGGATTCCCCGCTTACCATTACAAAATTTTTATCAAAGGGCGGGGTTATTTCCGCGTACGATGCGGCACATTTAAAACCAGGGCGGAAGCTGTGGAAACACAGAAAAACCTGGCTGAAAAGGAACATCTGAAAGGTTTTGTTCAAAAAGTCAACCGTCAACAGTGATTTTTTTTGTTAATCGGCCAAATCCTGACAAAAAGGAATAGATTGTGGTATATGACAAACATGAATATCCGCTTGTGAGAAAGGCGGTTATTGAAGATGTTGAACCGATTCACGAAATCTTGAATGCATTTGCTGCACAAGGGCAACTGTTGCCCAGATCTCTCAGTGATCTT
The DNA here is from genome assembly GCA_964412835.1 of uncultured Desulfobacteraceae bacterium. Classification (GTDB taxonomy): domain Bacteria; phylum Desulfobacterota; class DSM-4660; order Desulfatiglandales; family Desulfatiglandaceae; genus NaphS2. Next base: position 6,405 of record CAYPQJ010000018.1, on the reverse strand, counting down.
TACGAGTGTTTGCGCGCCTACTATGTCCTGGAAACGGTACCGGGTGAGCGCATTCAAGGGGTCTGCGGTTTAGGTATATGCTGGAAGGATCTGGCGGAAATCGAATCACTGGCCATTACTGAGGCATTCCAGGGGCGCGGCCTGGGCCGGAAGCTTGTGGATGCATGCCTGGCTGAGGCTGCTGCCCTCGGTCTTGACGAGGTGTTCACATTGACCTACGTCCCCGAATTTTTCGTTAAAAGAGGATTTCACGAGGTTGACAAATCTTGTCTTCCCCATAAAATATGGGCTGACTGCCTGAAATGCCCTAAATTTCCTGATTGCGATGAAACCGCCCTGATGCTTCAACTATAATCGTGACTTGAAATCGGCGCAATTAATCCGGCCCCCTTATATTCGAGCATGGGTCGCCGGCCCTTGTTCAACTGACGTGTGGAGGAAAAAATGTTTGGTATCGGCATGCCTGAATTAATCATCATTCTGGTAATCGCCCTGGTCGTTATCGGACCCAAGAAGCTTCCCGATCTGGCCAAATCTCTGGGGAGAGGCCTGTCTGAATTCAAGAAGGCAACCTCGGAAATCAAAGAAGGATTAAATCTGGATGAGGACCTCAAAGAGGCTCATGAGGACCTGGTGGATGCTGTCAGCGGCCTGGATGAGCCGGCGGATTCAAAGAAAACAGAGGCAGTTGAAGAAGAACCGCCTAAATTTGAGGATTTTGACGAGATGCTGGATGATTACCATCAGGAAAAGGCCCCTTCTTCAACGGAGGCTGAAAAGGTTTCGTCTTCAAAAGATGTTGTAGAAAAAGACCCGCAGGAAGTTCCCGTGGAGAAAGACCCAAATGGATAGCGAAGACAAACAACCCTTTATCGGTCATTTGGAGGAACTGCGGAAACGACTCATCACCTCCGCCATCGCGGTGGGGATTGGTTTCGCGGCGTCATACGCCTTTGCGGAAAGACTTTTCGGTCTGCTGGTAGCACCCCTGAAGGCGGTGATGCCCGAAGGTGATCATCTCATTTTCACCAACCTTCCTGAGATGTTTTTCACCTACTTAAAAGTTTCTCTCCTAGCGGGCGTAATGCTGGTGGCCCCGTATATTTTCTACCAGCTATGGATGTTTATCGCACCGGGGCTTTACCAGAAAGAAAAAAAATATGTGATTCCTTTCGTGGTGGCTTCCACCTTTTTGTTTGTGGGGGGAGCCCTTTTTGGTTATTTCGTTGTTTTTCCGTTCGGTTTCAAATTTTTCGTCGGGTTTTCAAACGAATATGTAAAGGCACTACCCTCGGTAAAGCAGTATTTTTCCTTTGCCATCAAACTTCTTTTTGCTTTCGGGGTGGTTTTTGAGCTTCCCGTGGTTATTTTTTTCCTGGCCAAAATGGGCGTGGTAACGCCCCGGTTGCTCAGGAAAAAGCGCAAATACGCCATTCTGATGACGTTCGTTCTGGCGGCGATCTTAACCCCACCGGACGTCGTGACCCAATGCATGATGGCGGGTCCCCTGATCATTCTTTACGAAATCGGAATTCTAGTCGCACAGATCGCCTGGAAATCAAGAGAGAAAAAGAAAAAAGAGGCGGATGACGACGAGGAGGAAACTGCCGAAGTCGATGAATCAGGGGAAACCAATATATAACCGTTTTTTCTGAACCCTGACAACTGCACCCTTACGTCAATAAACAGGGATCATCCGGCTTCCGGAAATAGTCAGGAGTATCGGCGTTTTTAAGGCTTCTCCTTCGGCATCGAAGCTGAAGGGTCCTGTCACACCGTCAAAAACCGGCAGATCAAACAGGGCTTGTCGCAAATCACCCCGGGTTTGAGGGTTGTTTTCAGTAAGGATTGTCTGCATCAAACGGATGGTATCATACCCATTGGCTGCCAGGGTTCCCGGAATTTCACCAAAGTTATTCCTGTAATCATTTACAAAAGCCATGACCCTCGGATCTTCGGAGTCCGCCACAAAACCTGAAGAAAAAACAGCGCCCTGAACGTAATTCCTGGCCATTTCCAGCAATTTGGGAGAATGCCATAGCCTGGTGCCGATCAACCGAACACCCAGAACATCATGAAACGCCAGTTGGGGTGCAATCATGGCCACCCGTTGATAGGTGTCGGGAATAAAAACCGCGTCAAAATCGATCAGGGGGGGGGCTTCTTCGTCTCCCGTGGTTTTTCTTTTGTTGTAAAGCCCCACCATCTTCTTTATCTGATCGGCAAAGTCCGTTACATTCGTGGGATAAGATTCAACTGCGGTGACGCTACCGCCCAGTTCATCCAGTTTGTCCCAGAACAGGTTCATGCAAAAACGTCCATAGGCGTTGTCCGGGTATAAAATACCGAAACGCTCCAACCCCAATTGCCCCATGGCCACCTGAAGAAGCGAATCGATTTCCTGTTCCGGGGTGAGAAAATTTCGAAATACCATATCACCCGTTTTCACAATGTCCCGTCGCTGGGTTAAAGCGATCATCGGCACACCCAGTTCCTGGGCTTTTTCCGAAATGAAAGCAGCTATTTTGCTGGAAAGAGGGCCGATAACACCCACGACTTTCTGTGTGTTAACCAATGTTTCAAGTTCACCCAGGGCTTTTTCCGGCTTTCCCGCCGTGTCCCTGATGATGACCTTCATTTTTATCCCATCCATGGGAGCGCGCACCATTCCCAATGTTATGCCATTGAGAACTTCCTGACCATAGGCGGCAAAGGGACCGCTTAGCGGGAGCAGACAGCCGATGCAGTTTTCACAGATGGCCATTTCATTTTCGATCTTTGTCAGGATGTCTTCTCCCGTGGAAATCCAATGGGGGTCCCGGGTGGATTCCATGAGGGTTCGAACGGCTTTTTCCGCCCGACCCGGTTCATTTTGCGACAGAAAAACCAGGCTCATTTGATGATATATTTCGGGCGGGTAAAGCGACTCCCGTTCACTTTCAAGAAGACGCGAAAGGAGCACCGGACTGCTGGTGCCAATCAGGGTCTTCAGTTTTTCATCCAGCTCAGTTTTCTTTTCCGGGTCGTCCTTCCACGCTTTTTCGGCCTCGACCCAACAAAAGAATGCTTCTTCCGTTTTTCCCATTGCACAGAAATCATTCCCCAGCAGAACAAGGACGTCTTTTTGCAGGAAGTGCTCATGATACTGATCAAGCCAACGGATGGCGTTGTTGGCGGACGCTTCATACTTTTCCAATCGGTTGAGGATCACTGAAATCTGGTATCGGACTTCGGGCATCCAGGTATAATCGGGATAAGCCCTTGAGAGCCTTCCCAGGGAGGAGAGGGCCTTTTCCGGGTTTTTGAGTTTTAAATGGATTTCTGCCATGCGTTGGAGGGCCAGAGGGATTCGATCGTCCTTCCGCACCCGTTTAAGAAAGATCCGGTAGCTGGTCAGCGCTTTCTGAAATTCCCCTTTTTGTTGGTATTTTTCGGCAATAACAAAGGGGTCCGAGCGAGTTTCCGTCACTTTGGGGGGACCGGGTCTTTTGGGCTGGCAGGCAAATAAAAAAAGGGCCATCCCTGCCAGCAAGACAGAAACGGCCCTTTTTAAAAAGATGAAGCGAATGATCACTTCTTTACTTCCTCAAAATCAGCATCCACCACATCATCATCCTTGGGGGCATCCGCATCAGATTCCGGACCCGGCTGCCCCTGGGCCTGCTGTTCCTGATTCGCGTTGGCATAGATGGTTTCAGCCAGCTTATGGGATGCCTGGGTCAATTCTTCCGTGAGCTTCTTGATCTCTTCGGTATCTTCCCCTTCCAGGGATTTTTTCAAATTTTCGATGGTCTGCTCGATATTCGACTTGGTGGCGTCATCCAGTTTGTCTCCCACTTCCTTGACGGACTTTTCCGTGGAATAGATCAGTGAATCGGCCATATTCCGCGCATCGATGAGGTCGCGTTTTTTCTTATCTTCCTCAGCATGCAATTCTGCATCCTTCACGAGGTTTTCGATCTCCTCTTCGCTCAAACCGCTTGAAGCGGTAATTTGGATGGATTGTTCTTTGCCTGTTCCGAGATCTTTGGCGGAAACACTGACGATGCCATTGGCGTCGATATCAAAGGTCACCTCGATCTGGGGAACACCTCTGGGGGCGGGGGGAATTCCCACGAGCTGAAAACGTCCCAGGGTTTTGTTGTACGTGGCCATTTCCCGTTCCCCTTGAAGGACATGGATTTCCACTGCAGGCTGGCTGTCCGCCGCCGTGCTGAACGTCTGACTCTTTTTGGTGGGAATGGTGGTGTTTTTTTCGATCAGTTTGGTAAAAACACCGCCCAGCGTTTCGATTCCCAGAGACAGGGGCGTCACATCCAGAAGTAGAACGTCTTTGACCTCGCCCTTCAACACACCCCCCTGAATGCCCGCGCCTACTGCGACCACTTCATCGGGATTTACCCCCTTGTTGGGCTCTTTGCCGAAAATTTCAGCAACTTTAGCCTGGACTTTGGGCATTCGTGTCATGCCGCCCACCAGGATAACATCATTAATATCGCTGGCGGAAAGTCCTGCATCTTTCATGGCCATCCGACAGGGTCCCACCACTTTTTCAATGAGCTCGTCCACCAGCCCTTCCAGCTTGGCTCGGGTCAATTTGATATTAAGGTGCTTGGGGCCGCTTGCATCAGCAGTAATGAAGGGAAGGTTGACATCGGTTTCCATGGCGCCGGAGAGTTCTGTCTTGGCTTTTTCAGCCCCTTCTTTCAATCGCTGAAGGGCCATTTTGTCACTCCGCAGATCAATGCCCTGATCTTTTTTGAACTCATCAGCCAGATAGTCAATAATTCTCAAATCAAAATCTTCGCCGCCCAGATGGGTGTCGCCATTGGTGGATTTGACCTCGAAGACCCCTTCACCGATTTCCAGAACGGAGATATCGAAGGTGCCGCCGCCCAGATCAAAAACCGCAATCTTTCGATCACCCTTTTTCTCCATGCCAAAGGCCAGAGAAGCCGCCGTGGGCTCATTAATAATCCGCTCAACATTCAATCCCGCAATCCGTCCGGCGTCTTTTGTCGCCTGTCGCTGACTGTCATTAAAATAGGCGGGAACGGTAATAACTGCATCGGTCACTGTTTCTCCCAGGTAACTTTCAGCGGTTTCTTTCATCTTTTTAAGGATAATGGCGGATATTTCAGCGGGACTGTAATCTTTTCCCCGGATGCTTAAATGGGCATCACCGTTGGACGCTTTGCTGATGGTGTAGGGGAGAACTTTAATGTCCTTGGTAATCTCCGGGGAGTCGAATTTTCTACCAATCAGTCGTTTAACCGCAAAAACCGTATTTTCCGGGTTGGTCACGGCCTGCCGTTTGGCGGTCTGCCCCACCAATCTCTCTCCACCTTCGGTAAAACCTACAATAGAAGGCGTTGTCCGGCTTCCTTCGGCATTGGCGATCACAATGGGATCTCCACCCTCCATCACAGCTACGCACGAGTTGGTTGTTCCGAGATCAATTCCTATCGTTTTTCCCATTTACTTATCTCCTAAGTCATTTTTATTTCTTGTTAGTGCCCGTCCACGAATGCGAAAATTTGTTCGAGTTCAAGGAAAGTGAAAATTGTAACCGCAAGAATAAATGGAAGTATTTCGAGGATTACAATTTTAGACTGACGCCGAAATCGGGCAAATTGGCCATTTGTGGATGGTCACTTGTTAACAATCACCATTGCCGGCCTGATAAGCCTCTGGTTCAATAAGTATCCTTTTTGAAGCTCTTTGAGCACCGCTCCGGGGGCCGCCCGATCGTCCTCCTGTTCAGAAACGGCTTGGTGAAAATTGGGGTCAAATGGAGCACCAACCGATTCTACCACTTCCACGCCGGCCTTTTCCAGGACGTTTAGCAGCCCTTTCAGCGTCAAATCAACCCCTTCACGCAAGGCTTCAATGGAATTTTCGTCCTTTGAGTGGTCCAAAGCCTTTTCCAGGTTGTCCGCAACGGGTAGCAACTGCTTGGTCAAGGTTTCGTTTCCATATTTGATCAGGTCCTGCCTGTCTTTCTGAAACCGTTTTTTCATGTTTTCCATCTCCGCCTGTGAGCGGAGATAGCTGTCCATATTCATATCAGCCGATGCCTGCACTTCCGAGATTTTTTCAATCAACTGATCTTTCGTCATTTCCCGTAAAGGGATTTCCTCTTCATTTTGGGATTCATCTTCCGGGCTTAAATCCTCGTCCACTTCACCGTCTATTTCTTCCGGTAAATCTTCAGTTGGTTTTTTTTCATCCATGACGTCAATTCTGGCCACATTTCACTCCCGCAAAAACCACAAATAAAACTGTTTCTCATCTCCGACAATGGCGATACGTTAAGCATCGGAAAAAGCTTTGTCAAGTTGAGCTCCTTGAACTTTTCCATAGCAAAAAAGGGTCTGTTTTTTATATGAAAAAAGAGGGAAAACC
>CAYPQJ010000017.1:0-35589 GCA_964412835.1 uncultured Desulfobacteraceae bacterium | reverse complement strand
GACTGCATCGAATCGTGCGGTGTGCCGCATACCGAGGTGGACCTGATCCTGGTTAACGGCATATCGGCGGACTTTGACCAATTGATCAATGCCGGGGATGATATCTCCGTATACCCGGTTTTCGAATCGCTTGACATCTCGGGTGTGACAAGGCTCATGGGTCGACCCCTCCGCAATCTCAGGTTCGTCGCCGACGTGCATCTCGGAGCCCTTGCGAAAAAGCTCAGGCTCCTCGGCTTCGACACGGAATTCTCGAATGATGCTTCCACCGAAGCGCTACTCGAATCTGTTACAGGAGAAAAACGGGTGCTCCTGACCCGGAACCGTAAACTCCTCATGCGGCGGGTCGTGAACAGGGGGCTCTTCATCCGCTCGAATGATCCGGAAGAACAATGCACCGAGGTGGTGCGCCGTTTCGATCTGACAAGATCAATAAAGCCGTTCACGAGGTGCATGGCCTGCAATTCTCACCTGGCCCCGGCGCCGAAGGAAGAGCTTCTACCGCGCCTGGAGCCGCTCACGAAAAAGTATTTCTTCGACTTCAGCGAGTGCACCGGTTGCGGAAAGATTTACTGGAAAGGTTCCCACTATGGGAAGCTTGAAGCTTTCCTGGGGAGAGTCCGGACGTCGAGCGACCCGGCAACCGAGTATAAAAGTTGAAAGAATCCGGTTCGTTTCCGGCAAGGGTATTGATTTATGTCAAAGGAAAGTTTTTATAACTTGGTCAGGCAACGAACTCATTATGTTTCTTTTCTTATCTAAACAGAAACAAACCATACATTCCTGCTGATATCCCCACCGATAGAATTGTGTGATATCATCATCCTGGCGCGCGCACTGAGGGTTGTGATATCTCATGGCCCTCACCATTTCCTGAATAAGATTCCAACTTTGCATCAGTGGATTTCTAAGGCGGGCTACGCCGTAACCGAAAATGTGAAAAACCAACAGCACCAAAAATCCTGAAGAGCTGCATTTGATACCAATCTGCAGACCACTTGGAAAATTCCCTTGTTTCTATGGCAGGTTTTTTGGAAATTAGAATCTAACGGTAGTCCCCGAAATCATGCATGAGTGTCTTCAGGGCTTTGATGTTATCGGGTTCGATTTCAACAGGCATCAGCATCTCAGGGGTTCCGATGATGTCCATATCTGAAAGAATCGTCTTGATCATTGCTGTGGGCGTTTGCCCATAAAGCGCTAGCATGTTTTTCAGATAGTCTCCCGATTCCCATATCTGCTGCAGGCGATCGGGATAATTCTTCCGGTGTGCATGCAACTGAATTGAGGATTGCGTGATCCTTTCCCAGGCCCCTGGCGCCAGATTCGCCCCAACAGAGACCACACCGCCCATGCTGGGATGTTCGAGAAAACGTTTTTCATCACCATCGTATATCCTAAAATTTTTCCTCCCGCGACAGGCTCTCTGATAATGGTGGGCCCTTTCCAGTGATCCTGAAAAGATGAGCCCCGCAATTCCTTCAATCCGGACCAGTTCCTTGAGGACCGCTGTTCTGATATTGTGCCGCTTAAAAGTTCGGGTGATATGCACACAGCCCGGGTCGTTGTGGAGTACAAGGGGAACCGTTACGATTGTTTGCAACTCCCGATAATAATCGGGAAGCCCACGGTTACTGTGGTAGGTAAGGGGTGTGTCAACCCAGAAGAGACCGCCTCCCGGGCGATTTTCCCCTAAGCGTTCCTGCAGCGCCAGGATGTTCTGTCTGGTTTGGGCTTCCGTATATCCGGTGACCCACACGAAAAGGGAGAGAGGACGGTTTGTGGCGGCATCAATGGTTTTTTTCAGCAATTCATCCCGCATCGCCGTTTCCATGCGCCCACCTTCCCCATGCCGGGGACCGGCAAGCAGCAAGGCCTGTGCATGGGGTAACACCCGCGCCAGAAGCTTTTTCAGCCCCGTTCCATCAATGACCCCGTTTTTAAGGGGGGTGATAAGATCAATGATAAGCCCCCTGGGTGCACTGCTATTTTCCATTGACTTTGAATCCCTCCCTGCCCAACAGGTCATGAAGATGGACCATCCCCTTGACTTTTTGATGTGCGTCTACAATGACGAGGTGCGTAATGGCACTGAGTTCCATTAAGGCGATCGCCTCGGCCGATGTTGCATCTTCATCGATGGTCTTGGGGGTGGAACTCATGATGCTCTCAACGTTTTTCCGGTAAATATCATCCCCTCGGGTGAGCGCTCTGCGGAGATCACCGTCACTGATAATGCCCACAAGTTTTTGATCCCGGTCCACAACCAGCGTAGCGCCCATTTTTTTGTCATTGATTTCAATGAGTGCCGGTCGAATCCCTGTACCCGAATATACCTTTGGTACATGATCATCAGTGACCATGACATCACGGACTTTGAATGACAGCCTCTCTCCCAGACTGCCCCCCGGATGGAAACGTCTGAAATCCTTTTTGCTGAAATGACGGCTTTTGAGCAGCACCACTGCAAGGGCATCGCCCATGGCAAGGGCCGCGGTGGTGCTGGCGGTGGGTGCCAGTCCCAATGGGCAGGCTTCTCTTTCTACGCTCACATCGATGACCAAATCACTGTGATGGGCCATGGGTGAGTCCAGCCCCCCCGTGAAAGAGATGATTTTGACTTCCATTTGTTTCAAAATGGGTAGGATTTTGTTGATTTCAACAGTATGACCGCTGTTGCTGATGGCGAGAACCACATCGTCCGGAGTGGCCATGCCAAGATCCCCATGAATGGCTTCCGCCGGGTGAAGAAAAAATGATTTTGTACCCGTACTGTTGAGGGTCGCTGAAATTTTTCTGGCCACCAGGCCCGACTTTCCCATGCCTGTGAGGATGACCCTCCCCCTGGCCTTCAAAATGACGGAGACCGCTTCTGCAAAAGAGGGACCGATCTGTTCCATGAGCTCCAATATGCTCTGAGCTTCAATCTGAAGTACTTCTTTGGCTTGTTCTATCAACATCGGTTAAATTCCTGTAGGATATCGATGATACTGATGCACCATGGGTGTTTAAGATTCATTAAACAACTTTCTTTCTAACATTTTGTAAATGGCATCTCAAGACGTAAAGAAAAATCTCAAATTTTTGCCGAATATATGGTATGCATTTGAAGGAAATGGGATTTACCGGTTGTAGGCTTTAATAAAGATGAATTGGTACAGTTAAATGATTATTTTCTAAATTGCAGGTGTAAAATATGATCAGTTTTTTTATGAAGGGCGGACCGGTCATGTATCCGCTCTTAATCTGTTCCATCCTGGCTGTTACGGTGATTATTGATCGTTTTATATTCTGGGCCCGTGAAGATTTCAGGCGAAATGCACACCTTGTGGATGAGGTGATGGAATTATGCAGAAAAGGCGACTGGGCAGGGGTGAAGGAAAAGGTTCAGGGATCGAGAGACTATGTCATCCGGATACTGGTGTCGGGGATTGTTCATCGGGATTTTTCCATGCTTAAGGCCATGGAATCGGCTGCTGCCGAGGAAATAAAACGGATGCGCCGGTACATGGCGGTTTTGGACACCATGATTACCGTGGCGCCGCTCCTGGGAATTTTTGGAACAGTTCTCGGCATCATCACGTCTTTCGAATTACTGGGTGCCGGCGGTATCGAAGATCCGCAGGCAGTTACCGGGGGTATCGCGCAGGCCCTTATTACCACGGCTGCCGGTCTCGGGATCGCCATTTTGTCCGTGTTCCCCTATAATTATTTCAACTCACGCGTTGAAAACGCGGTTCTGAGCATTGAAAAATATGCCACCAGCCTTGAAATCGTTTTTGAAAAAATCTCGAGTGGTTCGGAAACTCAGGGGCTTTTGAAGCCATGAAAATCCGTCAGGAAAATGCTCGGAAACCCCGCATCGAGATGCTGCCGTTAATCGACATTGTATTTCTGCTGCTGGTTTTCTTTATTTACGCCATGCTGTCCATGGCGGTACACAAGGCATTGCCGGTGGCGCTCCCCAAGTCATCCACCGCAAAAATCGACAAACAGGTGGTTCTATCCGTCACGGTAAGAAGCGACGGTACGGTTTTCCTGAACAAGAGACGGATTCCTCTCGAAGATCTGGCTGACGCTCTTGCTGAACAAGCGAAGAAAGACCGGGACCCCCGTGTCCTACTTTTCGCAGATCGAAACCTGTCCTACCAGGATTTATTTCACGTTCTTGATCAGATCAAAATCGCCGGCATCAGCAAAATTTCCCTTGAGGCGGAGGGCATTAACAAAAGGTGAAACGGTTTTTGTGGGCGGCAATTCTGGCCTTTTTCATACACGTGCTTTTGTTTGGCTTCGGAGGTCGTTTTTTTCATAAGGAGATCGTTAAACCGACTTCTCAACCGCTTTCTTTTACGCTGGTGGCCAATAACCCGAAGCCTGACAGAAAAAAGCTCGTGAAAACGGTTGCGAAAGCGGAGGTCCAACAACCGCCGGAACCTGAGAAGGCGCCGGTTTTGCCATTGGAACCTCCGCCACCCGTTAAAGAAGAAAAAGCGCCGGAAACAGAAGAGAAAGTGGCGCTTGAAAAAGTGCCGGAAACAGAAGAACTGCCGAAAGAAGAACCGCCGCAACCTGAAAAAGTGATTCCCAAAGTAGAGCCACCGGCAGAAGAAGAGCCGGTGAAGATCCATAAACCGGCCCCCGGGAAAAAAGCGGTTCCCAAGGAAAAACCGGCTCAGAGGCCCAAGAAAAAGGTTCGGCCCAAAAACAAGACAAAAGCCGTAAAGCCACCGCCAACAAAGAGGAAAAGCATCAGGAAAAATCCAAAAACAATTGACCTCCCTGAAACACCGGTATCCAGCAAGGAGATGACACCGGAATATCACCCTGATGTTCAATCGAAAAGCCCTTTGGCGGATGTAAAAACTGCGGCCTCTTCAGGCCCCAAGGTGGTCAGTGCTTCTCCGGCGTACGCTACAAACCCAAGGCCAAAATATCCCAGGGTGGCCCGAAGAAGGGGATATGAAGGTGTGGTGCTGCTGAAGGTCCTGGTGGACCATGAGGGAAGAGCGGATGATGTGCTGGTTTTGAAGTCCAGTGGGCATAAGATGCTGGATCGTTCGGCTCTGAAGGCGGTCAAAAATTGGGTATTTAAACCGGGTACTGTCGATGGTAAGCCCATGGAAATGTGGGTCCAGGTTCCCGTACGGTTTGAGTTGAAAGGGCGTTAACGACAGAAGGAGGCCCTGAAATGTCAGGGAACGATAATCAAAAGAGCGTTGAAGCTGTTTGTGCCGAGGAAAACAGATCTGACGGCGATCTGAGAGATTTGATCGACGAGTCGGGGGATTGTGTCTATGAGATGGACAACCATGGTAATTTAACCGGTTTCAGCAGCTCCCTGCCCAAGGTGCTGGGTTATGCGGAGGATGATATCCTGCATAAAAATCTGGGGGAACTCATGGATACCCGGCAATCCAGAAAATTCCATGCGGCTTTCAACAAGGTCTGGATTACGCACAGGGGGTTTTCCAACCTCATATGGGAAACCCGGGACAAAGCGGGAAACAGAAAGGCCATTGAACTTTCGGCGTACCTGGTGAAAAATCATGAAGGAAAAAAATTGGGTTTTCGTGGCATTGCCAGGGATGTCACGGAAAGATTCAGGACGATTCATGATCTCAAGGAAGCGCAGCGCCGATACGAACGCGAATTCGAAGCCAAAAGAAAAGCCAGGAGGAGAACCCGGAACCTCTTTGATTTTGTCCCATACCCAATGGTGGTTTTTTCATCCTCCGGCAATGTCACCTACGTGAATCCCGCCTTTACCCACGTCTTCGGCTGGTCTCTCGAGGAGGTGATTGGCAGAAAAATCCCTTATTTTCCACCAGGATATGAGAAAGAAACCCGTGAAACCCTCGAACGGTTTAAAGAAGACGCGGATGCAACCATTGAAACCCGGCGGATGACCAAGGATGGCCGTATCCTGGATGTGATCATTAAAGGACAGTTATCTTCTCAAAAGACCGATGATAGCTCGGGAGAATTGTTTATCCTGCGGGATGTAACCCAAGAGCGTCGAATGGAGCGCATCAATGAAACCCTGTTTCAAATCAGCTGTGCTCTGCCCGGATATCCCGTATTGCAGGAACTGCTGGATTATATCACCGGTGAGGTGAAACGACTTCTCAATACGGAAGGGGCCGTCGTAGGCCTGTTTGATGAGGATCTCCAGCGCATTTCTTTTCTGGGGGCCGCTTATGACGAACCGTCGGCCCAGCGCCAGATCAAGACCGTGCGCCAACCGGCAAAAACGGGCGTTATAGGCCGGGTATTGCGGACCGGTGAACCGGCCGTCGTGACGGATACCGCCAAAGACCCTGATTTCTGTCGCGGATTGGATGATGCCATCGGTTTTCGCACCGACAGCCTCCTTATTGTTCCTCTGGAGGGGGGCAAAAAGATTATCGGCGTTTTGACAGCCATCAACAAAAAAGCCGGGACCTTTGATGAAAAAGACCGGAAGCTTTTGACCATGATTGCCGGCACGGTTGCCCTGTCCATTGAAAACGCCCGGTTTTCAAAGGAACTGACCGAGGCATATGAGGAGCTGGCAAGTCTCAATCGCGCCAAGGACCGGATCATTAATCACCTGTCCCATGAATTAAAAACACCCGCTTCCATCCTGCTGGGATCCCTGGCGATTCTGAGCAAAAAATTAAAGGCACTTCCTGAGAAAGAGTGGGAAGCTACTTTTCAGAGGGCGAAAAGGAGCCTGGATCGGATCCTGGAAATCCAGTATCAGGTGGAAGACATCGTGAGAGATCCGGAATACAGATCCTATACCGTCCTCAGCATTATGGTGGATCAATGTATGGATAAACTGGAATCTCTGCTGGCTGAGAAGGTGGGAGAAGGCGAGATTGTAACATGGTTGCGCAACAGACTTGAATCAGAGTTCGGTCCCAGGGAAAGCAAAATCGAAGAAATTTATCTGGACCGTTTTGTGGCGGAAAGACTGGCGGCCATTGAACAGGATTTTGACCATCGCAACGTTGAAATCATCCGTTATCTTCAAAAAAATGTGCGTATTTTTATGCCGCCCGATGTTATGGGGAAGGTGGTTGACGGCTTAATCAAAAATGCCGTTGAAAACACTCCTGACGAAGGCCGGGTGAATCTTCTTGTGGAAAACAGTGAAAATGGTGCGTTGCTGATGGTAAGAGATTTCGGTGTGGGCATTTTGCCGGAGGATCGCGAGCGCATATTTGAGGGGTTTTTTTCCACCCAGGAAACCATGGATTATTCTTCAAAGCACCCTTTTGATTTCAACGCCGGCGGCAAGGGGGCGGATCTTCTGCGCATGAAGGTATTCGGGGAACGTTATGGGTTTCAGTTGAAAATGACATCCACCCGGTGTCGTTTTCTGAAGCAGCCGGGGGCATCGTGTCCGGGAAGTATCGACCGTTGCGAAAACTGCCGAAGTAAGGATGACTGTATCAATTCCGGTGGTACATCCTTTACCGTATTGTTTCCGGGGGACAGGGACAGGTCGGCAGAATGAGCTGGAATCCCTGTCAGCATGCCCTTTTGGCTTTTTCGATATCAGCCACATCCCCCATGACAATCAAGGTAATCCCTCCATTTTTATTCGATTGGCGAGGTTACGGATTGCCGTCATATATTCTAAAAACCCGCGGGCCAGGATGTCATTATGGTTGGCGCCGGGGATTTTAAGCAGGGTTTTATCATGGGCGGGGCAGGCATCAAACAGGGTTTGCCCGTCCGAAAAGGGGATGATGTGGTCATGCTCCGCGTGAATGACCAGGGTGGGTTTGAAAAAGGTCTTTATTTTTGACACGTTATCAAAGCCTGACTTTTCATCCAACCCCATGCCCCCAAGATCGACACCCGGAAGGGATAGGAGTGGACCTGAAAATGCAAACCCGCTTTCAATGATCAAACCGTCTATTTGAGCGCTGTGGTGAAAGGCGAGTTCGAGGGCTGACGCACTGCCCAAGGACCTTCCCATGATGAGCAAAGGGCCCGTATAACCACCGCCGGTATGCTTTTCTTTCACGAAATGAAAAATCCTGTGACAGTCCCGCATCATGGCGGTAACGGTGGGTTGCCCCGTTGACCGTCCGTAACCCCGATAATCAACGGGCAGAAAGTTGATGTCATTACGGTTATAGAAAGGAGCCAGTTCATCGTAGTCCGACACGATTTCGCCATTCCCGTGAAAAAAAAGGATTGTGGGCGCGTTTTTTGCGCAGAGATATTGCCGCGCTCCCACCACGATGTTGTCTTCCACGGGAATGAGGATGTCTTCTCCACCATTTCCATCCCCAGTCTGCTTCCATTCCGGTCTCGGATGAAAGAGGTTCATGAGAATTTCCGGACGATCCAGACCGGAATAATCGTTTTCAATATTTTTTTTCATGGAAAAAATCTCCTTGAAAGGTTCAAGCCACAATCCATTGCCCCGAAGTCCGGTAAGATTGCCATGGCCTTTCTTGCCAAAATGACATAAAATCTCAATATCTGCTGAGCGTGTACCGATTTTTGCGCTCATTATCCCTTTTGTCAAGCCTAACCGTTCACGGTTAAGCGATAGGGGGTTATGGTTCAGAAAAAAATATAGATGCGCTGTAAACCAGAAACAGCTTTCGGATGTGACAGGAATGATTTTTTATGAAGGAGTGAAAGATTGAAAAAACGACCCGAAGGGATTGACCAGGTTACTGGAAACAGCCATGGGCTTTTGCCCATAGATGGTGCCTTTTTTGACGGTCTTAACGCCCTTTCAAGTGAAAAGGCTTTAAAGAAGGTTTTGAACCACCCGGATTGTCCCCGTTTAATCCAGACCTTATCCAGCGAGGATTTTTTCTGGCTGACCAATAAGGTGGGTGCGGATGGATCCCTGGAATTGCTGAAATTGGCCTCACTGGATCAATGGCAATATATCTTTGATGTGGACTCCTGGCAGAAGGACCGTATGGAAGTGAACCGTACGGGCCAATGGATGCTAAGGCTATTGACAGCCGATCCGGAGCGATTTATACAATGGCTCATTTCCGATCAGGAGGGGCTTGTTTACTACTACCTCTATCGAAGCATCATGGTGGAAGTGAAGAATGAAGATGAGGAACTGTTTGAGGCAGGACCTGAATTTTTTACCATTGACGGATTTTTCTACGTTCGGCCCATACAAGAAGATCAGCGGGAAACCATTGAAGCATTGCTGCGAACCATGGCCCAGGAGGATACCCTTAAATACCAGGCGCTTCTGACAGGGGTGGCCGGGGTACTGCCGGCGGAACTTGAAGAGGACATGTACCGCATGAGAAACGTTCGACTGGCGGAGCATGGCTTTCTTCCCCGGGAGGAGGCCATCGCGGTTTACGCCCCGTTGAACCCGGCGCTTCTGAAGACCCAAAAAGAAGGTGCAGCCGCCGGGTCTATCTCAAGCCCGGAAGATGCCGGCGTTGTCCCCCGATGGCCGCTTCAAGCCATACAGGGGCAGAACCTGTTAACGAAAACCATCTCGAACCTGTCGGATACAACACTTCTGGATCGCATTCGTCTGGAATTTGCAGGCCTTTGTAACCAGATTCTTTCGGCTGAAGGTTTCCCGAACCGGGATATGGATGAATTGCAGGAAATTCAGCTTCAGGCAGCCGGGTACCTGAATTTGATATTGAAAGAGCAGTGCCACGAAGATACGGACACCGCTGAAAATCTACTCAGGATGAACAGCCTCGTGTCTTTGTTTCGTGCGGGTTTCGGGTTGGCCTTGGACCTGAAATGGAAGGCGGAGCGGTGGTTGAAGGGCTGCTGGTTCCATGAGGTGGATCTGGAACCGTCCTTCTGGGGGGAGGTATGGGGAGGTACCCTCACAGGCCTTTTAAAAAGGCGCCCCCTGTTTTACTGCGGGGACGAATCACAAAGCGGCTTCAGGAATTTTAAATCCTTGCCGGAGTTATCATCCACAGACAATGTCTTGGGTTTCCTGGATATTCTGGATCGCCTCATGGCGTATCTGACAGAGAAATATCCCTTGGACTCGCCGGATTCCGGGTCTTTTCATTTAACCTTTTATCAGCTGCTCTTTACCTTGTGGGCACGTCAACTGCTGGAATTGAAGCCCGGCTTCATACCCCTTTCTCTCGAAGAGGCAAAAGCCTTTTTGAGCCTTTTAAGGTCTGGGGATGCCAAGCCTCCCTACCGCATGTTCGGTTTTGAAGAACGGTTCCTGAAGGCGTTTGCCGCACCGGGTCTCGATTCAACAGACAGCACTTCAAAAAACCTGAAAGGCGCTTTGACCCAAGCCTGGCAGAATTTCAGCGACGAAATGGAGTTTGTACCAACAGATGCATTCGATGCGAAATACAGCCAATTTATTCTGATTACGCCCGGTTGATAATCTCTGTTTCGGTAAAACACCCTGTGCAGGCTTTGCCCCACAGTGAGAAGGTCTTTTCGGTCTGGTAAGGTTTCAAGTGGGTATAACCGTCGTCCATGAATCGTTTCAGTGCGGCGATCGGCAGGGAAGCGCCTGCAAGTTGAACATTCTGACCATCATTTTTTCCGGCAATCAGTTCTTCAATCTTCATGAGAAAACCTCCTTATTATCCATACATAAAAAGCGTCTTAGTTTAACCTAATTTTCAATTTCAGTATTGTTCGTTTTGGCATGTTTTTCCAGGGTGCCCGCATTGTACCCGGCTTTTTCGTAATTGTCGATAGCTCTCATTTTCAGTTGATGGTCTTTGACCTTTTCCGAATGGGTATCCGCCAGTTCGGCGGCATGGCTCCACATGCCTTCCTTTTCATAAGCAGCGATCTTCCGACCGATGTGCGCATGTTCTTCCGAAATTTCCATGACAGCTGCTCGGCACCAGGAGATGATTTTCCGGACACCCTGCCCGCAATGGGGACATTGGGTGATGGGGGTATCGTTAATTTTCTGAATGAATTCAAATCCATATTTACATTCATTGCAACTTTTGTTTAAATCTACGGGCTCGTATTCATATATGGGCATGGTTCTTTGATTTTCCTCAAAAATATAAAATCTCTTCTGTCCTTATCGCCTTTGAGCGAATGGCATATTATTCTGTTAATGGGGTCCAATTCTCCGCCATCGCGGGCCGTCAGGCATATCGATCACCTCAATCCCCATCTTTTCGATTTCTTTTCTCAATTCGTCAGCTGTGGACCAGTCTTTTTGGCCTCTCGCCAATTCTCTTTTCAGGACGAGCGCTTCCACTTCGGGGACGGCATCGGGGGGGGCCAGGTTTATAATTCCCAGAACCGAATTAATCCCCCCTAGCGCCGCCAATATCTTTTCCCGGTCTGAAGTAAAAAGGCCCTTTTGGTCCAAGCTTTGATTGATGTCGCGGGTAAAACGAAAAAGGGCGGCCAGGCCTGCGGCCACATTGAAGTCATCGTCCATGGCCGTCACAAACCCTTGTTTAAGGGCATAAATGGTCTGGTCAAAGTCAGGGTTCACAGAGGCCGATTTTGCGAAATATATTTTCTGAACAAATTTGTCAAGATGGGCGATGGTGTTCCTGACAGCCGCAAGCTTGGTATGGGAAAAAAAGATCGGTTTCCGATAGTGCCGGCTGAGCAACCAGTATCGAACTTCCCTTCCCATGAAACCTTCTGCCAGGATATCTCTCAAGGTCAGATTGACATCATCGGATGCATGGGTACCATTGAACATGACCGGTTCATTGTGAAGCCAGTAATTGGCCAGACGCCTGTCTGTGGCGGCCTGGCTGATGGCGATGGCGTTTTCGTGGTGGGGAAATGCCAGGGCCACGCCGCTGGTGTGGATGTCATGGGTGGGCCCCAGGGTTTTCAGCGCAATGGCGGCGCACTCAAGATGCCATCCCGGGCGTATATTGCCCCATTTTGTCTTAAAGAAAAGGCCGGCTTTCAATTCACTGAGGGTAGATCGTTTGAGCAGGGTAAAATCCTTGGGGTTTTCTTTCTCATATTGGTCCAGATCAACTGTTTTACCGATTCT
This sequence comes from uncultured Desulfobacteraceae bacterium, assembly GCA_964412835.1. GTDB lineage: Bacteria > Desulfobacterota > DSM-4660 > Desulfatiglandales > Desulfatiglandaceae > NaphS2. Next base: position 23,612 of record CAYPQJ010000017.1, on the reverse strand, counting down.
GATCTTATTGAGATCCACATTGGAAAGTTTTCCATAATCTTTGAATCTGGAGATATCAAAGTATATGGATCGTAGTTTTTCATAGGCGTATCCCTTTTCCAGAAGGGTCTGGGTCAGCTCAATCATGTCGTCCACATGTTCGCTGGGCCGGGGGTACTGGGAGGCCCTAATGATGTTGAGGCTGTCCAGGTCCGTCATGAAAGAATTATAAAACATATCGGTAAACTCTTTCAGGGAAACACCGGCCCGTTGGGCGCCTAGAATGGTGCGGTCGTCCAGGTCCGTCACATTCATGATGTGGGTTACTTCATACCCTTTATAGGTCATGTAGCGGCTGATCAAATCGGAGAAAAGCAGGCGGCGGCATTGCACGAGATCAATGACCTGGCAGAGGGTAGGACCGCAGGAGTAAAGGGTGACACGGTTGTCCTTAATAGGAACAAAATCCTCTTTTTTGCGGGTCATGGTGTTGTAAACGCGAAGCCCCGATTTCTTTCTGGCCATGAACAGGGGCGTACTGAGATACCGCTCACCGCCGTCTGCCAGAAGAACCACAATACGGCCCCGTTCCATTTTTCGGGCCACCTTAAGGGCCACCGCCATGGCCGCACCGGAACTCATCCCCACAAAAATCCCTTCTTTCCTGGCCAGCATTCGGGAGGTTTCAAACGCCTCTTCATCTTCAATTTTGACAATCTGGTCGGCTCTCTTTTTTTCAAATATGCCCGGCCGGTAGGATTCCTTCATGTTTTTGAGCCCCTGGATCTTGTGCCCCAGATAAGGTTCCACGCCGATAATCTGAACAGAGGGATCCAATTCCTTGAACCGCCGGGAAATGCCCATCAGGGTGCCGGTGGTTCCCATGGTGGCAATAATGGCATCAAGACGCCCTTCCGTCTGCTCCCATATCTCCATGGCTGTGCTCTCATAATGGGCCATCCAGTTGGCGTCGTTGTTGAATTGATCGGCCAGCCAGAATTTTTCAGGATTTTCACGGGCCAGGTTGTAGACATGTTCAATGGCGCCGTCGGTTCCCAGGTGCGCCGGGGTGAACTCTAGTTCCGCCCCCAGGGCCGCAAGGATTTTGACCCGTTCTTCACTGACGGCTTCAGACATGGTTAATAAAATGTCGTAGCCCTTGACGGCGGCCACCAGGGCCAGACCGATCCCCGTGTTGCCGCTGGTTGCCTCTAAAATGGTCTTGCCTTTCTTTAAGGCCCCCGATTTTTCAGCCTCTTCGATCATTTTTAAAGCCGGCCGGTCTTTGATGGATCCGCCGGGGTTAAATCCCTCCAGCTTGGCCAGTATTTCCACATCTGTGCCGGAAGTAAGCCGGGTAACGGGAACCATGGGGGTATTGCCGATTTTATCGAGAATATTATTATAATGTTGGCTCATGTTTTTCGCCTTTTTCTCACCATATGACGCTGGGCCCGGTATCCGGGCTGTTGATAATTGCTTGACCCTCGCCTTTTGCCTTGCTAACCTGCCCAATATCTTTCAGGCGATTCAATAGCAATAAGCCGGAATATGCAGCCCCATTCGGACGGCAGGAGAATCCAAAATGAAAATACTGGTTACCGGCGGCGCCGGGTTTATCGGTTCCAATGTGGTGGACGGCTACATCGGCGCCGGGCACAAGGTTTTAATCCTGGACAACCTTTACACCGGAAAACGGGTAAACGTCAACCCAGAAGCACGATTCTATGAGATGGATATCCGTTCACCCGATGCCGCACGGGTTATCTTAGAGGAACACCCCGATATCTTAAACCATCATGCGGCGCAAATGAGTGTGCCGGCTTCGGTTTCGGACCCCGGTTTTGACGCGGATGTCAATATCAGGGGATTTTTGAATCTACTGGAAGCGGCGGTGAAATCGGACGTGAAAAAAGTCATTTTTATCTCTTCAGGTGGCGCCATATACGGGGAGGCCGAGGAATACCCCACTTCCGAATCCTACAACCCCAAGCCCCTTTCCCCCTATGCGATCACAAAATATAGCTCGGAACACTACCTGGCATATTACCGTCACCAATACGGACTCGATTACACCACTCTCAGGTATGCCAATGTCTACGGTCCCCGTCAGGTTCCCCACGGCGAGGCGGGCGTTGTGGCAATTTTTATGAATAACCTGATTGAGGGGACCCGATCCATGCTGAATCATTTTCCGGAAGATGACCGGGGCATGGTGAGGGATTATTGCTTTGTAGGCGATGTGGTCAGCGCCAATATTGCTGTATTGAACCGGGGAAGTGGTGATTTTTTCAACATCGGTACAGGGCAAGGGACGAAAACCGGCGATCTGTATGCGAAAATTCTGAATGTTATGAGAAAGACGGGAACGTCCGTGTCGGAAGACCTATATGAAATGAAAAAACAGCTGGCCCGCCCCGGTGATTTGAAAAGGAGCCGCCTCAACATCCAAAAGGCCGCTGACACTCTGGGTTGGAAACCGAGAGTTGAGTTAAACGCGGGTATCCGTGAAACCTTGAAATGGCGGCTGAACGGCGCCTGACCCAAAACCCCATTCCCCCTTCCACTATTTGTCCTCCCATGTTTTTTAGTCATTGCCCTTGACATTTCAAGGGTCGATATTAATTTTCCGTACGTCGAGATTTTTAAGGCAAGACTCTATTTTTTGTTGCAATTTTAAGGATCTGAGGATGGTAAGGTTTTTGGTAAACCATATGGCGTTTGTGTAAAAAAATACTATTTGATGAGGAGAGAAGAGAAATGAAAGTAAAACCGTTGCATGACCGTGTCATCGTAAAGAGAGTCGAGGAAGAAGAAAAAACCAAGGGTGGCATCATTATTCCTGATACAGCCAAGGAAAAACCCGTTGAAGGGGAAATCATGGCTGTGGGTGATGGAAAAGTGGCCGATGATGGCAAGAAAATAGCACTGGAAGTGAAAGCCGGCGATAAAGTCCTATTTGGGAAATATGCCGGGACCGAAATTCAGATCGACGGTGAAGAGCATCTGATCATGAGAGAAGACGATATCATTGCCATCGTAGAGTAGACGTTTTTTGGAAAATCTACTTCTATTGGCGTAACAGCAGGATTTTCAAAAATAATTATTAAGGAGAAGAATACAGATGGCAAAAGAGATTAAATACAGCATGAAAGCAAGGGAAGCGATTCTGACCGGTGTGGATACCCTTGCCAACGCCGTTAAAGTAACCCTGGGACCGAAAGGCCGCAACGTTATTTTAGACAAATCCTTCGGCGCTCCCACCATTACCAAGGATGGTGTTACGGTTGCCAAGGAAATCGAATTGGAAGACAAATTTGAAAATATGGGCGCCCAGATGGTGAAGGAAGTGGCCTCCAAGACATCCGATGTTGCCGGCGACGGAACCACCACCGCAACGGTTCTGGCCCAGGCCATGTACCGTGAAGGCGCAAAGCTGGTCGCAGCCGGCGTTAACCCAATGGCCCTTAAGCGCGGCATCGAAAAGGCTACCGTGGTTGCTGTGGATGAGCTTAAGAAACTTTCCAAAGCCACCAAGGACCAGGCCGAGATCGCTCAGGTCGGTACCATTTCCGCCAACAGCGACGCCACCATCGGAAATATCATTGCCGAAGCCATGAACAAGGTGGGTAAAGAAGGTGTCATTACCGTTGAAGAAGCCAAGAGCATGGATACTTCGCTTGAGGTGGTGGAAGGGATGCAGTTTGATCGTGGATATCTTTCCCCCTACTTTGTGACCGACGCTGAAAAAATGGAAGTAAACCTGACCGAGCCCTATGTTCTGCTGAACGAGAAAAAGATCAGCTCCATGAAAGACCTGGTCCCCATCCTTGAGCAGGTTGCCAAAATGGGAAAACCGCTTCTGATCCTCGCCGAAGACGTTGAAGGCGAAGCCCTGGCCACCTTGGTGGTGAACCGATTGAGGGGAACCCTGCAGGTAGCGGCCGTCAAGGCCCCGGGATTTGGAGACCGAAGAAAGGCCATGCTGGAAGATATCGCAACTTTGACCGGCGGTCGCGTAATTTCAGAAGATCTGGGTCTGAAACTGGAAAACCTGACCCTGAATGACCTGGGTACTGCCAAGACCATCACCATCGACAAGGACAATACCACCATCGTTGACGGCGGCGGCGAGAGAGCTGACCTGGAAGGCCGGGTCAAGCAGATTCGCGCTCAGATCGATGAGACCACCTCCGACTACGATCGTGAGAAACTTCAGGAAAGACTGGCCAAGCTCATCGGCGGTGTGGCCGTGATCAATGTGGGCGCAGCCACCGAGATCGAAATGAAAGAGAAAAAGGCCAGGGTTGAAGATGCCCTGAACGCCACCAGAGCTGCTGTTGAAGAAGGTATCGTAGCGGGCGGCGGCGTGGCCTTGGTTCGAACGATTCCCGCACTTGTGGCGCTTGATCTGGGCGGTGAAGAGCAGGCCGGCGTCAACCTGGTCATGAGAGCCCTTGAAGAACCCATTCGCCAGATCGTTGAAAACGCCGGCGCCGAGGGTTCCGTGGTTGTGGATAAGGTGAAAAACGGGAGTGGCGCCTTTGGCTACAATGCTGAAACGGGCGTGTATGAAGACCTGATGGAAGCTGGGATCATCGATCCCACAAAGGTCACCCGGTTTGCCCTGCAAAACGCCACGTCGGTTTCATCTCTGCTTCTGACCACCGAGGCCATGATTGCCGAGGCGCCGGAAAAGGGTGGTTCCGATATGCCCGCGATGCCTCCCGGTGGTATGGGCGGCGGTATGGGTGGCATGGGCGGTATGGGCGGCATGATGTAATCAGCCCGCTCCACGCTGTAACGGCTCAACCATTTTTAACGTGATAAGACTGCGCCTGGGGAAATGAGTTATTTTCCTCGGGCGCTTTTTTTTGTTCAGGTAAAATTGTAATTGTAGGGGCAGGCCCCTGTGCCTGCCCTGATGATATCGTCCAAACCACCTGACACAGGGCAACCACAGGGGGTTTCCCCTACGGCGACGACGATAAAATCAATTCGGGGTTGAAGGGCTTTACTTCTTAACGCATTTGCACTAAAGATATGAAAAAAATGAACTCTTGGGGGGAAAGGTTGTTATGGCATTTTCGGATCAGACGGTTCTGGTAACGGGGTCAGCCGGGTTTATCGGCTTTCATCTCTCCAGAAAACTGCTGGATATGGGTTATGGTGTGGTGGGAGTCGATAACCTGAACGCTTACTATGACGTGGGGCTCAAGAAGGCACGGCTCGATTTGTTGAATCCCCATGAGAACTTCCGGTTTATTAAAGGGGATATCCAGGATCTTCCAACCCTGCAGCGGGTGTTTGGGGCGCATCAAATCACTCGAATCTGCAATCTGGCAGCCCAGGCGGGGGTCAGACATTCCTTGAAAGACCCGTTTTCCTACCAGAAAAGCAATATTGAGGGTTTCCTGAATCTGCTTGAAATGGCCCGGAAGTTCCAGGTGGAGAATTTTGTCTACGCTTCCTCATCCTCCGTATACGGCAAAAACAAAAACAACCCCTACAGCGTGGAAGACCGGGTTGATAACCCCATCAGCCTTTATGCGGCAACAAAAAAGGCCAACGAACTCATGGCCCACGCCTATAGCCACCTCTACGACATCCCGTGCACGGGTCTGAGGTTTTTTACGGTATATGGTCCGTGGGGCAGACCGGATATGGCGCTGTTTCTTTTTACGGATGCAATCCTGCACGATCGCCCCATCAACGTTTTCAATTACGGCGACATGCGGCGGGACTTCACCTATATTGATGATATCGTGGCGGGCACGATAAGCGCCATCGAAAAACCGGCACCCTACGAGATTTTCAACCTGGGCAACTCCGATTCCACAACATTGATGGATTTTATTCAGGCCATTGAATCGGAGCTGGGGCGGAAAGCGGAAAAGAACATGCTCCCCATGCAGCCGGGTGATGTAGCCGAAACATCCGCCAACATTACGAAATCCAGAGAAAAGCTTGGATTTGCTCCAAAAACGCATCTGAAAGAGGGCATCAGGGCTTTTATTGCCTGGTATCGGGAGTATTACGGCGTCTAAAATACCTTTGCCATCAAGGGAATGGCCACGAACGCGCCGAGGGAACTTCCCAGGTTGGTCAATACCACAATGAGCAGGATCCGGGTGATCTTGTTTTTCCAGAATCCCTTCACCGAAACAATGTCTTCAGGCAGCCGTTGAAAGTCCTTCACTTTCGGTTTAACGAGAAAGACCTGCACCAGTCCGGCCACCCACCCCGCAGCAATCATTGGATTCAGCGACGTGATGGGGGATGCAATGACGGCGGTCAGAATCGTGAGGGGGTGTGCCAGGGCAACGGCTGCTCCAAGGCCTGCCAGGACCGCATTGGCCAGAATCCACCACTTGATCATGTCTGCGCCCGCACTGGCGCCCGCCATATAGAAACCGAGAATGATCAACAAAATGACCAGCGTAGGGATGCCCCACTTGAGAAACCCGCCCCATTTCCCCTTGGGAGGGATGATTTCAAGGGCAGCCATGTCCACGGGTTCTTCCCAGTATTTCTTGATACCCGGAACATGGCCGGCGCCGACAACGGCAACGATTTTCTTTCCCGGAGCGGTCCTGATTTTATGTGCCAGGTATTGATCCCTTTCATCAATGAGCACCCGCTGTAAATCCGGCAGGGTTTTCCCCAGTTCACTCAGCAGGGTTTCAAGGACATCCTGCTCTTTCAGTTTTTCGATGTCCTCTTTTTCGATGTCCTCAACATTCCCCATGGAAGTGATGAGTTGGAGCAGGAGTTTGAATTTCGTCCAGAACCCCATCAGTCGCCACGTTCTGGAGAGGGTGGTTCGAACATCCCGGTCGGCCAGGTGAATGTCGGCTTCCATTTCTTTGGCCGTCTTAATGGCGCGAAGCATCTCCTCCCCCGGCTTGATGCCCAGTTTTTTACCGATTTTTTTCTGGAAGGAGGCCAGCATGAGGTTGGAAAGGAGTAAAAACGCCTTTTTTTCTTTGATCACCTTGATCAAATCAGTTTCCTGCCACCGGTTTTTATCGGTCATGGCCTGGTATCTGGACTGACAGAGCTCCACTGCCACCGTGTCCGGTTTCTCTTCTTCAATCACACGCTCTACCAAGTCCGCACTTTCATTGGACACATGGGCTGTTCCCACAAGGATGATTTCCTTGTCTTCCATGGCGAGGTGGTGTTTGTTATGGTCTTCTGTCATGCCTGGCCTCAAATGAGATAAACAACCATACCTTATATCACGAATGCGAGTGCTTTCCAAGAGGGTTTTGGCCCTTTCACGGCTTTGTGCTTGACCTTGACGCTGATCTGTGGTCGAAAAAGAGCATCTCAAAGAAGGGAATGGTAAACTATAATGTTCAGCAAAAGATGGATTCGGGCAGGATGGATGATTGATGGGAGCGGCGTTCAGGTACGGAAAAACGTTCTCATAAAGATTAAAGATGGATTTTTCGAGGAAATCCGACATTTTCCATCGGGTAAGATGAAGCCTTCCACTTTTTCGGATCTATCAGGATATACCCTCCTGCCCGCTCTGGCAGATGCCCATGTACACCTGATAATGTCCGGAACCGCTGATCAGGAGCGTCGAAAACAACAGCTGAATGAGAACTTTGGGCAAGCTCAGGAAACCATTTCCTTTCATTTGAAACAATTGATCGCCCATGGCGTTTTGGCGGTAAGGGACGGCGGAGACAAGAAAGGTTATACACAGCGTTATAAAAACCGCTTTATGAAAGGAAAAGGATCTTCCATTTGTCTGCATGTGGCAGGAAAGGCATGGCATAAACCGGGAAGGTATGGTAACTTTGTGGGACGTGCCCTTAAAAGAGGTACCCTGGCGGCAGGGATTATGCGGGAGTGTCATGGTATTGATCATGTTAAGATTATTCAATCCGGTTTGAACAGCCTACGGTATTTTGGCGAGGAATCCGGACCTCAGTTCCAGTTGAAGGCTTTGAGAGAAGGGGTTGAAGCGGCCTCCGCCCTGGGGCTCAAAACCATGGTGCATGCCAATGGTATTGTGCCGGTTCAAATCGCCCTTGACGCGGGATGCAGCTCCATTGAGCACGGCTTTTTCATGGGAATGAAGAACCTTTTACAGATGGCGGAAAAGCAGATTTTCTGGGTTCCCACAGCCGGTACCATGAAAGCCTTCGCAGAACATGCCGGGGAAAGGGGAGAAGAGCGCCTTATGGCGTTACGAAACCTGGAACATCAGCTGGAACAGATAGGTTTGGCCAGAAGGCTGGGGGTACCCATTGCCCTTGGAACGGATTCCGGCAGTATGGGGGTCCACCACGGCAGCGCTTTGATTGGGGAGCTGCAACTGCTCTTGGATGCCGGGTTCTCCATTGAAGAGGCCATCAAATGCGCCTCCTTTAACAATGCACGGCTGTTGGGTCTTGACGGAAAGGGGCTTATTGCCAAAGGGATGCGGGCCGATTTTGTTGCGGTAATAGGTTCCCCATCGGGTTTGCCGGAAAGCTTAGGGGATATTTCTCTGGTCCACGTGGGTGAACGGTTCTTATGATGCTGCGATTTCACCAATATGGGGTTGGGATTGTGGTCTTATTTGTGATGGCTCAGATTTTCTCGGGTTGCACAATTTCACAGTCCCACAGGGGAATGGATGCGGATCTTGTGAGCAAAGACGATCCGATTTTTGACAAAAGTTTTGAGGAACTTTCTTTTGAAGATATTGACCTGAAACACATGTGGGAGGAACGGGAATCTTTCGGGGACCGGGAAAACATTATTATCCACAATAATACCTTTGCCGATGTTGCGGAAAAGGTCAAAGACGGCGTCGTTAATATTTATACCCGGAACCTGGAGGAAAAAGAAGCCAATGTGGGCGTGTCGCCCAATGATATTGTTCGAATCCCCCTGCTTTCCAATCTCTTTGATATTATTCCTTTCAAAGTTCCCATTCCCTACAATAGCGAAGGATTCAGCCTGGGTTCCGGTTTTATTATCAATGAACAGGGGTATATCCTGACCAACGCCCATGTGATTCACAATGCTACGGATATCCGCGTGGTTTTATCCGAAGGGAGAAGAGAATATACCGCCAAGATCGTGGGTGCCGATCGCATTACCGATACGGCGCTTATCCGCATCGAACCGGATCACCTCTTGACCGTCCTTCCTCTGGGTAATTCCGAAAGTCTGCGTATCGGTGAGATGGTGCTGGCCATCGGGAATCCTTTAGGGTTAAGGCACTCCGTGACGTCGGGGATCGTCAGTGCAACGGAACGGATTTCTCCCGGCCTTAATGAAAAACTGGTGGATTTCATCCAGACGGATTCGGCTATCAACCTCGGAAACAGTGGTGGACCATTGGTGAATCTTCATGGTGAAGTGGTGGGTATTAACACCGCTGTGGTCAGCAAAGCGCAATCCATCGGGTTTGCCATTCCCATCAATACCGTAAAAACAGTGATGCCCATGCTGGTTCTGGGCAAGACGGAAAGGGGTTGGCTGGGGGTTCAGGCTGTGCCGCTTATGCCGAACAGGGCCTTTGAGCTGAAATACCCCCATGAGGGCGGTGTTCTGGTGGTAGCGGTGGAAAAGGAGAGCCCCGCGGAAAAGGCGGGAATGAAACCCGATGATATCATCATGGGCTTAAACGGCCATCCCGTGGGGCGTTTTCTTTTGCTCAGGCGGGAATTGCTTTCCTTGAGCCCCGGTACTCAACTGAGCTTGACGATTTTCAGGAATGGCACCATAATGGAAATCAAGAGCACCCTGGAGAAAAGGGAAAAAGAAGGCTAAAGCCAACGTACAAAAAGGAGAACTGTTATGATTCCGGAATTCTTTGAGTTTTACAACCCGACAAAGGTGGTATACAGCCCTGGCATTGCCTCGGATTTCAAGGCCGAACTGGACCTTTTAGGGGTATCTAAATACTTCATTGTGTCCGATAAGGTTATCAGTGATATTGGTCTCGTTCAAAAGGTTGTGGATGGACTCGAATCTGCGGGTATCCAGGTTGTCGGGATGTTCCTGGATGTGCCGCCCAATTCTGAGGTAAAGGCAGTCAATCATTGTGCTGAACAGGCTAAAGCTTCCGGTGCTGAAGGCCTGATCGCCATAGGGGGAGGAAGCGTTATTGATACGGCCAAGGCCGCCAACATTTTGATTTGTGAGGGAGGCGATCTTGTAGAGGACCACTCCGGTGCTCAGACCCTCATAAGGCCGCTGGGCCCTCTGGTTGCAATACCCACCACCGCCGGCACAGGTAGCGAGGTGACCATGGTAGCGGTTATCTACGATGAGGAAAATAGTGTGAAGATGGCGTTTACCGATAAATTCCTCCTCCCCGATCTGGCTGTCCTCGATCCTGAGATGACGACTTCCATGACGCCGAAGCTCACTGCATCTACCGCCATGGACGCGATGACCCACGCGATTGAGGCTTATGTGGGCTTGCAATGGTCACCTGTTTCCGATGCTTTGGCGTTCGGCGCGATCGAGCTTATTTGTGGAAACATCGTGCAGGCGACCCGGGATGGGAGCGACATTGAGGCCAGAGGGAGTTTACTGGTCGCTTCGGCCATGGCCGGCATTGCTTTTTCCCATTCAATGGTGGGATGCGTACACAGTATGGCCCATGCAGTTGGAGGACTCTGTCAGGTGCCGCACGGAATCGCCAACGCCATACTCCTGCCCCATGGTATGGAGTACAATTTTGAGGAGGTTACGGAGAAATTGGCAAAGCTTGCACCTGTCATGGGTGAGGCGGTATCCGGCCTGTCGCTTGATGATAGGGCTAAGAAGGCTATCGAATCCGTGAGAAAACTGACCGGTAAGCTGAACGCGTTGGGTGCCTTGCCCGTAAGACTGGGCGAAGTGGGCGTTCCCGAGGAACGGCTGCCGGAAATAGCAGAGGCGGCGGTTATGGACGGCGCCAGCTTTTATAACCCGAGGGAAGTTATTGCCGAAGAGATATTGGTTCATCTTAAGAACGCATATTAAACACTATTTACAGGAATGGGGGAAAAGATGGGACTTTTTGAAAGTGCTGAGAAGTTTGAAAAAATGCTGGGCGGTTTTTTCGAGTTGCTTGCTGATACGCCGGCCATTGCCGATAAGCTGCTTGCTTCAAAATTAATCATCAGATTTAGTTACAGTGATCCGGACGTAGTTTTGTTGATTGACTGCTCAGGAGACAAGGTTGAAATATCGGCCGGAGACACCGATACCAAGGCTACAGTTGATATGTCCATGAGCTCGGACATCGCCCACAAGTTCTGGTTCGGCAAGGTGAATTTAATGGCTGCCCTGACCCGGAAGCAGATGGTGGCAAAAGGGCCGATTCCGAAAATATTGAAGCTCTTGCCCGCAATAAAGCCTTCCTATGCCATGTATCCCAAGTATCTCGATGAGAACGGTTATGGGGAGCATAATATTTTTTAGGAGGTATTCCACATGGGCGGTTATGCGGGAAGTATACTTTATGTCGACCTGACATCCGGGGATATTGAAGCAAGGTCCTTGGATATGGAATTCGCCAGGGAATACATCGGCGGCTTGGGGTTTGGGACTAAGATCTATCTCGACCTCATTAAGGGGAAGCCGGACTTCGACCCCCTTTCCGCGGACAATCCCTTTGTGCTCATGACCGGGCCATTAACCGGTATGAGAACAAATGCGGTGGCCAGGTGGACTGTCGGCGCAAAATCCCCACTTACCGGACTGTGGGGCGATTGCAATATCGGCGGTTTTTTTGGCGCACAATTGAAATTCGCGGGCTATGACGGTATCGTGATTACGGGTGCGTCGAACAGTCCTGCTTATATCTATATCGAAGACGCAACGGTGGAGATAAGGGACGCCCGGAAGTACTGGGGAAGGGACATCTACACGGTTACCGATGAGATGATCGCAGATCATAAAACAGCGTCCATGAAGTCAGGCCAGGTCTTTGCAATAGGCCCTGCCGGCGAAAATCTTGTGAAATTTGCATCCATCATCAACGATAAGGGACACGTGGCGGGACGCACCGGGTTAGGCGCTGTATGGGGTTCAAAGAAACTCAAGGCCATCTTTGTGAGGGGAACCGGAAAACTCGAGGTGGAACATCCTGACAGGTTTGATGCTCTCCGTTCAGAGCTCAAGGAGCTTTATGACGGGAATATTTCCACTGAAGGATTGCGTGCCTTCGGGACTGCGTCGCATATGGATATCGGCATCATATCCGGTGATATCCCCATGAAGAATTGGCAGCAGAGCGAATGGGATCTCTTTGACGAAATAGGACCCGTAGAATATGACGAAAAGATCCTGACCGGTAACAGCACATGCTATGCCTGCGGTGTAGCGTGTAAAAGAGAGGCAGAGGTGAAGGAGGGAGCATTTGAATTTGAAAAAGGACCCGGCCCCGAATATGAAACCATCGCCACCTTTGGAACCATGTGTCTGAACGTCAGTTTGGAATCTATCGGCAAAGCGAACGATATTTGCAACCGCTACGGTATGGATACCATCTCTTGCGGATCCACCATCGCTTTTGCCATGGAGTGCTTTGAAAATGGCCTGATAAATAAAAAAGATACCGATGGCCTAAGCCTGACATGGGGCAATTCGGAGGCGATTGTCGCCATGGTGGAAAAAATTGGGAAGCGAGAGGGGATTGGTGCGATCTTGTCTGAAGGGAGCGCCAAAGCGGCGGAACAGATTGGCGGAAACGCCTCCGACTTCCTGACCACGGTCAAGGGTCTTGAAGCGCCCATGCATGATCCCAGGGGGGCGCACGGTCATGGATTGGCCTATGCCGTCTCATCCAGGGGGGCGTGTCATTTGGCCAGCCTCGTTTTTCCGGTGGAGGGAGGCGGCATGTATCTACCTGAAATCCCGGAACTGGCAGATGAAATAACCGGAATGAGCAGTGAGGGTAAGGCGAAACTGAATGTTGTATGCGAGGATTACGGGATGTTTTTCTCCCACTGTGTCGGATTCTGTAACTTGGGTGCGATGATCCTGAATGCCACCCAGGCAGTGGATATGGTAAATCATGTTACGGGGTTTGACTACACCCTTGACGAAACAATGCAGTTAGGGCGGAGGATCTGGTACATAAAACGGGGTTTAACCAATCTCTTCGGGGCCAGGGCGGAGCACGATGTTTTACCAAAGAGACTGATGACCGTTTTGGATACAGGACCGACGAAGGGGAGCATTCCCGATATGGATTTGATGTTGAAGGAGTTTTATGAGCTCAGAGGGCTTAATGAAGAAGGGGTAGCAGAAAAAAAGGTACTCGAAGAACTTGGCTTAACAGAATTGGCAAAGCTTCTATATGACGGGTGCTGATGTAACATGACTGATGGAGATCTTTGAATGGAAATCAGTGGAACGAGCAATCGAATCCTTGAGGTTAACCTGACACAAAGGGACGTGAAGGAGATTAAGGTCCATGAAAAAGATCGAAAGATGTACCTGGGTGCCAAGGGCCTTGGGCTGAAACTCCTCTACGACCGTTTGACCCCCGGCATTGATCCGTTGGGTGAAGACAACTATCTGGCGTTTATGATGGGGGTTTTCATGGGGACCGGAGCACCCTGCTCCGGACGTTTTGCAGCACTCACCAAATCCCCCCTCACCGGCATCATGCTGGCTTCTTCATGTGGCGGTCCTTTCGGCATGGCATTGAAGACCACAGGCTTCGATGGGCTTCTGGTGACCGGTCGGTCGGAAAATCCGGTGTGCATGATCATCGATGAGCAGGGTGTGAATTTTGAAGATGCGTCTCCTTTCCGGGGCATGGATGCGGAAAAGACCCAGGAATCGCTTAAAAATGATAAGAAATGCGGCATTCTGGCCATCGGGCCGGCCGGAGAAAACCGGGTTCCCATTGCCAATATCCGTTCCGGGGACCGGTTTCTGGGGCGCGGCGGTATGGGGGCTGTTATGGGTTCCAAGAACCTGAAAGCCATTGTTGCTAAAGGGGGGGCATTCAAAATTGTACCCAAGAACCCGGATCGTTTTGAGAAGGTCAAAAAAAAGGCGACAGCCTATCTGAATCGAAACAACCCTACCACCACATACCGCATGTTCGGCACCAGTTCCAACGTGGACTGGTGCAACAGTGGGGGGATTCTTCCTGTGAACAATTTCCAAGGGGGGCGCCATGATTCGGCGGAAAAGGTTTCGGGAAAAGCCATGCAGGAGCGCTATCAAACCCGTCACCACACCTGCAAACCCTGCACCATCCTTTGCGGTCACAAAGGGACTCTCGAGGATGGGAGCGTCCATCCGGTTCCCGAATACGAAACCGTTGGCCTGCTGGGGCCTAACCTGGGGATTTATGACCCGGATCAAATTGTGCTATGGAATGATCTCTGCGGGCGTATGGGCATGGATACCATCTCCACAGGTGCCGTTCTGGGGTGGGTCATGGAGGCCGGAGAGAAAGGACTTCTGAATACACCGTTGCGCTTTGGGTCTCCGGAAGGGATAACACAAGCCATTTCCGACATGGCCCATGGGAAGGATTTCGGCCGGGAGATGGCCAGGGGCACCCGATGGTTGAGCGAAAAATACGGTGGTCGGGAGTTTGCGATGCAGGTGAAGGGGTTGGAGATGGCCGCCTATGATCCCAGGGGAAGCTGGGGGCAGGGGTTGAGCTACGCCGTCGCCAACCGCGGTGCCTGCCACCTGTCGGCTTTTCCCACCGGTCTGGAAGTGTTGTTTGGATTGCTGAATCCGTATACAACACGGGCAAAGGCCAGGTTTGTCTATTTTTTCGAAAATCTATATGCCGCCATCAACTCCCTTCAAACCTGCCAGTTCACGTCTTATGCCTATGTGCTGGAGCCCCCCATCGTAAAATACACACCGAAATTCATGCTGGGACTGACCATGCAGTACCTTCCGGCGGTGGCCATTATGCTCATGGATGTGTCGCTTTTTTCCAAGCTGTATAGCGCGGTGACGGGCATCCGTATGTGCCAGTGGGAGATGCTCAAGGCGGGGAGTCGGGTTCATACCCTGGAGAGGCTCATGAATACCCGTGAAGGCATTCGAAGAAAGGATGACTCGCTTCCGGAACGGTTCCTGAAGGAAGGTCGAAACTGCGATGAAGAACACCATACGGTGCCCCTTTATGATATGCTGGATGATTATTATAACATGCGCGGTTATGATCATCAGGGCATCCCCTCCGCCAGGACCCTGCGGAAGCTGAGAATTGAAGTAAAAGATCCGGAGCGTTCCCTTGAGGGTCGTAAGGGCTTCAGACTCATTGTCCCACGGGGAAAACGGATGAAACGTTTATATCTGTCCAGTATACTATGGCTTGTGGGGCGGGCCATGCAGGCGGCGGCAAAAGTGGATAAAGGGGTCAAAAAGGAGTTTGAAACCATTCCCGCGGGATTTCGATTTTCGCTGGGAGTGGCCCCCAGGGGACCTGCCATGGTCATGGAAAAAACCCTCGGCGGGCGGGTTAAATACGTGGGGTCAAAACCGGGTGGCAAACCCCTGGATTTGAGCATCAAAATCAAGCATCTGGAAGGAGCGATTCTTCTATTTACCTTTCAGGAATCTACCGCCATCGCTGTTGCCAGGGACCGCCTGGTGGTGGAAGGCGACGTGCCGCAGGCATGCACAGTGGTGCGTATCCTGGATATGGTGGAAGTGTTACTGCTGCCGAAAATAATCGCCGGACTCGCGGTTAAACGGTATCCTGCCTGGCCGCCCGTAAGAAAACACCTGGGTCGGCTTATGGTTTATGTTCGCGCGGTTTTGGGGTTCTAGAACATTCGATTGGATTTAATGGGTGCTGGTCCGATTGTTGCCCTTAATGGTGGAAAGCCGTAGGGACGGATTCGTGTGTCTGCCCGGTTTATCAGGAGTTTAATAATGGTCGAACCTGAAAACAATACATTTCTAAGTCCGGTGAAAATAAATGCGGGCACAAAAGCCCTGGCCCATGTACCGTTTGAGCTGGCAGCCATGGGAGCCGAAAGGCCGTTGTTGATTACCACAAAGGTACTGGGGAAAAAGAGAGTAATTCCCAGGGTCATTGATGGATTGAGGAATTCCGGTATGCCCCTTGGGATTTACGATGATGTTGGGGATCACGCACGTTTGGAAACCGTCCTGCGCCTCGCTGAACTGTTTCAAAACGGCGGTTTTGACGCCATTATCGCGCTGGGAAGCGGCTCGGTCATGCATACGGCTAAAATCCTCAACCTGGCGGTGACGGAAAAAACCCATGATCTTGTGCCCTTTACGGCAAAAGGGGATCGAACAATAGGAAGGCTTAAACCCTACATGGCCATTCCGGCTTCATCAGGTGATGGATATGAAACCACTTCGATGGCATTTGTAGAGGATTTGGCCTTTTCATCCCTGATGCTGATGCCCGGTGTTGTAATGGTGGACCCAGAGGTATTTGCTCCGGAAGATCCTCTGAAAGCCATTTCCGGTGCCATGTCGGCCTTGACCCACGCGGTGGAAGGGTTTGTGGGGCCGGCAAAAAACCCCTTTGTGGATGCTTATGCGTATACGGCCATCCAAATGATCGTGCATCATCTTGCCGATGCGATGGGTGGTGGTCGGGGATGGAAGGCTGCCCGATTCGCAGTCGCTGCTGCGGAAACCATGGCCGGATGCGCTTTCTCTAATGTTAAGCCGGGGTTGACCCATCTTTTGGCATGGGCTGTCGGTCAGAAGGCCACTTGCTCCCATGGGCTCTGCATGGGAATCCTGTTGCCGTATGTGTTGGATCACCTGTCAACCCTGAATGATTTTTTTGTGGAGTCTCTTCTGCTTCCCATGGCCGGTCCCGAGACCTTTGCCATTACTGCCGGTGAGTTCAGGACCGGCAAAGTGCTTACCTTGATTCAGGAGCTGCAGTATGCGCTTTATGAATCAACCCAAAAAATGCTTCCCATGACCCTGGAAGATGTGGGCATCAAAAAGGATCAGTTGAAACCCATGGCGGCTTTATTGGCGGACTGTACTTCAAGCGATGTCTATGGGGAAGGTTGTCTGATGATTCTTGAACGCGCCCTCACGGGGGATCCCATTGATTTGAATTAACGGAGCGCCCCACATTCCAGAAGAGGATTGAGAAAAAATGGAATTACCGGCCTATTATGAATTCTGTTGCAGGGTGAAAACTATTTCGGGACATGATGTTCTGGAGAAGATTCCTGAGATACTCGGAGGTCTCGGGGCTCGATTGCCCCTGATTATTACGGACAAAGGGGTTCTTGAAGCGGGTCTTATTGATGTGGTGACATCCGTGATGAAAGACCGGGTGCCCTGTTTAAGAATATCGGGCGGATCCGTTGAATCCGACGTGCCGCCGGATTCGGATTTGACCGTGGTCAACCGCCTTGCCGGCGTTTACCGTGAAAAAGGGTGTGATGCCATCATTGCCGTAGGCGGCGGTTCGGTTCTGGATACGGCCAAGGGTGTCAACATTGTGGTTTCGGAAAACGCCACCGATTTAATGGCTTTCACCGGGACCGGCGCCTTGAAGCGGCCCTTGAAACCCCTCATTGCCATCCCCACCACATCGGGTACCGGTTCTGAAGTGACGCTGGTGGCTGTGATTGCGGATCACGAAAAAAGAAGGAAAATGTTCTTTACCAGTTATTTCCTTCTGCCCGACGTGGCGCTCCTGGATTCTCGAATGACCCTGAGCCTGCCGCCGGCCATTACTGCGGCCACAGCTATGGGCGCCCTGTCCCATTCGGTGGAAGCGTATACCTGCCTGGCCAAAAACCCGCTGAGTGATGCGTTTGCCAGGTCCGCCATGGAATTGATGCGCGACAATCTGTTTAATGTGATGGATCAGCCCGACGACAAGGGGGGACGTCTCTCCCTGGCGGTGGCGGCCAATCTGTCAGGTGTTGCTTTTTCAAACGCCATGGCGGGTATGGTCCATACCCTGGGCCATTCGGTAGGGGCGGTTTGCCGTGTGCCCCACGGCACGTGCATGGCCATACTGCTTCCCTACGGATTGGAGTACAATCTGCACAAGAATGCTCAGTTTACCTCTGAGTTGCTCTTACCGTTGGGAGGTGAGCAAATTTTTGCCAGAACGCCGAAGCATCATCGCGCCGAAAAGGTCATCTCAGTGATTCGTGACTGGAATGAACGGCTGTTTCATTTAACGAAAAATAAACACGCCCGTTGCTTCAAGGAAGTCACGGATCCGGAAGGCAATGCCATGGTTCCCCGGGATAAACTCAAAGACATCGCATTAAAAGCCATGGGTGACGGATCTATTTTTTACAACCCGGAGGAGCTGGATGTGGATGATGCCATGATGGTTTTGATCCATGCCTGGGAGGGAACACCTTTAAACCGGGATTTGATCCGGAAAGGGTAACCACCTTGGTGGTTTAACCGGAATCGGAAAAAGAAAAAAAGAATTTGGAGGTTGGGATGAAGTGGAGAACTTTGTGGCTGGGAATCGGAATGTTGTTTCTGTTGACGACCATGAGCCTTTCGGGGTGTATTGACAAATCCAAATGGCGTGCCAAAGAGGTGGGCGGGCAGCCAAACTGGCAGGACGAAAGACCCGATTACGGTGCCTAATGCCTTTCCAGCAGCTTTTAACCGAATTTTTCTCTGAGAACAGAGCGTGAGATGGAGAAAGTTTTTTCGACCTTTATCAGCGCCTTGGTGGACGGCACGCAACAGAAACCGCCCTTGGCTGGTTTTGATGTGGGTGATCAGTTCATGCCGGACCAAGACCGGGATACGGATATCGCAAGAAATATCAATGCGGCCTTTTTAGTCCTGCTTTCAGGGTGTGATCACCGGCGGTACAGCGTTGCGGAAGGATATCTTGATGCTTTGAAGGTGGGGAAAAAATGGGGGAATGTCGCACGCTTTATGAAAAACGGTGCGGCGTTGATCAATGGTGAAATCGAGAACCTGTGCCATGAGGACGATGATTTTAATAATGCTCTCCAAAAGGCGATGCGGTTCTGCACGCAGCAGGACACATCCTGGGGGGTCGGGTCACTTAAAAAAATCTGGGACGTGCTCTTTCCTGAAGGGGCCGGCTGCCTTCTGGATCAGGCGGAAAAAATCCTTTCCCTCAGGGCCAATCGACGTGTTCGTATCACAGCGCCCAATGCTTCGTCCATTGACAATCCATCGCGACAGATGCTGTTTCTGTCAAACCTGCTGGTGACAACCCCCGGGGATTCCGATTCGCCGGCGAATTTACCCTATGGGTCCCGGATGGTGGAAAAGCTGAAGCAGGTCATGGCGGAAAAGCAGCGCTATTGGTTTGATCACCCCATTCAGATCGGCGTTTCAAATGATAACAATGAAGCCATCTATGGACTCAGAGGACTTGATAACGCCATTTCATTTGAAAAGGAGAGGGGGGTTGCCCAGCCGGCGGATAAATTGACCTGCCTGTTATCCGTGTCCGTTACTCATGACGGCCTGCATGGAATTGTCAAAGACTATTTAAGAGAAGTCTATGACAGCACCGAACCTTTTTCCCACCTCAATGTTTACCTGTTCTCGGAAAATGACACGGACCGGATCTTTACAGAGATTCTTCTGCCCGCAATGGAAAAGTACATGGGCCATTCAAAAGGGACGTTTCTTCGCAGGGTATTCGGCGTTGACGGTGAATATGGACGTCATTACAGCTTCCTTAAGGCCATGAGTGCCCTCTGGCAGGTCCTGGTTGATCCCGGTGTGAAAGGCTCCTTTAAACTGGATCTGGACCAGGTATTTGATCAGGCGGCACTGGTCAAAGAGACCGGCAGTTCCGCCCTGGAGCACTTTAAAACACCGCTTTGGGGGGCGACGGGGGAAGATGCGGAGGGGAATCCTGTGGAACTTGGATTGATGGCAGGTGCCCTGGTCAATGCGGAGGATGTTCCCCGGGGTCTCTTTACTCCTGATATCCCCATTCCGGACCCCATCCCCCGGGGTGAAGCGCTGGCTTTTTTCAGCCCCCTTCCCATGGGCATTTCAACCCGTGCGGAAATGATGGCGCGTTATGACACCGCTACCCTCGACGGTGTTGATCACTGCCTGCAACGAATCCATGTGACCGGTGGAACCACTGCGGCCCTTATTGAAAGCATTCGTAAGTATCGCCCCTTTACGCCCACCTTTATCGGCCGCGCCGAAGATCAGGCCTATCTGATGGGGTCCCTTTTTACAAAACCCGACGTAAATCTGCGTTATCTACACAAACCGGGACTGATCATGCGCCATGACAAAGCGGTTTTTGCCGGAGAAGCCATTGAGGGTGCAAAGCTGGGAAAGTATATCGGCGATCTGGTCCGCATTCTTTTCTTTTCGTACTATGTGCGGGCACTGCCGTGGTCGTCCATTGAAATTAAGAAAATCATGGATCCGTTCACCGGCTGTTTTGCATCAAAACTGCCTTTCACTGCTGTCTATCTGAGGCTTTCATTTCACCTGGCGGAAATGTTTGCCCATGACCATGAAGCCGTGAACGTTGAAGGGGTTCAATTGTTGAAACAGGCCGTGGAGCGTCTGGAGAAGGTCATTGGTGAGCTGAACCGGACACCCAATCCCTTAATTGAGAAATACCGGCAGGAGAAAGAAGGATGGGACCTCTTTTATGACCTCCTGGCCCATTTGGAAGAGGCGCTTAACCACGGCGATGCGTTTGCCCTGAATCTAAGGGATCGTGCCGGAAAGGTGGTGGAAGACTGCCGCGTATAGGAACATAACCCATGCCCGGTTCAGTCACAGCACCTGCCCCGAGTGTTCCAAAAAGCTGTATCATGAATTAAACCTTTCCTGAACGATTTCCCCATCAAAAACCATTATCAAAGAAATATAATATTAAAAGTAATGTGCGATTTTGACATAGAACCGTATTGACATCTTCTATTATATGCTTACTTTTATTTCTAATACATGATTTCATGAATGTGAAAGCAGCAAAGCTGTTTGCGCATATCAAACCATAAGGAGGAAATGGGAATGAGTAAAGTAATCGGAATCGATTTGGGGACCACCAATTCATGCGTGTCCATCATGGAGGGGGGAGACCCCGTGGTGCTCAACAACCCGGAAGGCGGACGGACAACGCCATCCATCGTGGCCATTACGGACAAAGGTGAGCGTCTTGTGGGGCAGACGGCCAAACGACAGGCCACCACCAATCCTGAAAATACCGTATTCGGGGTCAAACGGCTCATCGGACGAAAATTCGAGTCCAAAGAGGTTCAGAATGATGTCAAAATTCTGCCCTATAAAATTGAAAAGGCCGCCAATGGGGATGTTCGAATCAGCATCCGGGACAAACGTTACAGCCCCGCCGAAATATCATCCTTTATCCTGAGCAACCTCAAGAAGTCGGCAGAGGAGTACCTGGGCGAAACGGTAACCGATGCGGTTATCACGGTGCCGGCTTACTTCAATGACAGTCAGCGGCAGGGCACCAAGGATGCGGGGAAGGTGGCCGGTTTAAACGTCTTGCGGATTATCAATGAGCCTACCGCAGCGTCCCTGGCCTACGGCCTGGACAAAAAGGGCGATGAGAAAGTGGCTGTTTTTGATCTGGGAGGGGGTACTTTTGATGTCTCTATCCTGGAACTGGGGGATGGTGTTTTTGAAGTTAAAGCCACCAACGGCGATACCCATCTGGGCGGGGAGGATTTTGACCTACTGCTGTTGGATTATCTGGCCGATGAATTCATGAAAGACCAGGGGATTGATCTTCGGAATGACAAAATGGCACTGCAGCGGCTAAAAGAAGGCGCTGAAAAGGCTAAAATGGAACTTTCAGGATCCCTTGAGACCAATGTGAACCTGCCGTTTATTACCGCAGATGCCGGAGGCCCGAAACACCTGGATGTCAAAATTACCCGGGCCAAACTGGAAGCCCTCGTGAATGAATTACTGGATCGTCTTGAGGGACCCTGCAGTACCGCATTAAAGGATGCGGGTTTGAGTCGGGGAGATATCAATGAAGTGATCCTGGTGGGCGGAATGACCCGGATGCCGGCAGTTCAGGAACGTGCCAAGGCGGTGTTTGGCAAAGAGCCCAACAAAGGGGTCAACCCCGATGAAGTGGTCGCCCTGGGTGCTGCCATACAGGGAGGTGTGTTGAAAGGGGAGGTCAATGACGTCCTGTTGCTGGACGTGACCCCGCTGTCCCTGGGAATCGAAACCCTTGGTGGGGTGATGACCCGCCTCATCGACAAGAATACCACCATTCCCACCAAGAAAAGCCAGGTGTTTTCAACGGCTGAGGATAATCAGCCGGCTGTCTCCGTCCATGTGCTTCAGGGAGAGCGGGAGATGGCTTCCCACAACAAGACCCTGGGACGGTTTGAACTGGTGGGTATTGCGCCCGCGCCTCGTGGCATGCCCCAGGTCGAGGTGACCTTTGATATCGATGCCGACGGCATAGTGGAGGTTTCCGCCAAGGACCAGGGCACGGGAAAGCAGCAATCCATTCGTATCACGGCATCTTCTGGATTGAGCCAGGAGGAGATTGACAATCTGATCTGCGAGGCCGAGCTCCATGGGGATGAGGACCGACGGCAGAAAGCCCTGGTGGAAGCGCGAAACGGGGCTGATGCCCTGGTTTACCAGACGGAGAAATCCCTCTCGGAACTGGGCGAACAGGTGCCGCAGGATGTGAGAATGGAAATTGAAGGGGCTGTTTCACAGCTGAAAGGCGCATTAAAAGGTGATGACACGGATGAAATCAACCGCCAGACCGAGGCGTTAAACCAGGCCGCACAGAAAATGTCGGCCAATCTGTACCAGCAGCAGGCTCAACAGGAAGCAGGTGGTTGCGGAGGAGGGTGCGGTTCGCAGGAACCCTTCGGTGACGCCTGCGGTCAGGATGATGATGTGGTTGATGCGGAATTTCGGAATGTGGCGTAAAGCTTTTTCGTTATAAAACATAAACGGGTTTTGAAAAACAGCAGGGGCGGTGATTTTATGATCACCGCCCCTTTTTTTTAAGAGCCGCTATTCAATCACGTCGGTTTTGAAAAATTCTCGGATTTGCGGGTCCGAATATCCCAGTTCCAACAGGACCTCTTCAGTATTGGCGCCCCTTGGCCCTTTGGCTTCATGGGCTTTTCCAGGGGTTCGGGAAAGTTTGGGTGCGGGAGCCGGCTGGGGTACACCGTCAATGTCCACAATGACACCCCGTTCTTTGTTGTGGGGATGTTCTTTTACCTCGTCCAGATTCAAGACCGGCGCCACGCAGGCGTCTTTCCCATCGAAGATGGCAGTCCATTGCTCCCTCGTCTTGGTTATAAAGACTTTCGCAAAACGCTCGATCATTTCGGGCCACCGCGACATATCAAACTGGTGGGGCAGGGTGCCTGGATCCAGCTCAAGGCCGGTGAGCAGCTCAGCATAAAACTGCTGTTCGATGGCCCCCACGGACATGAACTGTCCGTCTGCGGTTTCATAGGTCTGGTAGAACGGGGCGCCGCCATCCAGTAGGTTGGTTCCGATATCAAGGCTCATGAGGTTGTGGGCCAGAAGGCCGTGGAACATGACGGATAGGTTTGCGGCCCCGTCCAGCATGGCCGAATCGATCACCTGTCCTTTTCCCGACCGGGTACGCTCATAAAGGGCCAGAAGAATGCCCATGGCGCAAAGCATGCCGCCGCCCGCAAAGTCCCCCAGCA
>CAYPQJ010000016.1:0-35709 GCA_964412835.1 uncultured Desulfobacteraceae bacterium | reverse complement strand
TGGCGATGGATTCCAGAAAACGTTTCGCCCTCGCATCCATGAACCAGATTTTCGCTTTGGCCATATTCATTTTCCTCCCTGTCAGTTTTAGGTAGTGCCCATCCACAAATGGCCAATTTGCCCGATTTCGGCGTCAGACTAAAATTGTAATCCTCGAAATACTTCCATGTATTCCTGCGGTTACAATTTTCGCCTTCCTTGAACTCGAACAAATTTTCTCATTCGTGGACGGACACTAGGTAATCATTCAATTTCCCATATTTTCCACCATCCCACAAGCATAAATTGAAAGTTCGTCTTTCATAGCGGAAATCCGTTTCAACTTTATTGTCCAAAAACTTTCCCCTGATTGCTATTGACCTTGACTATAATGGTCGATTGAATTAAATAAATGAAGTTAATCAATTGTGATAAAGTGGGTTGTTTCAAACAATAAAATCAGGATGGATTTTGTGAAATTATGGGAAAACCGAGTGCGATTATAGAAGATCGAGCCAACAAAGTGGCGAAATTGAAGGCGAGCGGCGTCAACCTATATCCCGCGGGTTACCAGGTGGATATAACCGCTGGAGAAATCCTGCAGCGATTCGGCGGTATGGATGAAAAGGACCTGGAGCAGGAAACAGAAAGCTACTCTGTGGCCGGTAGAATTATTTCCAGACGGGATTTTGGAAAAGCTTCCTTTATTCACATCAAGGACCGAACCGGCCGGATTCAGGCATATGTCAGGAAAAACAAGATACAACCCGATCAATTCGACACCTTCAAGCTGATGGATATCGGCGACTTCGTAGGGTTAAAGGGGTCGTTATTCAGAACCAAGACCGGAGAATTAACCCTTGTGGCGGAAGACCTTGCGCTGCTTAGCAAATCCATGAGACCCCTTCCCGAAAAATGGCATGGCTTAACCGATGTGGAAACAAGGTACCGGCAGCGGTATGTGGACCTGATCATGAACGACCCCGTGCGAGAGGTTTTTGTGACCCGGAGCCGCATTATCCAGGCCATTCGAGAGTTTTTCATCGAAAAAGACTTCCTGGAGGTGGAAACGCCCATGATGCAGCCCATTCCGGGCGGGGCCACTGCCAGGCCTTTTATAACCCATCACAATGCATTGGGGATGGATCTTTATATGCGGGTTGCTCCCGAACTCTACCTGAAACGCCTGGTGGTGGGGGGGTTTGAAAGGGTGTTCGAAATCAACCGGAATTTCAGGAATGAGGGTCTTTCCATCAAGCACAATCCTGAGTTTACTATGATGGAATTCTATCTGGCTTATGCCACTTACGAGGATTTAATGGTATTGACGGAGGAAGTTTTCGGTCACGTTCTTGAACAGGTGAGCGGCGGACAGGTGATCGAATATCAGGGAAAAACCATTGATTTTACACCCCCATGGAAAAGGATCTCCCTTTTTGATGCCCTAAGAGAGACCGGAAACGTGGAAGAAAACGTTTTTAATGACAGGGAACCGGCGGCGGCCCTGGCCCGTGGACTTGGGATTCCCATTCAGGAAAGAGATGGGCACGGACGGATTCTGACCAAGCTCTTTGATCATCTGGTGGAACCCCACCTGCTTCACCCCACATTTGTGACCGGTTATCCCACGGAGGTTTCACCCCTATCCAGGCGTAATGACCAGGATCCTTCGTTGACCGATCGATTCGAACTGTTTATCGGGGGCCGGGAGATTGCCAATGCGTTTACGGAATTGAATGACCCCGTGGATCAGAAAGAGAGGTTCGAAAGCCAGGTGGCGCTCAGGGACGCCGGGGACAAGGAGGCGTTGTTCATGGATGAGGATTACGTCACCGCCCTCGAATACGGCATGCCGCCGACAGCGGGGGAAGGAATCGGTATTGACCGTGTGGTGATGCTGCTCACCGATTCGCCCTCCATCAGGGACGTGATTCTGTTTCCCCAGATGCGGCCGAAAGAGTAGATCGTTTCGTTTATGTTTGAGTTATTTTTAGGAATTCGATATCTGAAAGCCAAGCGGAAACAGCGTTTTATTTCCGTCATTACCATTATTTCGGTGCTGGGCGTGATGGTTGGCGTCATGGCGCTGGTGGTGGTACTTTCCGTGATGAATGGTTTCAGATCGGACCTCATGAGCAAAATATTGGGTGTGAATTCCCATGTTCTGGTGCTGAACCTCAGCGGGACCTTCAACGGTTACCAAGAGGTTGCCGAAAAGGTGAAAAAAATGGACGGGGTGGTGGCCATAACCCCCTTCGTCTACACCCAGGTGATGCTCAATAATTCAGGAAGGGTTTCCGGCGCCGTGCTGCGGGGGGTGGATCCCGAAAGTGCCGCCCGGGTGGTCAGCTTTGATAAGATGATCAAGGAAGGGTCCCTGTCGTCCCTGGGTGAAACCGAAAATGGCATTCCCGCCATCATCATCGGAAGCGAATTGGCCAAACAGATCGGCGCCGGCACCGGGAGTCTGGTGACGGTGATTTCACCCGAAGGGAAATTGACCCCCTTGGGCAGAACACCCAACACCAAACGGTTCAAAGTGACCGCCATTTTTGATTCCGGTATGTATGAATACGATGCTTCAATGGTATATATTTCGCTCAAGGAGGCCCAACGTTTTCTGGCCCTGGGTGACAGTGTGACGGGGCTTGAGTTAAAAGTCAAAGAAGTTTACGAGTCGGACATTATCGCGAAAAAGATCCAGAAGTCTTTGGGGTATCCTTACTGGACCAAAGACTGGAAGCTCATGAATCGAAGCCTTTTTTCAGCGCTCAAGCTTGAAAAACTCACCATGTTTGTCATCCTGACCATGATTGTTTTAGTGGGCGCCCTGAATATTATCAGCACATTGGTGATGGTGGTCATGGAGAAGACGCGGGATGTGGCTATTCTGAGGGCCATGGGCGCTTCTGCTAAAAGCATTATGAGCATTTTCATGTTCCAGGGTGTTCTGGTGGGTGTCATTGGAACCATTGCGGGTCTCTGCTCGGGACTTGGCCTCTGCCAGTTGTTGTCCAAATATCAGTTTATTAACCTTCCCTCTGATGTCTACTATATTAGTAAACTGCCGGTTCAAGTTTC
This sequence comes from uncultured Desulfobacteraceae bacterium, assembly GCA_964412835.1. Classification (GTDB taxonomy): domain Bacteria; phylum Desulfobacterota; class DSM-4660; order Desulfatiglandales; family Desulfatiglandaceae; genus NaphS2. The sequence continues at coordinate 32,649 of CAYPQJ010000016.1, read as the reverse complement.
AGTTTCGGATGTCTCCATCGTGGCGGGGGCAGCGGTGGTCATTTCATTTCTGGCGACCCTTTACCCGGCATGGTATGCATCAAGGTTGAACCCCGTGGAGTCCTTCCGGTATGAATGATTGCTTAGATGAGAGCATCTCACATACCGATCCGGCTGTCGCAGCCACTTTGGCGGAGTCGGCAGGAATTTCCCACTCACCCATGTTGACCTTTGATGGGGTGAGCAAGTCTTTTATTCACTTTGGTGATACCATTGAGGTCTTGAAAGGGATTGATCTGGGACTTTATCCCGCCGACAGCCTGGCCATCACCGGCGCGTCAGGCGTGGGAAAGTCCACCCTGCTCAACATTATGGGGAGCCTGGATCCGCCGTCCAGTGGAACCGTCAAATTTGACGGTTTAGACATTTATGAAATGGACCAGCGGAGTTTGTCCCGTTTGCGAAATCGGGAGATTGGTTTTGTGTTTCAGTTCCATCATCTGTTGCCTGAATTAAATGCTCTGGAAAACGCGATGATGCCGGCCTTGATTGCCAGGTATTCCAGAAAGCAGGCGATGCACATGGCTGAAGATGTGCTTTGTAATGTGGGTCTGGAGAGGCGCATGACCCATCGGGCCGGGGAGCTTTCCGGTGGAGAGCAACAGCGTGTGGCTATTGCCCGGGCGCTGATCATGAGCCCTAGGTTGATTCTGGGAGATGAGCCTACGGGAAATCTGGATTGGGCCACCGGTGAGGAGATTGCCGAGCTGCTTTTTCGCCTGAACAGGGAGGCGGGAGTTGCCATGGTTATTGCCACCCACAACCAGAAATTGGCGGGAAAGATGTCGAAAAAAATGGAGTTGATTGATGGTCGAATTCGCTAGGCGTATCAAGCACTTTATGCCGCTCTTTGTTGATGAATATGGAAAAAAGGCCTTCACTGTCTCATTTCAGGCTTTTTTACTGGTTTTCATGATTTTCTGTTTCGGGGTTGTGGAGGCTCCCGCCCGGGAAAAGAAAGGAACCATCTGTGTTCTGCCGTTTCAAGTCAATGCTGCCAAATCCTTTGCCCATCTTCAGGAAGGTTTGCAGAAGATGCTTTCGTTTAGAATGAAACAAAACGGTTTCAAAACGGTTCCTCCCGAAACCGTCAATAAAGACCCCATTGTCTTTTCAAAAGTTCTCCGGGATAAAGCCCTGGTTCGGCTGGGAAATCGCTTCAAGGCTGATTGGATGGTGAAAGGGAGTATGACCCAGATCGGCGACAAGGGGAGTATCGACCTGAAAGTTGTGGATGTTTCGGGTAAAAAGATGCCTTTTTTTATTTTTCAGGTCATTGAGGATATGGACGAGGTTCCGGAGTCGGTGAAGCGACTGGCTTTGAGTGTTGAAGACCGGATTACCGGTGTCCCCCAGGTGGATTCCGTTCATGTGGCCGGTAATCGTCGAATCGAAAAGGCCGCTATTCTGGCCGTTGTGGGCACACAGCCCGGGGACAGGCTGGACCTTGATAAACTGGACAAGGACCTTCGTGACATTTACAAAATGGGTTTTTTCAAGGATGTCACCATGGATGTGTCCGACGGTCCGGCGGGCAAGGTGATTACCTTTAACGTGGTTGAAAAGCCATCCGTGGGCAAGATCATTTTTGTGGGCAATGATGAGTTTGATGATGAAGATCTTCAGAAAGAGCTTGGGATTAATTTGTATTCCATTCTGGATTTTAATGCCATCAAGCAAAGTGTCAATCGTCTCAAGGACTTCTACAAGGGAAAGGGTTATTATAATGCCGAAATAAAGGAGACCACTGAACCCCTCCCCAACAACGAGGTCTTGCTGAAATACAACATTGCTGAAAATGACAAGGTTTATATCCTGAAGATCGAGTTCAAAGGAAACAAGGCCTATGACAGCGATCAACTCAGGGACATCATGGAGACCAGTACGAAATGGTTTCTTTCCTGGATCACCCATGCAGGCATCCTGGATAATAAAAAGCTGGACTTTGATGCGCATAAGATTACCAGCTTTTACCATAATCATGGTTACATCAAGGCCAAAGTGGGGGACCCGAAAGTCAATTACGATGAGAAAATAAAGGGATTGGTGGTCTCCATTGATATCGATGAAGGTGAGCGTTATGGGGTTGATAAGGTAAACGTTGCAGGGGATCTTATCGAGCCCGCTGATGACCTCTTGAAAAATGTCAATATCGGCAAGGAAAAGGTTTTCAACCAGGAGACTGTTCGAAACGATATGATCCGTCTGCAGGATATTTATGCCAACAAGGGTTTTGCGTACGCGGAGATCAAGCCGAGCATCAAGGAGGACGATGAAAACCATGTGGCCGATGTCACATATCATATCTCAAAAGGCCCCAAAGTCCGGTTTCAACGAATCACCATAACAGGGAATCAGCACACGAGAGACAAGGTCATCAGGCGCGAGCTGAAGGTTATGGAGGGAGGATATTTCAGCGGAGAAGGCTTGAAACGGAGCACTCAAAATTTAAGGCGACTCGATTTTTTTGAGGATGTGCAACTCCATACCAAGAAGGGGACCCGTGACGATTTGATGGATTTGAACGTGGACGTGAAAGAAAAGGGGACCCGGACGTTCAGTGTAGGTGCCGGGTACAGCTCGGCCTATTCAGCATTTGTGACTTTTGAGGTTTCCGATAATAATTTCATGGGGTATGGGCAGCGCTTGTCGGCTTCGGCCAGAATCGGTGGACGGAATACGGAATTTGATATCCGATTTCTGGAACCCTGGCTTTTTGACACGCGCCTCTCTCTGGGGGCTGATCTGTACAAGTTTCGGCAGGAATACAATGACTATACACGGGCCAGCTATGGCACCCGAATTTCCCTCGGAGCACCGCTCTATTTAGACTACACCCGGATTAACCTCATGTATAGTTATGATCATGCCAATATCAGCGATGTCGCCGATGGCGCTTCGCAAGTTCTTAAAGACATGACCGGCAATAACATAACCAGCAGCCTTACACTTTTTCTCAAAAGGGACAGCAGGGACAAAACATTCAATACTTCCCGGGGGTCCATCAATGATGTTTCCGCTCAATATGCCGGGGGATTCCTGGGTGGAAATGAAGAGTTCACCAAATATCGTGGAAGAACGGCGTGGTTTTTTCCATTGTTCTGGAATACGGTGTTTATGGTTCAGGGTCGCGCGGGATTCATTCAGAATCGGGGTAAGCTGTCCACTTACCAGAAATTTTTCCTCGGTGGCATCAATACGGTCCGCGGCTACGATTTCAATACCATTTCGCCCATCGACCCGAAGACAGGCGATTATATCGGTGGCGAAAAAATGATGTGCTATAATGTGGAATACAACTTTCCATTGCTTCAGGAGCAGGGTGTGACGGGCGTCGTATTTTTTGATGCCGGTAATGTGTGGACTTCTGAATCTGCTGATGCCTATAATTTCAGCGGTCTTATGAAATCGGTGGGCGCCGGTGTCAGGTGGTATTCGCCACTGGGCCCGCTTCGCCTGGAGTATGGCTGGAAACTGGACAAGGATGAGGATGAAGGCGCTGGAAAATGGGAATTCAGTATTGGCGGTGTAATGTAAGCAGATAACGAAAAACCAGTTGAAAGGGGACCAACATGAAAAAGCTTTTTTTGATTTTATTGGGTGCGGTGTTTTTGTTTTCCACGCAGTACACGAATGTTTTTGCCGGCGAGGTTAGGATCGGTGTGCTGGATATGAAGCGGCTTCAGCAGCGATCGGCAAATTTCCAGCGGATCAAGGAAGGACTGAAGAAAAAATATAACATGTTTCAAAAAAAATTGGATGGTGAAAGACAGCAGATTGAAAAGCTGGAAAAAGACTTGCGGAAGCAGAGCATGATGCTGAGCCTTGACGCCAAAGAAAACAAGGAAATGGAATTGGGGAAGCTGACCCGGCACTACAAATATATGGTAGGTGAAGTCACCCAGGAAATGAAAGATGCAGAGTTTGAGGCCACACGCAAGGTCGGCAAGGAGATTGAAAAAGTTGTTGGGAAAATCGCCAAGAAAGAAGGTTATACGGTCATCCTGGAACAGGGTACCGTGGGGCTTATCTATTACGACGATACCATTGATATCACCGCCCAGGTGATCAAAGCCTACGACAAGACGAAGTAATAGGAGAGGGAAATCCTTGGAAATTCCGTTAATAGACGTGGCTGAAATTGTGGCTGGGGAGTACACTGGTGATGGAAATTTTGTGGTTACCGGCATCAACTCTCTTGATCAGGCCGGTCCTTCGGAGGTTTCTTTTTTTTCGGATCGTCGTTACAGTGAAAGCCTGAAAAACACGAAGGCCGGTGCTCTGCTGGTTACTGAGATAAATGACGAATTTAAAGGGCCACAGGTGGTAACCCCTCGTGTGGAACTGGCCTATGCGAAAATTGCAGCGATTTTTGCCATGCCGCCCACCCGATATCCAGGGGTCAGTGCTGATGCCTTTATCGGTGAGAACTGCCATCTGGGAGAAGATGTGTCAATTTTTCCAATGGCCTATGTGGGTAAGGGTTCTGAAATCGATGATGGTGCCACGCTCTTTCCGGGGGTCGTTATTGATGAAAGGGTAAAGATCGGCAAGAGGACCATTCTGTACCCCAATGTAACGGTCCTCCGGGATTGTGTTATTGGAAATGATGTGATTGTTCATGCCGGCACCACCATCGGGAGCGACGGTTTCGGTTTTGTACGGAATGGTTCATCATCCGTTAAAATTCCACAGACCGGTATCGTTCAGATTGACGACCATGTTGAGATCGGTGCCAATAACTGTATTGATCGTGCCGCATTCGGTAAGACCTGGATTAAAGAAGGTGTCAAAACCGACAACCTGGTTCAGATTGCCCACAACGTGGTTATCGGGGAGCATTCCATCATCGTGGCGCTTGCGGGGATTTCGGGGAGTTCTCAGTTAGGACGGGGGGTGGTTATCGGGGGACAGGTCGGCGTGAATGACCACACAAAGATTGGGGATGGCGCGATGGTCGGGCCCCAGTCGGGTGTGGCAAAGTCGATTCCCGCCGGAGGCGTGGTTTCCGGCACTCCGGCTATCTCTCATCGTCTTCGGCTCAAGACTATTGCTATGACTACCCGACTGCCGCAATTCAGTGATCGCCTACGGCGTCTTGAGAGAAAAGTTCAGGAATTGGAAGGCTGTCTTGAAAAACAGGATGAGATAGGTGTTTTAAAAGTGAGGGATGGATCGGGAAAGGAGTAAACGTCCAATGGAACTCCCTTTGACATACAATGAAATCACGAAAATTATTCCCCACCGCTATCCGTTTTTGTTGGTGGACAGGATTATCGAACTGGAGTTGAGTAAAAGGGTGGTGGGTATAAAGAATGTAACAAATAATGAACCTTTTTTTCAGGGGCATTTCCCGGGTGAGCCCATTATGCCGGGCGTTCTCGTCATCGAGGCCATGGCGCAGGTGGGAGGGATCATGGCGCGTTTGTCCATCCCCGGCGTCATGGAAAAAGAAAACCCCGATCCTATCCGTTTTGTGGCCATCGACAAGGTCAAATTCAGAAAACCGGTGATTCCCGGCGATCAGATCCGATTTGAAATCGAAGCGTTGAGAACTGGTTCAAAGGTGTGGAAAGTGGCGGGAAAGGCCCTTGTGGATGGTCAGCTGGTAGCAGAGGCGGTTCTGGTGGCGACCATTGGGTAATATTACTGACATTCATCCTTTAGCGGCGGTAAGTCCCCATGCGCGGATCGATTCGGGCGTCAAGGTCGGCCCCTTCAGCAGCGTGGGGGACCACGTGACCATTGGCTGTGATACCGAGATCGGAGCTCATGTGGCAATTGAGGGCCATACGACCATAGGGAAGCGGAACCGGTTCTATCCTTTCTCTTCTATCGGCACACCGCCCCAGGACGTGGGTTATGGTGATGAAGAGACACGCCTTTTGATGGGCGATGACAATATTGTCAGGGAATATGTCACCATCAATCGCGCTACCACCAAGGATGAATGGGAAACCGTCATTGGAAGCCATAATTATTTGATGGCGTATGCCCATGTGGCCCATGATTGTCGTCTTTCGGACTGGGTAATCCTGGGAAACGGTGCCACCCTGGGCGGTCACACCCATATTGGAGAATACGCTATTTTAAACGCTTTTCTGGCGGTTCAGCAGTTTGTGAGAATCGGCGCCCATGCTTTTCTGGGTGCCAAAGCAGGAATTGATCGAGATGTCCCCCCTTATATGATCACTGCCGGGCCAAGGGCCAGACTTTACGGTGTCAATCAGAGAGGACTCAAGAGAAGAGGGTTTTCTCAGGAAACCATCGATGTACTGAAGAAAGCGTACCGGATTTTGTGGCGAGATCACAAGCGTCTGGACATGGGCATTTTGCAGGTAAGGCAGGAGTTGGAAATGATACCGGAGCTGAAAGTCCTTCTGGATTTCCTGGCTGGGTCAAAACGGGGGGTGATTCGGTGATGTCGGCCCCGGATAAAACCATCGGGCTGATTGCTGGTGGCGGGCAGTTCCCGTTGCTGGTGGCGGATGCGGCAAGGAAACAGGGAACGCGTGTGGTTGCTGTTGCCCACTATGGTGAAACGGATGCCGCTTTATCGGACAAAGTGGATGAAATTGTATGGATTAAACTGGGCCAGTTGGGTCAACTCATCAAGACGTTTAAAAAATTCGGTGTCAGTAAGGCGCTGATGGCGGGTTCCATCGCCAAGAAAAAGATGTTTGAAATGCGCCCCGATTTTAAAGGCTTAGCCATTATGACCAAACTGGCGATCTTTCATGACGATGACATCCTCCGTTCGGTAACAGATGAATTTGCCAAGGAGGGGGTTGAGATTGTCAGCTCGACCCTTTTTATGCCGGAGCTTCTGGCGCCTGAAGGATGTTTGACCAAACGGCAACCCACCAAGAGTGAATGGACGGATATCCGTTTCGGCTGGAAAATTGCGAAGGAGTTGGGTCGCCTGGATATCGGGCAGAGTGTTGTGGTGAGAAAAAAAACGGTTTTAGCGGTGGAGGCCATGGATGGTACCGATGCCACGATTCTTCGCGGGGGCGCTCTGGCCAAAGAAAAGGCTGTCGTGGTCAAAGTCAGCAAGCCTAAGCAGGATCTTCGTTTTGATGTGCCTTGTGTTGGGATGGAAACCATTGCTGTAATGTCTCGGATTAGGGGTGCTGTTTTGGCTGTGGAAGCGGGACGTACACTGATGTTTGATAGGTCGGAGATGGTGAACGTAGCGGACAGGGAAAAGATTGCGCTGGTTGCTGTTGAAGACCCGCCGGGAGATAAGGGTGAAAAAGGATAAACTTAGAGTCGCGGTGATCGGCGTGGGCCATCTGGGAGAGTATCATGTTCAGAAATATAAAGCCCTGCCCGAAGTAGAACTTGTGGGTGTTGTGGACGTGGATGGAACGCGCGGAAAGGAAATCGCCCGCCGATATGATACAGCCTCTCACGATGATCACTCTCGCATCCTGTCACAGGTGGATGCCGTGAGCCTGGCGGTTACCACCGAGATGCATTTTGAAGTGGCAAAAGATGTGTTGGCGAACAATGTTCACATGCTTATCGAAAAGCCTATAACCTACGATCTGAAAGAAGCGGACAAGCTGATCCGTATGGCCCGTAAACGGAACCTGGTGCTGCAGGTTGGGCTGATTGAAAGATTTAATCCGGCCATCAAAAAGCTGGAAACCCTTCTTAAGAATCCTGTTTTTCTGGAATCTCACCGAATGAACCTTTTTACGACGCGGGGGCTGGATGTGGATGTGGTCCTCGATTTGATGATCCACGATCTGGATATTATCCTTCATCTGGTCCGGAGCAACGTAAAAGAGGTACATGCCGTCGGAATGCCCGTCATCACGGAAAAGACGGACATCGCCAATGTTCGCCTTATTTTCGAGGACGGGACCGCGGCAAATTTGACCGCCAGCCGGGTTTCAGGAAAAATGCTGCGAAAAATACGCGTGTTTCAGCCGGATGCCTATTTTTCAGCTGATTGCGGAAAACGCCAGCTCACCGCCATCAAGCTGGATTCCTCAGTCAAAGATGCCAATGATTTCCCTGAAGTTGCCACCAGTAAAGAAATATATGATGCGAGCGATCCGCTGGCCGATGAAATTTCTTCCTTTGTGTCCGCTGTCCAAAATGGTTCGGAACCCATTGTGACGGGAGAGGACGGGCGGAACGCCTTGAGCGTCGCCCTGAGCATTATTCATCAGATTGAGCGAGGCTGTCAGAATTTCGAGCCCATCTGTAAATAAACGGGATCGTAAACAGGTTCTCTTGGTGGCGGCGGAAGCCTCCGCCGATTTACATGGCGCCAATCTGGTCCATGCCATCAGACGGATATGCCCCGAAGTTGTGTTTTGCGGAATCGGGGGGAACAATATGGCACGGGCAGGTGTAACGCGGTTCATTAAGTCCGAGGATATGGCCGTGGTGGGTCTAGCAGAGATCTTCGGAAAGTTTCGCATTCATGTAAAGGCTGCCAATATCCTGAAGTTCATTTTTAAATTTCACCGCCCCGATCTATTGATTCTAATCGATTATCCCGGTTTCAACCTCCATATGGCCCGGATCGCCAAAAAATTGAATATTCCGGTTCTTTACTATATCAGTCCCCAGGTATGGGCATGGCGGCGTGGCAGGGTTAAGAAGATCGCGAAACGGGTGGATAAAATGGCGGTCATTTTGCCCTTTGAGAAGCCTTTTTTTAAAAAAAGCGGCATTGATGTGCATTATGTAGGGCATCCCCTCATGGACGCTTTTGAAAAAAGAGCAGGGAAGCTGCAACCACAATCCACAATCCGCAATCCGCAATCCGCAATCCAAAATCCGGTGGTTGGACTGGTTCCCGGCAGTCGAAGGGAAGAGATTTTGAACCTTTTGCCTGTTATGATAAAGGCCGGTGAAATTCTGAAAGCCGAATATCCCCATATTCGTTTTGTTCTGCCGCTTGCGGAGACCATTTCTTCAGATTGGCTTTTACGTTTCGTTAAGAACACCGAGCTGGATATCAAAATTTATCACGAAGGCATCTATGGTGCATTGAACCAGTGTCATCTGGCGTTTGTGACGTCAGGGACCGCCACACTGGATGCCGCCATTATGAATGTTCCCATGGTGGTAATTTATAAAGCGAAACGGTTGACGTACGAGGTTGGAAAACGGGTCATCAAAGTACCCTATCTCGGTCTGGTGAATCTTGTTGCGGGAGAAAGCGTGGCGCCTGAGTTGATTCAGGACGACGTAACCCCGGAAAAATTGGCCATGGCTGGAAAACGCTTTTTGATGGACAATGCGTTGCGAAAGCAGACAATTGGTAAATTGAAAATGGTAAAAGAAAATCTTGGCAGGGGAGGGGCGTCCGAAAGGACCGCCCGAATCGCCGCCGGGATGATGGGTTGTTCAGGGTAAAACGGGGGGGCAGGCAAGATGAGTAAAACAATCCTTGTGGTGGATGATGAAACCAGCATCCTGCAATCCCTGGAGGGTATACTGACCGATGAGGGATTTGATGTTGCTGTCGCTGAAAGTGGCCGTGAGGCGTTGGGAAAGGTTCAGGAAGTGGCGCCTGATCTGGTCCTGCTGGACATATGGATGCCGGGGCTGGACGGGATTGAAACCCTTGAAAAAATAAAAATCCTGTATCCGACACTCCAGGTTATTATGATGTCGGGACATGGAAATATCGAAACGGCCGTTAAAGCAACCAAAGTGGGGGCCTACGACTATATTGAAAAACCCCTCTCACTGGAAAAACTGCTGGTCTCCATCCATAACGCACTGGCCCATTCCCGTCTGGCGGAGGAAGTTCATTTCCTGAAAGAAAAGGAAATGAAAAAGCATAACATTGTGGGAAAGAGCAAGGCCATGGCGGACCTGAAGGAACAGATCCGAATCGTTGCCCCCACCAATGCCTGGGTGCTCATCTCCGGAGAGAACGGGACCGGAAAAGAGCTTGTTGCTCATACCATTCATCGATTGAGCCGTCGAACTCGAAACCCCATGATCGAAGTGAACTGCGCGGCGATCCCCGAGGATCTCATTGAAAGCGAGCTCTTCGGGCATGAAAAAGGGGCCTTCACCGGGGCCTCCACCATGAGAAAGGGGAAATTCGATTCGGCGCATGAAGGGACCATTTTCCTGGATGAAATTGGTGATATGAGCCTTAAGGCCCAATCCAAAACCCTCCGGATTCTTCAAGAACAGAAATTTGAACGGGTTGGTGGTACAAAGACCATCAAGGTGGATGTCCGGGTGATTGCGGCAACAAATAAAGACCTTGAGAAGGAGATCGAAAAAGGCGCTTTCAGGGATGATCTCTATTTTCGATTAAATGTGATTCCCATGCGGGTTCCGTCCCTGAAAGAGCGCGTGGAAGACATCCCCAGTCTCGTGAAAGAATTCGTTTCGGAATTTGCTTTGAGCGCCAAGGTAGAACCTAAAGAGTTCCCATCCGAAACCCTTGAACTCCTTCAAAAATACGACTGGCCCGGCAATGTGCGGGAATTGAAAAACCTGATAGAAAGACTCATGATCATGACGCCGGGCCATGTGATTACCCGAAAAGATATACCGGCGCCCTTTAATCAAAGCGCAAAACCCGTACGGGCGGGAATGGATTCGGGCTTCAGCTCGGATTCCCTCAAGGAGGCAAAAGGCGAGTTCGAAAAGGCCTTTATTGAGGAAAAACTCAATGAGTACAATGGCAATATTTCTCAAACCGCTGAAGCCATCGGTATTGAACGGAGCAACCTTCACAAAAAGATAAAGCAGTACAATCTGGGGCGGTAGCTGCGGTTACGGAATTGCCGGTCGGTTTGTATTTCCGAAATATTATCAACTGCTGACGAAGAAATTGAGGCCCTTCAAAACAAACTCTCAGTTCTCGAAAAACAAAAACGCGGCCTCGTGCAAAAACGATTAACGGGAGAAGTGCGGGTGAAGCCATGAAGCTTCCCATCAATATCCATGATCTGCTGAATGCCCGAACCGTAGAGTGGGAGCGCTTGGAGTTCAAGTCCGGGTGGAACCCGAAGGCCGTGCTGAACACTCTGTGTGCATTTGCAAATGATTTTCACAACCTGGGCGGAGGCTACATCATCTTAGGCGTAAAAGAGGACAAGGGCAGACCGATTCTGCCGCCTGCCGGGTTGTCCCTCGATCAAATCGATGCCATTCAAAAAGAGATCGTGGATTTGGGCTACGGATGATGACCGGACCTTTTTCCTGGTCGAGTTTCCTATTCATCCTGTTTTTGCCGAAGACTTGAAAATCACCCCGCAAGTCACCATGGAAGTCACCATGGAAGTCACCATGGAAGTCAAAAAGCTGTTAAAGGCTATAACCGGTGAACACTCCCGCAGGGCACTCCAAGAGATGCTCAGACTGAAAAATGCCGGCCATGGAAGCAGGGGTGGTGGAAATGACACTGCCGGACAAGCCAAAAAGCCGTCTTCAGAAGTATCGGCTCACACAAAAGGGTTTGGCGGTTAAGAGATTATTGCGGGAAAACACACAGATCCAAGCATGAGAAGAGATTATGGAAGAACAAGCCCCATATGGAATCTCTGAACATGAGGCCCCTAGCTATTTTGAAAACCCATAATCATTCAAGAGCATTTTATTCCCTTCTGACACGGTGCCTGCCCGATTGGCGGCAGCGAAAAGCAACACTAGACAAATTCAGACTTTCGTGACGGCAGCGAATATCCTTGGGGTTTCGGTAATATCTCCCAAACGGCTGAAGCCATCGGCATCGAGCGCAGTAACCTCCATAAAAAGATAAAGCAATATAACCTGGGCCGGTAATTCCAAAGATGAATCTATTGAACCACCAGATTCCAGACGTCAACGGTCCCGTCTAAGATTTGCAGGCTTTTGATGCTGGAAGTGGATGTTCGGGTTGTAAACGTCTCATCCCATCCCCCGTCCAGGTCAATGCGTTTGTCACTGTTCAAGACCAGATCCTCATCATAGATCCCCTGTTGTACTTTTATGGTATAGTTGCTCTCTTCTCCCCAATCAAAGCCTTCCTGGATCCGGGAATAGCAGGGTGTGTGGTCTCCGCACAGACCATCGGATGAAATATAGATAACGGTTTCGGACGCATATTCATAGGCACCCAGGTCGGGTGCTGTTCCGGCAGGCCTTGTGTTGCCAATGATGTCCGGAGTACAGGAGTGGTCGGGTGTGCCCGCATCAATGGCCGGATTTCCCGCTTTCAGTTGATAATCGCCGCCCGAGGGGTTTTGGAAGGTTTGGCTGATGGTTCCCGTAGTCGATTGGGTATCATACCCCAGGGATTGCCATTCACTGAATACGAATCCGCCGTTACTTGTTTCGGCCACCTGCCCCTGATCGGGCAATAGGTTGTAATTTGAAGTGACTTCAAGATCTCGGGTGCTGCTGGTGGAAGAAAAGCCCGGCACGGATCCTTCCGTCAGGATAATATTGTTCCAGAAACTGTTGCGGTTGGCGCCGTAGTTGAGACCGATGCCGTAGTAGGCACCGGCGGGTGTAATGATGGTATTCTGGTAGGCTTCGTTATCGTTGGAAGGGACGGCACCGTCCTGTTGAAAGAAGGCAATTCCTCTGAATTTGTTCCCGTAAACCAGGTTGTTTTGAAAGGTGGACCAGGTGACACCGTCCAGGTTGATTCCGGTGGCATCGTTATCGTATATCCAGTTGCCGTCTACCATGGCATAGGAAATGGTGCCGTCACCCCCGGAATTGATATCCCCGTTCATGTGAAGTCCGATGGCCGTATTCTTATAAAGCCGATTGCCATTTATGGTGGGATAATCGGAGCTGTCCGCCACGTAAATGCCGATGGCGCCGTTGAAAGCCTCATTGTTTGAAAAGGTGACATGGTCGCTCAGAGAGCAGAAAAGATTGGCATGGTTTGCGCCCGACACCGTATTGTTTGAAATGATGCACCCCTCGGCATGGGTTAACCGAATCCCGCGGCTGTTGGGATCCAATGAGGCATAGACCGTCAGATTGTCAATAACGATATAATCCGCAAAAAATATTTCCAGACCGTTTTTGCCGTCATATGCCCTCAGATCAACCACCACGCCCGTGCCATTACCCCTAAATGTTATGGGGTTTGAAGCGGTGCCCGAGGTGGTGATGCTGATCTGCTGAGACACCGGATAGGTTCCCGGATTGATCAGTACCGTATCTCCCGCTACGACCGCATCTACGGCATGATGAATGGTTTTCCATGGATTCGCCTGTGAACCGTCGTCTGCATCATTTCCGTTTGCGTCCACATAGTAGGTGATGCCGCCTGCTGTTGCCGAATGAGGCGAAAGGGTTAACCACTGAGCAGCACCAGCAGTGAGCAGTAGAAAAAACAGGCAAACGGGTACACGCATGAAGTTTGGGTGCACCATGATCCGGTTCGACTTTTTTTTCAAGGGGTATCTCCCTCAGGTGGTTCGAGCATTTAGAGGAGCGGTCCCACAAGTTGGGCTGCATTCTCCGTGAACCGCTGAAACACAGAACGTTTTCGCCACTCGGTTAGGTTGAGTATGCTGGCGTTATGGATGTACTTCATCTGCATGTCCCGGACCTGTTTCGTCAATTCCAGATCATATATGAAAAGAGAGACTTCGAAGTTAAGCCAGAGGCTGCGCATGTCAAGATTGACCGTGCCGAACACGCAGATTTCATTGTCCACAGTAATGGATTTGGTATGCAGCAGTCCACCCTCAAAGGCCGCAATGGTAATGCCGGCACTCATGAGATTGTCAAAAAGAGAACGGCTGGCGTAATGGACCAACCGGGAGTCTACCTCAGCCGGTACCACGATGGTGATGTCCACCTGGCGGTGGGCGGCGGAAATAAGGGCTGTTATAAGCGATTCATCGGGTACGAAATAGGGTGTGGTCAGGATCAGTTTTTTTTGTGCGCCGTAGATTGTCGTCAGGAGCAGTTGATGGATAACTTCCGGTCTTATGGCCGGTCCGGAAGGTACTACCTGAACCGGCGTGGTCCCTTTTTCGGGGATAGAACGAATATCGCTGGTTTCTTCCAGCGCCTTGAGGCCTTCGCCCGTATTCAGTTCCCAATCTTCGATAAAAGTGCCGGCAAGCGCTTCAACGCTGGGGCCTTCCATGCGAATCATGGCGTCGATCCATTGGCCCACACCTTCGTCCTGCTTGAAAAAACGGGGATCCACCAGATTCTGGCTTCCCGTGTAAGCGATCTCTCCGTCAATCACAATAATTTTTCGGTGATTACGAAGATCGGCTCGGGTCATCAGCATACGCAAAGGACCCACCGGCAGGGATGCCACAATATGGATGCCGGAATCCTTAAGTTTCCGGGCCAGTTTACTTCTGACAAAGTCCTTGCTGCCGACGGCATCCACCAGCACACGGCAGATCACACCCCGTTTTGCAGCCTGAATCAACGCTTCTGCCACCTCGTCTGCTTTTCCGCCCACGGCCCAGATGTAAAATTCCAGGTGGCAGGTGCTCTTAGCGCGCTCCACATCTTCAATGATGGACGCAAAGACGGTTTCAAAATGGTCCATGAGGCGTATTTTGTTGCCCCTCATGGTGGGAAAACCGGCGAGTTTTTCAGCGTGAAGCTGAATGGCTCTTATGGCTGCCGGACCCACTGGCGGTTTTTCGCGGGAAGCACGCTTTTTAAGGGCTATCTGCCAATTTCGGTATAAGTCGTGGATCTTGGCCGCACGGGCCAGATATTCTTCACCGATGCGGCTTTCACCGATAAAAAAATAGAAAACGGCGCCTGCTAAGGGGACGCTGAATATGACGGTGAGCCATGCCAGGGACACCCCCACTGGCCGTCGTCGCATGATGACACGGATGGAAAGTCCGATGACGATGACCCAGTGGGCCGTTAAAAACAGTGTGGTGGTAAGGGTGAAATCCATCATAGCAAGAAGTGGGATCCCTCAAAAAAGAAAGGTTCTAATGACTGCTTATGGTATTCGTTGGGAATCAAAAAGCAACAAAAAAAGAATCCCGGGTTTAGATCGCATGACGCAACCCTGGGGGAAAGGGTCGTTTCCGGAAAGGCTGGATCTTATGGGGTTATCAATTTTACAGTTGGAAAATACGATTGATATCTCGAGATATCTCTCGTTATTAAATCCAAATTATGGACGGCGGCTTGTGCACCAATATAAAAATCCGGGAGTGGCGTTCTTTTTGTGCCCTTTCTTTTTTTGTATTTAATGTAGGCTTTCCCCGCTAAAAATAATGCTTCTTTGGGGATTTCCAACATCTGGAGACCCGCTTTG
The DNA here is from genome assembly GCA_964412835.1 of uncultured Desulfobacteraceae bacterium. Classification (GTDB taxonomy): domain Bacteria; phylum Desulfobacterota; class DSM-4660; order Desulfatiglandales; family Desulfatiglandaceae; genus NaphS2. The sequence continues at coordinate 17,363 of CAYPQJ010000016.1, read as the reverse complement.
GCTATTGCGGATTCCAGATCCTCTATCCGCTTAAAACCAATGGAGATTTCAGAATAAACGATTGAGTTGATATACAAGATCCCCAATTGATCATATTCATCCAGTTTTGATTCAGACCAATCAGCCCATTTCGGATCATTCAGAAAAACATCCAAAACAATATTCGAATCAACGAGAACCCCTTTCATTTGTCTCCTCTTGTCAGGGCCATTATTTCATCAGTTGTCATTTTAACGTTGGCTATTCCCCTCAATTTCCTGAATTTATATGTTTTTTGGGGTTCGCCTTTCCTTTTCACCAGATAGATCCGGTCTTTCTCTTCTACAAAATCAACTTCAACAGCAGGCGTTATTCCTAATTTTTCCCGAATTTTTTGTGGAATTGTGACTTGTCCTTTTATGGTCACTCGCATGATTGCACCTCCAGTAATGTGTAATACTGGTAATAGTAATACTTATGTAAATTTTTGTCAATCATGCCGGAAGCCGAATCGAAATCGATTTTACCGACGGCTTCAGTTTGGGAAAGAAGTTCACTTGAATTTTTCTCTATCAAAATAATCAAGTGGGAAAAGAATTGATCAGAATGCGCTCTCTTCATCTTCATCCTTGAAGTTTGGCATAATGTTATCTTTTTTTAACGCTTGTGTGCAAATCCCCATGAAAAGGAGAGCCCGAATTCTTCCATGCCACCGATCCGGACTGCGGCAAGGAATGCGGATGCCTGCCATTTTCCCATCCCCGCCTTGGTCACCAGGTCGCTGTAGAATTTTAAATCCACCCGTTTTCGTTCAATGTCGTTTCCCGGTTCTCCATAGCCATAGCAAAGGTCATGGGGCAGACAGCATTGATAGGTGATGTCCCGCCAGTCACAGCCCGTGAACAACCCCATTATTTCATCAGGAAGACCTGAACACCCATCAAATTTCCACGATTCATATCTGTTCGCATCGGTTTCAATGCGGTTGACCAGGTAGTCCAGATTGAAATGGCTGCACAACAAAAGGGCATTTTCCGTGGTGACAATGTCTCCAATCTCAGGGTATTTCATTGTTTTCTCCCCGTGTTCAGGAAATTGCAGCGATCTAGAGTTTCCCGATCGCATTCCTGCCGATGATCATCTTTTCCACCTCTTTGGCACCTTCGTAAATTTCGAGGACCTTGGCGGCCCGATAGAACCGTTCGATGTCCTGGTCGTTGAAGTAGCCATAGCCGCCGTGAAGCTGCAGGGACTCATCCACCACTTCCACGGCTGTTCTGGCTGCGTACATCTTGGCCATGGCGGTGATATTCGTATCGCCTTTTCCCTGGTCCAGAAGGGTGCAGGCTTTGTGGGACAGGGTCCTGGCCAGTTCTACCTTGGTGGCCATATCGGCGATTTTAAACTGGGTGGATTGAAACGAACCTATTTTTCGGCCGAACTGTTCACGGCTTCGAATATGGGTGATGGCCTGATCCATGGCACCCTGGGAGAGGCCTACCCCGTGGGCCGCCACATATGCGCGGGAACGGTCAAAAAAAGCCATGAGTTGTGCAAACCCGTTACCTCGTTTCCCCACCAGGTTTTCCTTCGGTACGCGGACATCGGAAAGGAAGATATTGGCCGTGTTGGAGGCGCGAAGGCCCATTTTTCCGTGCAGGGGATCCGCTTCGTATCCGGGCCGGTCTGTTTCAACGACGATGATGCTGTGCCGTCCGGATCTCCGTTTTTCCTCCGGATCCGTCAGGCAGAAGACCAGAATAAAATCCCCCGCGGAGCCGTTTCCAATCATGACCTTGTTTCCGTTAATTCGGTATTCATCGCCGTCCTGGACGGCAGTGGTGGCTGCCGAGAGGGTATCGCTGCCCGCATCCGGTTCCGTGATGGCAAATCCCATGATGGATTTCCCTTCCGCGACCGGGGGCAGGAATTTCTGTTTCTGCTCTTCAGTGCCGAAAAGCAGGAATTCCTCGGCGCCGAATGATACGGAACACAACTGCTGGCCCAAACCGGGGTCCACACGCCAGAATTCTTCCAGAATAATGGCATGTTCCAGAAAACCAAGCCCGGCACCGCCGTAGGCTTCATCAATGAATGCGCCCAGGAATCCCAGTTCGCCCGCTTTTTTGATGAGTTCGGGTGGGAATTTTTCATACTGATCACAATCCCCTGCAATATCTTTAAGCTCTCCCAGGGCAAACTCCCTTGCGGCCTGCCGAATATCTTTTTGTTCCGATGATAGTTCAAAGTCCATATTCTTCTCCAGAATGAATTTGCTTTGGTTTTAAGGTCGAGGTGTCTTCGTTTTTGAGATAAATGTTGACAGTGTTGGTATGAACAACAGAAGGGCTATAATCACAAGAATGGGTACGATCGTTCATGGGTATGGGATACCTGCGGGATAGCGTTTTACATGTCCGGAGGGCCTCTTTTGATGACCCCTTTTTTCAATCGGATTTTAATCCGTTCCAGGAGTTTTTCCCGGTCCACCGGTTTTTCAAAGAATTCATCAACACTGAAATAGTCGTCATCTCCCCATTTGTCAATCTGGATGCCCATTTCATCGCCGATTCCCGATATGCCGATAATGGGAATATCCTTCAGGTTAGGATCTGATCGAATTCCTTTGCATACGTCAAGCCCTGAATAGGTGGTTTCCATCATAATGTCTAAGAGAATAAGGTCGGGATGGACCTCTTTTATCAGGTCCAATCCTTTTCGACCGTCATCGGCCGTCAGAACCTCAAACCCATTCCGTGATAAAAATGTTTCCATGGTGAAGAGTAAATCATGATTATCATCCACAATAACGATTTTCGCAATCTTTTCCATAAATTTCTCCTCGTCCCCAGAGGGTGTGCAATAGTTTTAGACAGCTCGGGGTTATTTTATCGCCAGTATTACCCTGAACGTGCTCCCTTTGCCGGGAGAAGACAATACTTCAATTTTCCCATTATGTTCTCGAACGATCTTGTTCGCTACAAAAAGTCCGAGGCCTGTTCCATCGCTTCCCTTTTCTGAGTAAAATTCTTTAAATATCTTCTCGACGGTATTTTCATCCATACCAGCGCCATTATCTTCCACTTCAAATCTGCAACGAAATCGGTCATGGAAATCGGCCCTGACCATTACGCTGTGAAAATCCTTCGATTTATCGAGCTTACATGCTTCCAAAGCATTCCAGATGAGGTTACTCAAAACCCGGCGCATACTGGAGGGATCAAGATTTACGGACGGGAGCATCGGATCCGAAAAATACTCAAGCGTGATATTCATGGTGCCCGCTTTTTCCCGAAACAGGTTCACCACATCTCCTAGAATTTCCCCCGGGGATACCTTATGGCATTTGATATCTCGCTTTTTGGCGGAGTACAGAATATTCTGAGCAATATTGGAAATCTCGCCAATGTTTCTTTTTACAATATCCCATCCTCTGCCGGCAAGGGCGATGTCACCATCCTTTAACCCTTCTTCAATGACGTAACTCCCCCCATGCAACCCTTCCAGCATATTTTTCATGTCGTGGGACAGAACTGCAAATGACTGCCCCAGAAATGCCAGTTCCTGTTGCAGCTTCTTCACTTTGGTAATGTTTGTGGACATTTCCATGACCGCTTCCACATTGCCCAGCATGTCCAGAACCGGAACCGAATACACGATCAACTGGGCCACTTCTCCATCGGATAATTGAACATTCTCTTCACTGATATGGACCTGCTTGTCCCCAAAAGATTCTCGCACCGGGCAGGCGCTGCAGATTTCACTGCTCCCTTTATAGACCTGGTGACAAGGCTTTCCCGTGCCATCTCCAAAATCTTTCCTGAAATTCTCATTGGTAAATAAAATGGTCATGGCACGGTTCTGTATGGAGAGATAGCAAGGCAACAGGTCTATGACGCCCCTGTAGCCTAAATCAAGGAGAGTACTGTTGTTCCCGATGGAATCATGAATGTTCGCTTTTGATCGCTTCGTGCTTGATGGGTGATTCATTCAGATCCTCATGCATCTGGCTGTAGGGTGCCGGGTTCTTCAAAATCTAATCCTCGTGGTTCTTCACCGCTTCTTTTGGGATGGGACTTTCCAAAATCTTAGACCGCTTTTTAGAGCGATTTATATAAATGGCACAATGATCGCAGGAATCATCACAACGGGTTTCCACTGTTTTTCTGGTTTCATAACAGGGCATATAAGGGGCGTTATAGGCAGAGCACTCTTCTTTCGCATCACAATCAAAGACATTCCAGCAGGGCGCCAATTGGAGTAAACGCCTGAGACAGGGTAAGGTAAATCCCTCATTATGGATCAAATGGGAAACCTGTCGTATCTGAGCAATATCGAAATCGGAGTATATACGGTTATTGGTCCTTGGCTCTCGCCTGGGTTTCACCAACCCCATTTTTTCGTACTCACGGATGGTTTTCTGGGAGAGATTCACTTCCCTGGATACGGTACTGATGAAGTATCCTGAAGATTCTTTATCAACCACATTCTTTGTCTTTTTACGATGCAAATTCGCCCCCTAAAAATACTGAACAAAATTCCAAAGGTGTAAAAGTCCCCTTATTTCAGACAATTCTGAATGGCTTCTAAAAGTTCGTCCGGTTCGGGTGGTTTTTCGATGTAAGAGGAGGGTTTGGGGATTTTCTCTCCCTTATACTCGTCCAGGACTTTTTGAGAATGGAAAAAAGTTTTTTTGGAGAGTGCCGATAGCATAATAACGGGCACCGCTTTCAAGTCAGGATCGCTTTTGAGCTCACGATACATTCCGATGCCACTTTCATTGGGCATCATCACATCCAGTATGACCACAGCGGGCTTTTCCTTGCGGGCAACCTCCATGCCTTCTTTTCCATCCACAGCCGTCAGTGGCTTATAACCGCTTGTTTCCAAAAGCGTACTAACAAATGTTCTCATATCCAGCTCATCATCCACGACAAGGACTTTTTTGGCCATTTCTCGACTCCTTCATCAATAGGTCCACCTACACCCAGGTTTCAGGTCTGATATTCCAGCCCTTAGATTCAATACATATTCCCGGGTAATGTAAACTGTTTCACCGGGTTTCTGATGGCAATGACATGGCAGTGGGCATATTTTGATACGCTGCCGACAGTGCTTCCATGTTCAATTCTCTCTGCTTCGGATTTTCCGAGAGCGCCCATGACGATTACATCAATATTGTGTTTTCTGGCATAACGGATGATTTCAACATCAGGAGACCCGCTCTTTACCACAAATTCATAGTTTTTGATATCGCCCATTTTATCCAGGTATTGTTCCTTGAGCGCCTCTTCAGCCTTCGCTCTTATTTCCTCATTAAAGAAAGCTTCCCCGCCTTCTGAACCCTCCGGTACATGCTCATCCACCACATGCCTGCAATAGGAATAGGATGAATGGGGGATATGAAGAATATGCAGCTTTGCATCATGTTTTTTGGCCAGGTCGAGGGCGTGAAAAAAAGCGATATTCGCGTCCTCTGAAAGGTCTGTGCAAAATAGAATGTTTTTGTATTCTACCATAAAGCGCTCCTTCTTAATTGGGTTACGATTAATAAAATCTTTATCTCAAGGGCTGTTAAGGAATTCAGCAGACACCTGCATCCGGCAAATTCTCCTTTTCAGGGAGCCGAACCGTAAACCGGGTGCCTTTTCCTTTTTCGGATTCACATTCAATAAATCCTCTATGCTCATCGATGATCTTTTTGGTGATCATCAACCCCAGGCCGGTTCCGCGGGATCCTTTTGTACTGAAAAATTGTTCAAATATTTTCTTCTCAGTCTCTTTGTCCATACCGCAACCATTATCAATGACCTGGTATTCCACGGCCCAACCATCGGTTTTCAAAGCCTTGACCATCACATGGCCCTTTCCGTGGATGCATGAAATATCGGTGCAGGCGTCGATGGCGTTGCTTACCAGGTTCAAAAGACAGCGTTGAATCCCTTCCGTATCCAACCACCCTTCAGGCAAACGCTTATCCATGCTTTTTTCAAGGGTCACGCCGCGTCTTTCGGCCTCCCGGAACATCAGGTCAAAGACCTCGCTGACCGGTTGGTTGAGATCACATGGCTGGTATTCAGGAATACGTTCTTTGCTGTAATTAAGAAGATCCAGGGTCATATTCCCGATTTTCCCCAGATTTCCTTTGACCATCTCCCAACCCTGCAACAGATACTTCTGATTGTTGCGCTCAATTCCCTTCTCTAAAACAAACGCGCCACCTTTGAGGCCGGAGACGACATTTTTGATGGCATGGGCAAGCCCTGCCACGGTCTGACCCACGGCGACCAACCGTTCCGCGCCAAGCAGCTCTTTTGTCTTTTCCTCCACGAGCCGTTCCAGATTCTCCGTGTATTCTTTCATCTTCGTTTTGAGGAAGATCTTTTCGTTGGCCCGTTTGAGCGCGATTTCCAGTGCATCATCATTGATGGGCTTGGTAATAAAGTCGGTTGCGTTGCATTTTAAACTGGAAATGGCCAATTCCATGTCCCCATGTCCGGTGATCATGATGACTTCCGTGTCCGGGCTCTCTTCTTTAATTTTTCGAAGGACTTGAATGCCATCCATCCCGGGCATCTTGATATCCGTCAATACGATGGCGGGCTTTCGTTCTCTGAAAAGTTGAAGGGCCTCTCCACCGCTTCCAGCTTTCAGTACCTCGTAGCCATAGTCGGCCAGAGTGATCCCCAAAACCGTTCGAATGCTTTCCTCGTCATCCACCAGGAGAATTTTTTCAGTCATGGATCGATCCTGAAATGGGGAATTGGACAATAAAACTGGACCCTTTATCCTCTCGGCTTTTTACACTGATGGACCCGTCATAATCCCTGACAATCCCATAACTTATGGAAAGACCTAATCCCGTCCCTTTACCTACCTGTTTGGTGGTAAAAAAAGGTTCAAATATCTTGTCGATGATTGCGGTCGAAATCCCGGTCCCCGTATCCTCTATTTCGACAACGGCCATCCCATCTTTTGCACGCGTTTTCAAAAATATCTTTTTGGCGTTATCTTTGGGATCAACATTTCCCCACCACTTCGCCTCAATGGCATCGCGGGCGTTGATCAGCAGGTTGATAAAAACCTGTTCCAGGCGATTGGAATCGGCCATAACAGATGGAAGATCAGGCTGCAGATCCATGACCACCTCGATTTCTCTCAGTTTCAACTGCTGGCGAAAGATTTCAAGTGCCCGTTTAAGGGTTTCATTCAACTGTACCTTTTCTCTCACAACATCGGATTTGCGACCGAACTCCCGCATATGATTGATGATCTTTGAGGCGCGGTCCACCTGGCCATTGATTTCACCGGTCAATGTCTTCATGGTTTCGTCATCAATCTTCTGACCTTTCAGGACCTTTTTGTTCAGGAAGCTTCCCGCTGTCTTGATGACGGAGAGGGGTTGGTTCAATTCGTGCGCTACCCCGGTGGACATCTCCCCGAGGGTTGCCATTTTGCTCGCTTGAATCAGCTGTTGTTCCGTCAGCAAGCGCTCGGTAATATCGCTGATGGTGACGAGGAAAACCCCTTCGCCCAGGTACTCGGTGGATGACACACGGATGTTTACAAAGATGACCTGCCCGTCTTTTCCATAATGTTTCACCCGATCAAGAGCCGTGGATGTCGTCATCCGTGATGAGTATTGTTTCCGCTCGCCCGGTCCAAAAAAATTGAGAAAGGACGTCATCAGTACCTCTTCCTGGCGGTACCCATAGACCGCAGTGACATTGTCATTACAGTCCAGAATGTTCAAGGTGGATTGATCCAGAACAAAAACAGGATTGGGTATGGTGGTGAATATAATCCTGTATTTTTCCTCGGATTTTTCTACCTCCGATTCCAGGTGTTTCATGGCCGTCACATCCAATGACATCTCCATGGCGGCCACCACTTCACCTTGCTTGTTTTTTACGGGGGAGGTTCGAACCATCCAGTACGATTTTGTTCCATCCCTGTTGACGCCTTCTTCTTCGCTGTGATGGGACCTACCGTCTTCAAAAGTCTTCAAAACGGGACATACCTCACATCTTTCAGATCTGCCTTTATAAACCTGGTAACAGTAGTCCCCGGAATGGGGATCAAACTGTTCCGCAAATTCCCGATTGTATCTCAGCAGTCTGAAATCTCTGTCCTGAACCGTAATGTAGCAGGGAGCCGACTCAAAGAGTTTCTGATATTCCCCTTTTTGCTTGTTGAGTTCATCCTGCTTTTCACCGATTTTTTGGCCCATCTGATTAATGGCATCGGCCAAATGTCCGATATCATCGTTTCTTTTCAAGTCGACGGCGTAATCATATTCCCCACGACCGATGTGCCGTGTTCCTTCTATCAATTTTCGGATGGGGCGATTTACAAATCTCAAAAGAAAGAAGGCCATAAAGCCGGATGTTCCCAGAAAAATAAAAACAGCCATCAGGATAATGCCTCTTTCATAAGAGAAAATCTCCTTGTCTGGCTTTTTTAATGAGACCACCACGTCCAATGCCCCCAGAACCTTTGTTTTTTCGGAATGGAAATGACATGCACCGCCGGCACATCCCGGTTCATTATAAATGGGGCTGATGATCCCCAGGACCCGTTCCCCTTTGGGTGAATCAAATATGCGCGTCCTTTCCGTCCGGCTGATTTTGACTGCGGGGGGATCTGTTTTATGGCAGATAAAACAGGCTTCCTCCTTGATATTGGTCACCTGATCCATCTCACCGGTCCTGGTTGAATAGCTGATTTTTCCGGCTTTGTTATAAATGCGGATATTTTCGATCCCTTCTTGCTGTCCGATATTTTTGATGATCCGGGTTATGTCGTCCCGAGAGTTGATCATCATGGCATAATGGACCCCTAATCTGATGGTATTACCCAGCCGGTCTGCCCCTTCCACAATGTTTTCCACGGCCATTTGTTTCTGATGGCCGATATTATAGTAGGCCCAAGCGGTAATGCTCACCGCCAGAATGAGACCGACCCAGAAAATCAGCCGGAAACTAAGGCTGAAATGAACTTTTAAAAACCGATGGAGTTTTCCCATGACGCAACTATTCCAGCCACCGTCCTAATGACCCTATTCATCATCATCTTTCGGGATCATTTCCTCCGGAATAACCATATGTTCGGAGATGGCCTCTTTGAAGTGGATCGCCTTGATACCCAGATCATATTCCTTTGAAAGGTCCCGAATCTGGTCAATGCAGTTATGACAGGGGACAAAGACGATTTTAGCGCCCGTTTCGCGGATCTGCTCGGCCTTTATTGCGCCGCATTTAAGGCGGTCTTTTTTCATCTCCCCACCCATGGGCATGGCACCGCCACCACCGCCGCAGCAATAGTTGTAATTCCCCTGATGTTTCATTGGGCGGAAATCTTCTGAAAGATACTTAGCCAACTGCTGGTTTTTCTCAGCCAGCCCACCACTCCTGATCACATTGCAGGGATCCTGCACGGTGGTGGGTTCCTTTATCTTCCCTTTCAGTTTTATGTGGCCGTCCCGTATATAATCATGAAATAATTCTACCGAATGAACGACTTCTTGTTTGGGGGTAAAACCCAACCAGGTAGGCGCTTCGTACCGAAGCGCTCGGAAAGCATGGCCTCATTCAGTGACCGCGACCTGTTGCACCCCCAATTCTTCAGCCCGTTTGAAGGTATTTTCGACGATTAGTTTGGATGTCTTCGCATCACCGCAGAACATGGCGAGGTTGGTGTCATCCCAGCCGGGTTTACTGCAATAGGTGTAGTCTTCCCCGGCCACGTAGAATATTTTCGCCACCTCCATCATATCCTGGGGGTAAAACATGGGTTCCCGAGCGTTGACCGTATACAGGATTTTTGCACCTTTTTTGTCAATGGGAATCTTCAATCCTACCAACTCCTCGGCCATTTCCTCTTCCACCCACTCAATTGTGTCCACCCAGTCTTCATCGGTGACCGCCATCTGGTTTCCGAACGCTTTGTAATTATCTATGGCTTTTACCAAACCCTCAGGTGCAATTCCCTGTGAAAAGAGCATGGCCCTGGTTAAAGATATCATGAGCGCAATATCAATACCGAAAGGGCAATAAAGTGTACAGCGGCGGCACATGTTACATTCATGATAAACGGTATCGTAAACCTTTTGCAAATAATCCCGGTCTACTTTCCCCTTTTTCTTGAGTATTTCTCTTAAAAATCTCACTTTGTAAGATGGGATCATCTTGGGATCATTTCCGTGGGCTCTGTAATAGTGGCATGTATCAGCACAGAGCCCGCACCGGGCACAGATATTGAGCCACATTTTGAAACGGGCGTTGAGCCGGGGTTTCAAAAAGTTTACGATCTCATCGGGTTTTATCTCTTCACTCATAATCAAACTCCCCAATAATTGAAATAGTCCTGATGGTTTAGATGGAATATCCTCTACGACCAAATTCAATGCCTGATGCGCCTCTGGAAAAGAAGAACAATATGAAGTGTGAAAGCTTGGTGAACGGAATTAAAATGAGCATGAGCTCACCAGAAAGCATATGAATGAGGGTCATATTATCTCCCAAAAACCCCACGCTATCCAGAGTTCCGTGGGTCAGAAAATATCCGGTTAGAAACGGCAATGCGGTAACAATAAGGAGGAAATAGTCTGCACATCCGGAAATAAGGCGTATGTCGGCGGAAAAAATGCGCCTGAGCAGAAAAAACAGTGCGATGGCCAGAAAAATAAGGGTCATCCAGTCCGCAAGCTCGTCCGGTATGGGTGTCCATGACCATTCAAAGCGGGATTCTTCCCACAGGGAGATGTGACCGGCCAGCCATATGGGGACGATGACAAGGCAGATATGGAATATGTAGCCCAGGATGGAGTATACAGGGTTCTTTGCGACGCTCTTGTTAAATGGCAGCAACCAGTTGACAATGGAAGTGAAAACATACTTCCAACTGAAGTTTTCATAAATGATCTTATCCTTCTTGGTAGAGACCACCAAAAACATAGCGGCCCTTAAAAGACTGCCGATAATAAAAACCATAAAGGCAATCCAGAGGAGCGGTCCTTCAACAAACAGGTAGAAATCCATAATACGCCAAACCTCCTTAACAAAATTTATCAATCAAAATATCTCTGCCCTTTTCAGGCAGCTCAATCCGGGTTTAGGGTGTACCTAATGAATTCGAGATTGATGCAAGTCCTAATTCTTCATGGGGTAATCGAAGTGTATATACATAATTATGTATATACGCTGAAATTAACATTGTCAATGAAAATAATTGAGATCGTGTAAGAAAATTTTCGCAGCCGGGATGAGAAATTGTGGGATTTTTTTTGAGGGAGAATTGAATAAGATTTAAAAGATGCAATTAGCTGTTAGCCGTTAGGGATTAGCTATTAGCAATAAAATTTCAACCATTTACGGTGAAATAGGTTAGCATCGAAAAGTGGGTGCTTTAATATAGACAGAAGTTGTGTAAATACTAGAGATCTTTAAGCTAATGGCTAATAGCCAAAAGCTAATTGCAATTTTTAGATAAGACCCTCCGCCAGTTCCATTCCCGATGTGTAGGCCTCTTTTAAATGCTCCGGATGGTTTTTCACTTCGCCCTCGAGATCGATGCCGCGATAGGCGAGGGTTCGCCAAAGAGCCATGTCCAGGGTATCGAAAAAATACTTCATGGACAACCGGACACCGTTAAAGAGCATTTTTCCCTGGGTGGCGCCCACCGTTATGAAAAGCCCTTTCCGCTTGAAATTCCGCGCTTCATAGGGCATTTCATCGATCCAGTATTTTCGGACCCAGAGGGATTGAAATCGATCCATCATGGTCTTGGTGTGGGCGCTGACCGCATAAAAGAATATGGGAGATGATATGATGAGCCCTTTTGCCGAAAGAATTTTGTCGCGCAGCATCTGAAAGTCATCTTTTATGGCGCATTCCCCTTCCTTTTTGCAGGCATAAATCTCAAGGCAGGGGGATATTTTCAGATCCCGCAGCACAAACTCCTCGACGGTTGCACCCGCATCTCGAGCACCGCGAACGGCTTCTTTTGTGAGTATGGCCGTGTTCCCTTTTCTCCGGGGGCTGCCATAGATGGAAATGATATCAGATAGCATTGTTTTCTCCTTGAATTTTGGATTTTTTCAAGCGTTTTGTAAGGTTTCATTCCATTGTTATATCGTCATTCTTCTCTTTACTTGCGGTAATTTTGAAGTTATAAGTTTGATCCTTAAGGAAGTCAAGGAGCCTGAATCAATCTGAGTTATCGGATATGGCCGCATTGTTTTTGAGGCCGGTGGAATAAAGATTCATTCGAAATCATTGACATAGGAGGGAACCATAATGCCTACACTGCATGATCAGCTGACCATCAACGGAATGCAACTGCGCAACAGGGTTGTTCTGCCACCCCTGACCACAAACTGTGGCGGTCCGGACGGGCAGGTTACGGATGGGGTCGTTCAATTTTATCAGGAACGCGCAAAAGACGTTGGGCTCGTCATCGTAGAAGCCGCCTCGGTGCAGGCGGATGGCCGCATTGTTCCGGGGAGTCTCGGACTGTGGGAAGACAGACAGGTGGACGGTATGGCGCGGATTGCCGATGCCATTAAAAAACCAGGCGCTTCGGCGGTGCTTCAGATCAACCATGCGGGGGCCCGGTGTTTTCCCGCCGGCGGGGAAATGCAGGGGGCATCGCCTTCCGGGTTCGCTTTCAGGGCGGACGTTGTGCCTTTTTCCATGAGCCTCAAACAGATTGAAACAATGGTTTTTCATTTCGCTGATGCGGCGGCCCGTGCGGTAGAAGCAGGGTTTGACGGTGTGGAGATTCACGGTGCTCATTTTTATCTGATCAGTCAGTTCCTTTCCCCTCTCAGCAATCAGCGGGATGACCGCTATGGGGGGGATGCCCGAGGGCGGGCCACAATGGCTCTTGAAGTGGTCAAAGCGGTTCGGGAAAGGCTGGGAATGAACTATCCCATCCTTTTTCGTCTCAATGTGGTCGAGCATGTGGAGGGGGGGCAGACCCTTGCAGATGGTCTTGAGGTGAGCCGAGCCCTTGCGGAAGCGGGTGTGGATGCGTTGGATGTATCGTTGGTTACACAGGGTTCCTGGCAGGAGCAGGATGGAAAAAAGATACTGATTCCCGCTTCCGCTTTTTCAAAAGAACAGCCCCCCGGGGCAAATATTCCCTGTGTAGCGCAGGTCAAGGAAGCAACAGACCTTCCGGTGATCGGTGTGGGAAAGCTCGGAATCGATACCATAGCCGCTAAATCAATTCAGGGATCCATGATGGATCTTGTGGCCATGGGTCGACAGATGATTGCCGATCCCGAATCGGCCGGCAAGATTCTGGCCGGCAAGGCGCGTGACATCATCCCCTGCAAGGAGTGTATGGCCTGCTTTGCCTCCCTCAGAAAAGGTCCGGTGGTCTGCAAGGTGAATCGGAGTCTGCCCTGGTCCTGAATTGCCTAAAGTTTTAAAATGCGTGCGGTGAGGAGGACATATCTCCGATCATCGCACCCCGTTATTTAGCGTCTGTCCACGAATGAGAAAATTTGTTCGAGTTCAAGGAAGGCTAAAATTGTAACCGCAGGAATACATGGAAGTATTTCGAGGATTATAATTTTAGCCTGACGCCGAAATCGGGCAAATTGGCCATTTGTGGATGGGCACTATTTAGGTTTCATGGCATTGACGAATAAATTGGATCATTTCTCCATTAAGGAAATCGGCGCGCGGGTCTGCAAGTGGAATATGCCCTCCGTGCTCAAATTGAATAAACCTTGAATGGGGTATCTTTTCGTGAGCGACTTCAGCATTTGAGATGGGTATCTGGTTATCCGATGGGCTGAAGGTAATCAGGGTGGGGATACTGATTTTTTCCATCTCCGGATCGTCAATTTTGCTGTAGTGGTCCATGTCATTGAAGGAGCCGTCATTTCGCAGGCTGGCGGGCGACATGAAATCATATAAGCAGTCAACCAATGCCATTCGTTCGGGGATGTTTTTCAGGTATTCGTAATCCAATCCCATTTCCTGGCAGGTTTTTTTTCGAAATGCTTCCGGCGTCATTTTCTGCATGATGGTAAAGGCCCATTCACCGGGGTCGCTCAGGATCATTTTTTTAAAGAAGGTGACTTTGTTGCCCCAGCGATGGGCAAGACAACTGTACAAAATCAGTCCTTTAAAACGGCCCGGGTATTTTTTCGCCGCCTCGATGGCAGGCGGCCCCCCGCCGCTCCATGCGTGAATGACGGCGTTTTCGATCTTCAGAGAATCCATCAATGCCACAAACATGTCGGCCTGTTGCACGGCGGTTTTCCCCACGCTTAAGGGGGTCTTTAGAAACCCTGGCCTGCTGGGGGTAATGAAGCGCAATCCCCCTTCCTCCGCGAGTCTGCCGAATGCCCTTGGACCCGCATCACATCCGGCGGGAGATCCGTGACTGTGAATGACCGGAATGCCCTTCCCCATATCGGTGTATTGCACATCCCCGACCCGTGTCTTGATCATGATTGAACCGGCATTGGCCAGTTCGGTTTTATGGTGTACCCATTGCTTTAATGTTTCCATAGGTTTCCTTCTTCCGGTTGTTGCTTCAAGCGCGTTTTTTGACGATGCCGTTTGACCCATCCATTTCCACAAGATCGCCGTCTTTAAGAAGTTCGGTTAGTTTCTGGATGCCGGCAATGCAGGGTATACCGTATTCGCGTGCAATGAGTGAGCCGTGTTGCAGCATTCCGCCCACTTCCAGTAAAACGCCTGCGGCGTTTATGAAAAGAGGGGTCCAGCCGGGATCAGCGGCCTTGGCCACCAAAATGTCTCCTTTGTGGATCTCTTTTTCGCCCACATGGTTGATAATGACCACCCGGCCTGAGACCTTCCCCGCGGAAACCGGATCACCGATGATTTCGCCGGGCTTTGCTTCCTTATGCTTCGGCCTGAGAATCTTTCCCCTGGAGTCGATCACGGGGGGGAAGTTGTCGACCTTTTCAGCCATGGACATGTATTCTTTGTGATGGATTACCATCCGTCGTATGTCGAGCGTTTCGTCATCAATGGCCTGCTGTGCTTCATCCATGGTCAGGTAGAAAATGTCATTAACGGCATCCAACCGGCCGGTGTCCATGAACTGCCGGGCCACATCCAGCGCCTTGTAACGGATTTTTTCACCGGCATAGACCAGGAAGTATTTATGAATTTCACGGTAACCACCCAGGTTGACCAATACTTGGTAATGTTTTTCCAGCTTTTTCTCGTCTTTTGGATTAAGCTTCTCAAGCAGGATGTCGTATGCGCGCTCCCTTTCAGCTGCTTGACGTTCCATGATCGCTCGGGGAGAGTCTTCCTCCGGTAGGCCCCGGTAGTTTTGCATCTGTTCTATGACGATTTCGGGTGCATCCCGGTAGCGCGGTGTTTTGACATCCACTTCACGGGGGCCCCTGAATCCGAAGCGATGCATGAAATCATCCCATTGGGTCAAGAATTTTTCGGGCATGTCTCTCTTCAGGATCTTTTTTTTGAGCCCTTCAACCGACTGAAGATCTTGAGGGTCGAGCAACCGCATCAGGTCGTAGATACAGCGGCTCATCTCCATGGTGATATTATGCGGCAAACCCCGGTCGATTTTGTCGGCTTCATCCGTAAGGGCCTCTCCGTAACCTTCCTCGATCAGTTTTTTGATGCCGCCCTTTGCCGCCTCGGCGTCAATCAGACTGGGGATGGTGACATGGATCATCAGGTCGGCCTGTTTTCTCAGGGCCTGGTGAGAAAAATCTTTGAAGGATAGGGGTTCGCTGTCGAGCCGATCAATCTCTTCCATGAATTCGGCACCTTTTTTATCGATGAACTCCCGCAGTTGTTCGGGATGCTTCTTCCCCTTTAGAATGCCTTGAAGGGTGTCGTAGGATTTAAAACCGGCCAGGAAAAGACCTTTGATCCCCTGAAGAATGCCTTTGGCGGTATAATGGACGCGGTAGGGCGTCATGTCCGCATCGCGGATCACCTGGGCCGCGTAGGTATCAAGCCCCTCATATTCCCCGGCGGTCTTATCCTGGCTCTCCAGGAGCAATTCCGTTGAAAGGTTGATATAGGCACGGCCGCCTGCGCCATAGAGAAAATCCCCCGGTTCCCCGGCCACATGGATGCCTGCTGCCGATACCCCCATGGCGTCGGTCAGTTCCCTGAAACAGTCCGTTCCCATGACCGACAGGGGCGTCTGGAATCCCTGTTCGATCAAGGTCATATCCAGGTAGAGTTTTTTGGGTTCGCCGGGTTCGGTCTGAAAAACGGGGTGAAGGGGGATGTAGCCGGTGATGGGGCGGGCCTGGAGCATGTAAAGTTTATTGTTTTCATAGGCCCATTCCGTATCCATGGGCATGCCGTAATAGGTCTCCGCTTTTTTGACCATGTCTGAAACTGCCAGGATCTGTTCATCGGAGAGTGCCGCATGGGCTGAAGTCTCCTTATTAAAGGTGATTGTTCCCCCGTTGTCATCAAGGGTCACCGCCAGCGATTTGTCGCCTATTTTTTTGGACAGGATGTTCCGGTTGCAGGTGTCCACCACAAACTGATCCGGGACGGTTTCACCCGAAACAACGGACTCTCCCAGCCCAAAATTGGCATTGATGACCACCTCGTCATAGCAGTTGTTCAATGGGTTGAGGCTGAAGGCCACCCCGGCCACATCGCTATTGATCTGGCTCATGACCACCACGGCGATGGCATATTGGGTAAAGTCGAATCCTTTTTGTCGCTTGTAGGCCACCACCCGGAAATCCATGCAGGAGACGAATACGTCTCGGATGCGCTTTTCGAGCTGATCAGTCCTCACGCCCAGGTAGGTTTCGTACATTCCGGCAAATGACGCTCCCTGCATATCCTCTTCCGGCGATGAGGAACGCACGGCGTACATCCTGTTTTCAGGCGGGTTGAGCTGTTTCAGTTTTTCATGCAATTCTGCTTGTTGCCTTTGGCTTAACGCAAACGCTTTGGCGCATTTTTGCAATTCAAGTGTTTTTTTTAGCAGTTGGTCGTCGCTATCCGATGCATTCAGATGAAGTTCCTTCATTTTCATAAGTGCATCAATCCATTCATCAAAAAACCGGACGTTGAGTACCATTCCGGCCGGAACCGGAAATCCGCCCCGGGTCATTTTGATGAGTGAATAGCCTTTGCCGCCGACTTCCGCTTGTGTGGCATCCCGGTCTTTGAAAAGATAGATCATTTTGTTTCCCTCGTTTCAGGTTTGTCCGGCACCTCCCAGACCTTCCGGGCCAGAACGTTTGCCATAAAGGGTTTTTCGATAAAATTCACGCCTTCATCCAGAAAGTCGTGCTGGGCGATGGCGTTGGCCGTGTAGGTCTTTGTGGGCGTGATACCCTCTTTGATGTGCTGCGTAGCCTGTTTCTAAGAACTCTCCTCGGAAAA
>CAYPQJ010000015.1:0-36219 GCA_964412835.1 uncultured Desulfobacteraceae bacterium | reverse complement strand
GTAAACTGGGGCTTTCCCACTTTGGCCGACACGGATATTACCGAGATTCTTCCCACGGGCATTTGTACCTACGAGCACGTGGTGTCGCCTGTTGCTTATGAGGACATGTGTCAGAAATCGGTTGAGGTTCGTGGACTTAAGGTAACGGTGTCCGAAATAAAGATTCCGCTTTCGTATGGTCCGGCATTTGAGGGTGAGCGCGTCCGCAAAGATGATCTCTACATGGAGATGGGCGGCGGCAAGACCCAGTGCACCGAGCTGTGCAAAATGGCCGAGATGAACGAGATCGAAGACGGCAAGGTGGAAGTGGTCGGTCCGGATGTGGGCGATGTCAAAAAGGGTGAGAAGCTCCCCTTGGGTATTTTCGTGCAGGTGGCGGGCCGGGAAATGCAGCCCGATTTCGAGCCCATCCTGGAACGGCAAATTCACCATCTCATCAACTATGCCCAGTATATCATGCATATCGGGCAGCGGGACATCTCCTGGATCAGGGTCAGTGATCAGGCCGTTGAAAAGGGCTTTACCATCAAGGATATCGGCGTCATCCTGCATGCAAAAATGCATCAGGATTTCGGCAGCATTCTGGACAAGGTCCAGGTGACCCTTTACACCAAAAAAGAGGATGTGGCTAAATTGACGGAAACGGCCAGGGCCGAGTACAAAACCCGGGATGAGCGGGTCGAGAACATGACTGACGAAGGCGTGGAAACATTCTATTCCTGTACCCTGTGCCAGTCTTTTGCTCCCAGCCATGTTTGCATGGTCAGCCCCGAGCGGACCGGCCTTTGCGGCGCCTATAACTGGATGGATTGCAAGGCCTCCTTTGAAATCAACCCCACCGGCCCCAATCAGCCCGTGGAAAAGGGTGAGGTTCTTGATCCGGTTCTGGGCCAGTTTAAGGGTGTTAATGATTTTGTTTTTAAAGCATCCCGGCAGACCATTGATCACTACAATTTATACTCCATTGTTCAAGATCCCATGACCACCTGCGGTTGCTGTGAAGCTATTGCGGCGGTGCTGCCCGGTTGTAACGGCGTTATGAGTGTACATCGAGATTACAGCGGCCCGACCCCATGCGGCATGAAGTTCACGACCCTTGCCGGCGTCATGGGCGGTGGTCAGTCCTCACCCGGGTTTGTGGGTCACGGCAAGTTCAACCTGACCCAGCGCAAGTTCATATCCGGTGACGGAGGCCTTTTTCGAATTGTGTGGATACCCAAATCCTTGAAGGAAGAACTTAGGGACCGTTTGGTTGCTCGTGGAGAGGAATTGGGCATGCCCGATTTCATCGATCGGATTGCCGATGAGACCGTGGGAACGGATGAGGAAACCGTTCTGGCATACCTTAAAGAAAAGGATCATCCCGCCCTGAAAATGGACCCAATTGTGGGGTAAGGATGTAAACATGAGCCGGGGCGCGCTCCTACGGGGTCGCGCTTCGGCTTTTACCATTATATTCTGAGTTAGGAGTCTATTATGGGATTAACTGGAATTGCGATATTCAAAATGCTGCCCAAGACCAATTGCGGCGAGTGTGGTGTTCCCACATGTCTGGCCTTTGCCATGAATCTTGCCGCCGGCAAGGCGGAATTGGATGCCTGCCCCTACGTTTCCGATGAAGCCAGGGAACAGTTGGCGGAGGCTTCGGCCCCACCCATCCGGCCCGTGGCAATCGGCGCGGGTGCAAGGGCTTTCAAGGTGGGCGGCGAAACGGTCATGTTCAGGCATGAAAAGACGTTTTTCAACCCTACTGGGCTGGCGGCCCTGGTGCCATCCGATGTGGATGCGGGCGCCCTTGACACGAAACTCAAGACCTGGAATGCGTTTCAGTATGAAAGGGTTGGGCTGAACCTGAGGCCGGAACTGGTGGCTTTAAAAGACGTGAGCGGCGATGCGGCCGCCTTCGCTGCCGTTGCCAGGAAAATCGCCGAGGAATCGGAATTCGGCCTGGTGCTCATGAGCGAAAAGCCGGATGTGATCAAGGCAGCCCTTGAGGGTTGCGCCTTCAAGAAACCGCTGATTTATGCGGCCACCAATGACAATGTGGAAGACATGGGAAACCTGGCCAAGGAAAGTGGGCTTCCCCTGGCAATCAAAGCGGACAACCTGGATGACCTTATTGCCCTCAGTGATAAATTGACGGGTATGGGCTTGAAAGATCTGGTGCTGGATTCAGGCGCCAGAGAAGTGAAAGCACTGTTACAGGATCAGGTGGTCATTCGAAGGGCGCCGCTTAAGGCCGCCAACAAGTCTTTAGGGTTTCCCACCATCACCTTTCCCTGTGAAATGGCGGATAATTTGGCTGTTGAAACGCTTATTGCGTCCATGCTGATCGCCAAATACGCAGGAATCGTGGTGCTGTCCGATTTTGAAGGTGAAAGTCTCTTCCCGCTGCTGCTCGAGCGGCTGAATATTTTCACCGATCCGCAGCGGCCCATGACCGTGACCGAAGGGATTTATGAGATCGGTTCACCCGATGAAAACTCACCGGTAATCGTTACCACGAATTTCTCTCTCACATACTTTATTGTCGCCGGTGAGATCGAGGGAAGCCGGGTACCCAGCTGGCTCCTCATCATGGATACGGAAGGCCTGTCCGTTATGACCGCCTGGGCCGCCGGGAAGTTTTCCGGTGACGCAGTGGCCATATTTGTCAAGAAGTGTGGTATTGCCGATAAAATTGCCCATAAGAAGATCATTATTCCGGGCTATGCGGCGGCCATCAGCGGAGAAATGGAAGAGGACCTTCCCGATTGGGATATCCTGATTGGGCCCAGGGATGCCTCTCTCCTGCCCAAGTACTTGAAGGATATGCAGTAAAAAAGGAAGGACGTTTTGGAGTTTGTTGTGGCCTGGCCCGGCTGACGCCAAAGACACAACAAGCTTATTGCCCATGTTTTTGATTGTTACCATTTAGAAAAAGGGAGTGTGCCCATGTTATTGATTGGTGAAAATTTAAATGTGATCAACACGGTTATTGGCAGGGCGTTTAAGGAAAAGGACCCGGGCCCCATTGCCGAGGAAGCCAAACGCCAGAAGGAAAAGGCGATGGACTGGATCGATATCAACCTCGGACCCGCCAGAAAAGGCGGTCCGGAGCTGATGGAGTTTGTGGTCAATACGGTCCAGGATGCGATCGGAGACGAGATCCCCCTTTGTCTTGATACGTCGAACATCGAAGCCATGGAGGCCGGGCTGGCCGCGTGTAAAGGCAAGGCCATTATCAATTCCATCATGTGCAGGCCCGAGCGCTATGAGAAAATGATTCCGCTTGCAGCGAAATACAAAGCCAACATGATCGCCCTCATGTGGGGGCCGGACGGTCTTCCCCGGGATGAGAATGAGCGCATGGCCCTGTCGGCGGAACTGTTGTACGCAGCCAATGAAGCGGGCGTTCCCAATGAGGATATCTTTGTGGACGGTATCGTGACCCCCGTCAATATTCAGCAGCCGCAGGCATTGAGCCTTATGGCGTATCAGGAGATGGTGGGGGAAATGTTTCCCGGTGTGAAGTCCTCCTGCGGCCTTTCCAATATTTCCAATGGTCCCCCGGACCACCTGCGCCCCATCTTGAATCAGACGTTTATGGTGATGCTGGAGCGCAAAGGGATGTATTCGGTGATCTCAGATGCCTATGATGATCAGCTGACCGCCATTGCCCGGGGTAAAAAACCGGAGGTCGTGGAAGTGATTCATAAGGTGATGGATGAGGAAGCCATTGATATGGGCGATTTGTCAAAGGAATTGCAGGGCTATGTCAAAACGACCAAAGTAATTATGGGCCAGTCGCTCTATTCCGACTCATGGCTTGAACTGTAAAAAGTTCTAGATTAAAAGTAAAAAAGAGACACTTCCATTCACTGTGGGGGTGTCTTTTTTTTGGGCTGGCCCCCTAAAGGGCCCTGAAAGGAAAATGGGTATGGGTGATTTGGAAACAGTTCAGGAGAATATGACCCCCGGTGATTTTGAACGGAACGCACAGGACAAACTCATTGCGGACCGTATGGCCCGGGTGGGCCGAAAAATTCTGGTGATGAGCGGAAAGGGCGGGGTCGGCAAGAGCACGGTGGCCGGTTATCTGGCCCTTTTATTGAGCAAAAAGGGTAAGAAGGTGGGATTGATGGATGTGGACCTTCATGGCCCCAGCATTGCCAGGCTCATGAAGGTTCAGGGTGGCTTCGATATGAGTCAGGAAGGGGTTGTGAAACCCTACGCTTTTTCCCCGCAATTGAGCATCGTGAGCATGGAGATGATGCTCGGGGAAAAGGATATGGCGGTCATCTGGCGGGGGCCCATGAAAATCAGTGCCATTCGGCAATTTGTATCCGATATTGAATGGGGCGACCTGGACTTTCTGGTGGTGGATTCGCCCCCGGGAACCGGGGATGAACCCCTTACCGTTGCCCAGACCATACCCGATGCGGAAGCCTTGATTGTCACCACGCCCCAGGAGATGAGCCTGGCGGATGTGAGAAAGTCCATTAATTTCTGTCGCCAGGTTGATATGAAGATATTGGGAGTGGTGGAAAATATGAGCGGGCAGCTTTGCCCCCATTGTGGCGGGCAGGTGCCGCTTTTCGGCCGGGGCGGTGGAGAGAAAATGGCCCGGGCGATGGATGTACCCTTCCTGGGACGGATTCCCGCAGATGGGAAGATGGTGGTCGCCGGGGACACGGGGGATCTTGAAGGGCTCATGGGCCAGAAGGACCTGGAGATTAATGTTGCTTATGGCGATTTTTTAAAAGCGGTGCTCGCCGGTTAACAGTAAAAACCACCAAGTGCCTGTCAAGCCTTGAATATTAATGTCGCAACCAACCTTTTCTTAAACGGGTGAAAGCCCCTTTTTTCCTTGACAGAATCCCTGTTTTACAGCAGTGTTTTTGCTGGTAAACTAAATAGCAATTCAAGGGAATCTGGAAAATCATCAATGAGCCATAAACTGATCCAGGACCCGGCGCCGGGTGCATACTGTCTGCAGTTCAAGGGTAATGCGCAGGTTTTCAGCCTTTCTTTGCCAAAAGATCTGAAAGGCAACGCATGGATTCGCACCAATCTGGGCCACGCAAAGGTCACCCGGCGTGAGATCATTGATGAGGTTTGCTGTGGTGAACCCCGTTTGCAGAGGGATTGGTTTGACATTTCCATGAAAAGGGTTTCACCAACACTTTTTCGGATACATATTCCCCTTTGCGAGGTGGGGCATTTTGAAGCCAAGTGTTATTTTTTCAAAGAAAATGAAACCACGCCCATCTGGCCGGATGGTCAAAATGTTGCCATCAACGTGGAACCTAGCGAAACGTGCTGCGCAAATATTGTCTATAATGCTTTTGTAAGGCAGTTTGGTCCCAATATCGCCGGCCGTGCAGGACCGACACCTGCCATGGCGGACGGGATAAAGGTGTTGAACAAAGCCGGCTATACGGTGATACCCCCCTCCGGCACCTTCAGGGACCTTATCGGAAAGCTGGATTTCATTATTTCCGAGCTGGGATGCCGGATTATTCAGCTGTTGCCGGTCCACCCAACGCCCACCACCTACGGACGGATGGGCCAGTTCGGCAGTCCCTACGCCGCACTGGGGTTTTTATCCGTTGACCCGGCGCTGGCGGAATTCGATCCCAAAGCCACGCCTTTAGAACAGTTTATTGAACTGGTAGATGCCGTACATGAGCGGAATGCGAAGCTCTTTATCGACATTGCCATAAACCATACGGGATGGGCTGCAAGACTTCATGAAAAGCACCCCTCATGGCTGGTTCGGGATCAGGAGGGTGCCATTCAGGTGCCGGGGGCGTGGGGGGTGAAATGGGAAGACCTCACCAAGCTGGATTACACCCAAAAAGACCTCTGGCAATACATGGCGGAGGTTTTTCTGACCTGGTGTCGCCGTGGGGTGGATGGGTTTCGCTGTGACGCCGGCTATATGATTCCGGTTCGTGCCTGGCAGTATATCATTGCGTCTGTCCGGGAACAGTATCCGGATACCGTCTTTTTGAACGAAGGCCTTGGTGGAAAAATTTCTGTAACCCGAAACCTTTTAAGCAAAGGGAATTTCAACTGGGCGTATTCCGAATTGTTTCAGAATTACACCCGGGACCAGATCGAAACATATCTTCCGGAAGCTATGGATATTTCAAGGACCGAAGGGCTGACGGTTCATTTTGCGGAGACCCACGATAACCTGCGACTGGCGGAAAGATCCAAAGTGTGGGCCCGCATGCGAACGGCCCTGTGCGCCCTTTTTTCCCCCAACGGAGCGTTCGGATTTGCCAATGGGGTGGAGTGGTATGCCACTGAAAAGATCAACGTTCATGGGGCCCCGTCACTGAACTGGGGGGCGGATAGCAACCAGGTAGAGAATATACAGCGAATCAATGCGATCCTTAAACACCATCCGGCATTTCATGACCGGGTGGATTTAAAAATGATACAGTGCGGCGTGGGAAATTATGTGGTCATGCTGCGGCACCACATACCAACCGGAAAATGGCTTCTGGTGGTAGCAAACCTGGACGATGATAAAGAAGCGGTTGCGTGCTGGGTTGATAGGGAAGCGCCTCCCTTGGAAGGTGATGTGTTGACGGATTTACTCGGCGGTGAAAAAGTGACCCTTGACCGGGCAGAAGGCCATTTCAGGGTTTTGCTCATGCCGGGTCAGGTTCTCTGCCTGACAGCCGATTCCAGTGATGAGGTGCTGCTTCCCATGTTGCCGGACGAGACCAATTTGCCTCCTGAACGGATTAAACACCAGCAATTGCGCGCCAAGGCCCTTGATGTGTGGTGTTATTATCATGGGTTGGGCGACCTTGAATCCGCTGACCCGGATGAGATGGCGTCTCGATTGTCAAAGGACCCGGTGGGGTTTTGCGCTGAAATGAATCCGCACAGTGAGGAATCCCGAGTGGTTCAATGGCGATGGCCGAGGGATTTAAGACGCCAGGTCATGGTGCCGCCGGGGCATTTCCTGTTGGTCGCTGCTGACACGGGTTTCCGTGCCGATATCAAGGATCAACAGAATGCGCCGGTTTTGGTTTCGGAGGCATCTCTTAGGCTGGATGACGGGAAGCACTATATTCTATTCAAGCCCCAGGCCACACCCGAGGTCCATACCCCCCGCACCCTTGATCTAAGCGTTTTTGAGCGCGGCCGCGCTGAACATGCTGAAGCGCCGCTTCTCTTTCTGTGTGAGCCTGAGAAGCGTCTTGTGAAAAGGCGTCTTGGCCGATCCAGTGGGACGTCAAAATCCCTCCTTCTGCTGGGCACAAACCGGCGTGGTGCCATGATGCGGGCGCCCATCCGATGGGGAGTGCTTCCCAGCCGCTATGATGCGCTGCTGGCGGCAAACATGGATTCCGACTATCCCGAAAGCCGGTTGATTCTCTTGACGCGCTGCCGGGGGTGGGTCAGGTTTCAGGGATATTCCCAGGACATGGATGCACACTGTGTTGACGGGTTTGCGTTTGATGAGCATTCGCGGGGATGCTGGGGCTTCCGAGTTCCAACCGGGCAGGGTGAACATGTGGTTCTAAAGGTATGTCTGGAAATGGTGCCTGGGGAAAACCGGGTTCGAATGGTGTTTTACCGGGATCCCGCCCAAGGGTTTGAAGGACGGCTCAGTGATGCCAAACCCGTTGAGATTATTTTGAGACCAGACGTTGAGTGGCGAAGTTTTCATGAATCCACTAAGGCTTATCAGGGAGGTGAGACCCTTTTTCCTGACGCTGTAACCCCTACGCCGGATAAAGCGGGATTTCTGTTTTCACCCCACGGGCCGCAACAGCGCCTTTCGGTGCACATATCAAAGGGTACTTTCCGGCCGGCGCCTGAATGGCAGTATATGGTACATCACTTCATGGACGAGGAACGGGGTTTTGATGCGGATTCGGACCTGTTCAGCCCGGGCTATTTTTCCGTGTCTCTTGAAGGAGGAAAGGCTTTTGAATTGGTGGCCGGGGTATCAAAGGCAGGCGAGGAAAGGCGGTCCGGGGAAGACCCTGTCGACGGTGATATCCTGGACCGGTTGTTCCGCCAGAAAGAAACCATATCATTGGGCAGAGCCCTCGATGACGCCCTCGACCAGTATGTGGTCAAGCGGGGGGACATGAAAACGGTCATCGCCGGATACCCATGGTTTCTGGACTGGGGCCGGGATTCCCTGATCGTTGTTAGGGGCCTCGTGGCCGCAGGTAAGATGCCGGAGGCCCGCGCGGTCCTCCGGCAGTTCGGACGATTTGAACACGAGGGAACCCTGCCCAACATGATTAATGGAGAGGATGCGGGAAACCGGGATACATCCGATGCGGCCCTGTGGTTTTTCGCGGCATGCGGTGATCTCCTCCGGAAGGAAGGGAATTTATCTTTTCTGGCGGAAAAAGCGGGACGGCACACCATTAATGAGGTGCTGCATTCAATCGGCCATTTTATGATACAGGGGACACAAAACGGCGTCAGAATGGACCCGGAATCGGGCCTTGTTTTCAGTCCGGCGCATTTTACATGGATGGACACGGATTTCCCCGCAGGCACCCCTCGAGAGGGCTATCCCATCGAGATACAGGCCCTCTGGTATAATGCCCTGAAGGTCCTCTCCGGTCTGGACGGGGAAAAGGGTGAATATGACTGGCGCGCTCTGGCTTCGCGTGTTCAATCATCCATTATGGATTTGTTCCGGCTGAATGGGAAATACCTGTCGGATTGCCTTCATGCCGTGCCCGGTGGCGCTGCAAAAGCGGCAAGCCCCGACGATTCCCTGAGGCCCAACCAACTTCTGGCCATCACACTGGGTGCTGTTCAGGATCCGCTCATCTGTCGCCATATTCTGGAGGCCTGCAATGAGCTCCTGGTTCCCGGTGCCATCAGAAGCCTTGCGGATCGACCCGTTCGAGTACCCATTTCCATTGTTCATAACGGCCGCGTTTTAAATGACCCGCACCAGCCCTATTGGGGAAATTATGTGGGTGATGAAGACACGCGGCGAAAACCGGCATATCACAATGGTACCGCCTGGACATGGCTGTTTCCCGCCTATTGCGAGGCTTGGGCCCAGACCTATGGAGACGCGTCCCATAAAACAGCCGTGTCGTGGCTTTCCAGCAGTACCGGGCTCATCAACAGCGGTTGTCTGGGCCAGGTGCCTGAAATCCTGGACGGGGATTTCCCCCACACACAACGGGGCTGTGATGCCCAGGCATGGGGTGTCAGTGAACTGTTGAGGGTCTGGAAGAAACTGTGCGGTTGAAGCATTAATAATTTAATTTGATATAGGTTTGAATAAATTGAGGCAACTAAGCTTATTCCGCCAGGATTTTTCCCATGCAGTGAAGGATTTTGCGCAAGCAAACGCAGAAGAACGCGGTGCGATCTTCACGCGGCATGAGGTTGTAGAATTTATTTTAGATCTTGTTGGATACACTGTTGATCATGCATTACATAATTACAGGCTTATTGAACCGGCTTTTGGGGAAGGCGATTTCCTTTTACCCATTATCAAGCGGCTATTGGCATCTTATAGGTCAAATGGTGCGGAGTGTTGCGATATCATCAAAGATTTAGGAGATGCGATACGGGCTGTTGAAATAAATCGTGAGAGCATTAGTAGAACACGCGCCCAACTTTTGGATTTGCTAAGCGATAACGGCGTATCGCAAAATGATGCACGCCTGCTCGTCGATACTTGGATCATAGAGGGAGATTTTCTGCTTTCGGAGTTGCCATTTACTTTTACGCATGCTGTTGGGAACCCGCCATATATTCGTCAGGAGCAGATTCCCGAAATGCTGTTGACCGAGTATCGTAAGCGGTATTTAACGATCTATGACCGCGCAGACCTCTATATCCCTTTTATGGAGAGGTGTTTAACTAGTCTTGACCAAAACGGCATTTTGGGATTCATCTGCGCGGATCGATGGATGAAAAACAAATATGGCGGTCCACTCCGTGCAATGATTGCCAGAGATTATCACCTTGTCTTTTATGTTGATATGATGGATACACCCGCTTTTACCTCTGAAGTAATCGCCTATCCCGCGATAACCGTTATCAAACGGGCCAAATCAGGATTGACCCGGATCGCACACAGACCCCGAATTTGCTCAGATACACTTTCATCGCTTGTTCAAGCAATGAAAGCGGAAAAGATCCCCGAGGGGAGCGGTGTAACGGAGATGGCGGAGGTTGCAAAGCATCGAGAACCATGGATTCTCCAATCCTTTGACCAGTTGGCTCTTGTCCGCCGGATTGAAGCTGAGTTCCCTTCCCTTGAGGAGTCCGGATGTAAAGTCGGTATTGGCGTGGCCACCGGCGCCGACAAAATATTTGTAAAACCATTCGAAAACTTAGACGTAGAATTTGAACGCAAGTTGCCGCTTGTAAAGACTAAGGACATTCGGAGTGGAATCGTTAAATGGCAGGGGCTTGGCGTAATTAACCCATTTAATGACGACGGATCCCTCGTTGATTTATTAAAATATCCGAGGCTTGCTAACTACTTGGCGCTACATGCCGATACGATCAAAAAAAGAAATTGTGCAAAGAAGAACCCAAAATGTTGGTACCGTACCATTGACCGTATTTATCCCGCACTCAGACATCGTCCTAAATTACTAATACCCGACATCAAGGGCGATGCCCATATTGTGTACGAGGCTGGCCAGCTATATCCCCACCATAACCTCTATTTTATAACATCTGATGATTGGAATTTGAAAGCCTTGCAAGCGGTTCTCCAATCAGGTATTGCCAAACTATTCGTGTCGGTTTACTCAACAAAAATGCGAGGCGGTTATTTGAGATTCCAGGCCCAGTACCTGCGGCGCATCAGGTTGCCGCAGTGGAAAAATGTCCCGGTGGAAGCAAAAAAGGCACTCATCGCTGCAGCAAATTTGGGAGATATGGAGACATGCAACAATGCCGCATTTGATTTATATGGTCTTACGCCCAGTGAACGAATTGTAATCGGCGGCAGTGGCAAATTGGAGAAAAAGGTATGAGCATAGACTTAGCTGATTTCGAAAACAAAGCCCGGAATGCCGTAAAAGTTTTCTGGAATAAACGTGAGACTGCACGCCGGAAGCAATCCACCAACGGCAAAGTTGATCAAGGAGAACGGGCTGGCGTTACCGCTGGTAAAAACATGGATGGATTCTTGGATTTGGTCAAAGAAATTGTACATCGTAACGGCCTCGAGCATGCAGATATATGCCTTGAACGCCGTGTTCTCACGCTTCCAGGTTTTTTCCGCCCCACCAAAATTTGGGATATGCTCGTAATAAACAACCGTAATCTTGTTGCTGCTATTGAGTTCAAAAGTCAAGTCGGCCCTTCATTTGGAAATAATTTCAATAACCGGGCCGAAGAGGCTATTGGAACCGCCGTTGATTTGTGGACAGCCTACCGTGAAGGAGCCTTTGGAGAGAGTGCGCGGCCATTTTCCGGATGGTTAATGATGGTTGAGGACTGCGAACGTTCCCGTTCAGCAGTCAGTAATAGCTCGCCGCACTATCCTGTTTTTCCAGTGTTTAATGATGCCTCATATGCGGAACGTTACAATATTTTGTGTCGGAAGCTTGTGCAGGAAAGATTGTATTCAGCTGCCTCCGTGATTCTTTCCCCGCGAACGGCTCTTGAAACAGGGGAATATACAGAGTTATCCCAGCTGACAAATTTAAAAACCTTTGTTTCTTTACTGGCAGGACATGTTGCTGCGGAGGCAGCAAGAGCGGCATAGTCCCCAACCAGTCAATACAGATGGTGAGGGACGCCTTAAGTTAATCAAATAACTTTATTCGAAAGCACTGATATTTAAGCATTTAAGGATGTCCCCCTGTCCACGAATTGACATGAAGTTGCGTATCTAGACAGATAAAATTATAAACGGAATGATATCCGGAACGGTATAATTAATTGTTCACGGCGGCTGCGCCGCTGTGAATCGCGGTGCCGGTCAGCACCGCGAGTATTATGCAAGAACAAGGAATGGTAGTACATAGATGATAGAAAAGCTTTTTGATATACCGTTTATCGCGGACCTGGCGCTTCGGGAAAAGCAAATTCAGCAGAACTATCGCCCGGTCATTGCAGTGCATAAATGGTTTGCAAGGCGACCGGGCTCTTTGTTTCGCGGCTTGCTTCTGGCCGAGTTTTCGGAAAAGCCGCTCCGGGATGTGTTCTACAACTCAAACGACCTTTCGGGTCGCCATGTGGCTGACCCATTCATGGGTGGGGGTACGCCGATCATAGAGGCAAACCGTGTTGGATGCGATGTCACCGGGTTTGACATCAACCCCATGTCTTATTGGATCGTTAAGCAGGAAATCGAACATCTAAATCTTGACGCTTATACGAAGGCTGCGGAGTCCCTTCGCAGAACAATGGAAAAAGAGATTGGTCAATTTTATCGAACACGATGTACGCTCTGCGGATCCAACGATGCCCATGTCAAATACTTCCTTTGGGTGAAAGTAACCCCATGTCGTCAATGTGGAAAGGATATAGACTTGTTTCCCGGATATCTTCTTTCCGCGGATTCCAGACATCCCAAGAACGTTTTTATTTGCCCCTGTTGCGGAGAATTGACCGAAACAAGCGACCGGAAAGAGCCAGGCCACTGTGATAAATGCGCTACGGAACTATTGTTGAAAGGGCCTGCCAAGCGAAGTCGTTGCAGATGTTCAGCGTGTGGTGCTGACAATCGTTACCCTGATGCCGGTCTTGGCGCACCGCGTCACCGTCTCTTTGCAATGGAATACCATTGTTCAAGATGCAAGCCATCCCATACCGGCAGATTCTTTAAAAAACCTGATGATCACGATTTGGAGAATATTAAAGAGATCGAGAGGCGCTGGTCAAGGATGCGTCCGAAATATGTTCCCGACGATGAGATTCCAAGCGGTGACGAAACAGACCGCCTGCACCGCTGGGGATACACGCGTTATCGGGAAATGTTCAATAACCGTCAGCTTCTCGGCTTGGAACTTTCTGCTCGCATGATCGCAAAAATACCCGATGAGCGTGTACGCAATGCGCTGGCAACGAACCTTTCCGACTTGCTCCGCTACCAGAACATGCTTTGCCGTTATGACTCGAGGGCGTTAAAGTCATTAGATATTTTTTCCGTTCACGGTTTTCCGGTAGGATTGATTCAATGCGAGTCCAATTTCATCGGCATAATGGAGCCGGGCCGCAGCATATGTGTAGGCAGCGGCGGATGGGCCAATATTATCGAAAAGTTCAAAAAAGCGAAATCCTATTGCGATCATCCTTTTGAAGTCAGGTTTCAGGGTCGGTCAAAGAGAATCGTTCCGGTCGACGGAGAATGGATCGGCGACCATTTGAACGGTGATGATTCCACTCCCGCACGAGTTGTCGATATCTCATGCCAAGACGCTGCGTCCTGCAGACTGCCGGATGCTTCACTGGATGCCGTTTTTACCGATCCTCCCTATTTTGGTAATGTCCAATACGCGGAGCTCATGGATTTCTGTTATGTCTGGCTCAGAAAGCTTGTGGGTCAAAACGCCGGCGCATTCAACGCCGATTCTACCCGTACACCCAATGAATTGACCGGCAATGTTAACATGGGGCGTGGGATCGATCATTTCACAAAGGGTCTTTCCTCTGTTTTTCAACGTATGGCTAAAGCGTTAAAGCCCGGATCCCCTCTGGCATTCACCTACCACCACAACAATATTGAAGCGTACTTTCCCGTAGCAGTGGCTATCCTTGATGCTGGATTGACCTGTTCGGCGTCGCTTCCCTGTCCGGCGGAAATGGGCGCATCAATCCACATAAACGGAACAGGCTCATCGATTATTGATACCGTGTTTATCTGCCGGCAAACCGGCGCTATGCAACGGAAGTGGTTGGCGAATTCACCGGAT
The DNA here is from genome assembly GCA_964412835.1 of uncultured Desulfobacteraceae bacterium. Taxonomy (GTDB): domain Bacteria; phylum Desulfobacterota; class DSM-4660; order Desulfatiglandales; family Desulfatiglandaceae; genus NaphS2. The sequence goes on along the minus strand of CAYPQJ010000015.1, from coordinate 22,342 downwards.
GAAGTCGCTCGGATTGTTAACGAAGACTTGGATCAGCTCAGGGCCGGAAATGTTAAGCCGACGTCCGGCGACATCAGATGCGTCACCTATGGGCATTTGATCCGATTGGCCATCTGGTCCCTGCGCCTTGAGTGGGGAAACACAGAACCCGTAACAAGGCGCATCGGAAAAGTGGCTGATTGGCTCAAACGCTTCGGTGGATGGGCTGAAGTTGAAAAGTGCATGGAGTACGACGGGGCAGCGATAACGAATGATATGCCTTTGTTCGCCGTACACGAAAACGCCGCAGAATATGGAGCTGAATATGCCGACATTTCCTTTTGAAGTTTCCCTTGATGTCATCTTCCAGGACCCTGAAAGCTATGTTGATGCCGTTTTCTCATGCCTGGAGTCGGAATTCCTTGTCTTACCAAAGGGGGCCGGCTTTGTTGAATATCCGGTCTTCGAGCGCGGGTACGAAGCGTTGAAGGTTGCAACCGCAGGCTTTTCACAATTTGATCCGAATAAGGTGTTTCCCGTTACGGTCTCTGAGCCGATTGCAATTGTGGTTTTGCGTTCGATGCTGGGTTTCACGCCACCGGAGTGGGGTTACGTCACAACGCAGAAAACCGGTGTCTCGGTCACTCAAGGCTTCGTGCCAAAGCCGGTCTACCCAGCTTGCAGAGGGATAAGGAGGACATCTCAACTTTTAAACTTCATTGCTCCATAGCGGTATATGAATCCATATAATACCTAGAGGTTGAAAAAATGAAAAAAATATTTGATGGTAAGAAGACAGCGAAATTGGGTACGGAAAAGAATCCCGCTGTTGTGACTGTACAAACAGAAAAAAGAGTGAAAGAATTAGAATCAGTATTTGATGAAAACGGCTGGAAATATACAATTGAATTGGAACCAGATAAACCTGAGGATATTAAAGCCTTAGAAATACTGTTGAATCCAATAAAAACAAAGATTGCTGAAAAGAAAGTGGGACGCAATGAACCTTGTCCATGTGGAAGCGGTAAAAAGTATAAAAAATGTTGCGGTAACTGATCTTTTTTACATTCTAAAAAATTAACCTGCACATCCACCGGCTGCAAGCGGACGCGCAAACTGCCGCACGCCATTGAGCTGGGGTATTATCCAAAAGCTAATATCGAAAAGCTTTTTCAGGAGATAAATACGAAATGAACCATATTCAAACCTTTCAGGTGTTACCCAATATACCCGAACCCCTTTCTTTTCTGGAGATGCTGTCGGGAAATTACTGGTGGAGCTGGGAGCTGGACGCCAAAGAGCTGTTTCGGCGCATTGATCGGGAGCTGTGGGAGCGTTCAGGCGGAAACCCGGTTCTGTTTTTGGCCAATGTTCCCCAGGTTCGACTTGAAGCGTTGTCAAGGGATCCGGGATTTTTAGACCACCAGGCCCGTGTAAAAGAACTTTTTGAATCCAGGGTTAAAAGCCCGTTTACGGGCGTTTCCGGGGGACCATACCAAAAGGATGGTGACATCGCCTACTTTTCCATGGAGTTCGGAATTCATGAAACCCTTCCCATTTTTGCAGGGGGCTTGGGAATCCTGGCAGGCGATCACCTTAAAGCCGCTTCAAACCTGGGACTCCCACTGGTGGGGGTGGGTCTTTTATATCGACAGGGGTATTTTCATCAGCGAATCAATAAGGACGGCTGGCAACAGGAAGAATATCCCGACACGGATCTCTATCATCTTCCCCTTGAAAAAGTTCGGGATGAGTTGGGCCAAGAAGTACGCATCACGATTCCCGGGCCGGTGGAAGATATAAAGGCCGTGGTCTGGAAACTATCCGTAGGGCGTATTCCGCTTTATCTGCTGGACACCAACTTGCGGGAAAATCCGTCCCATATTCGCGAAATAACGGCGAGATTGTACGTTTCCGAGTTATCGGTCCGCCTTGCCCAGGAGATCCTGCTGGGAATCGGCGGCGTTCAGGCTTTGAAAGCCATAGGGATTCTACCTCGGGTTTTTCATATGAATGAGGGTCATCCGGTATTCTCCTGTCTGGAGCGGCTGGCCCAGACCATGGAGGCCTATGGCGTTGATCTTCGGACGGCCCGGGAAATCATTCCCCGAACTACTGTGTTTACCACCCACACGCCGGTTCCCGCAGGACATGATGAATTTGCGTTGGAGCTGGTGAAACCCTACCTGCTGCAATTTGAAAAACGGTTGGGCGTTTCCGCGGACGAAATTATCACATGGGGTCAGCATGAGGGCGCGGGAATAGACAGCAAATTTTCCATGTTTGTTCTGGGTCTGCGCATGAGCCAGTATATGAATGGGGTCAGCGAACTTCACGGTCAGGTGGCCCGCGGCATGTGGCGAAATGTGTGGCCCCATCGGCCCGAGGCGGAGGTTCCCATTGGTCATGTGACAAACGGTATTCACATCCCCTCTTTTGTATCCCGGGACAACGCCATGTTTTTTCAGGAGCGTCTGGGGATGAACTGGCATCGGTATTCGAGGAAGGGAGAGAGCCTCAAGGAAATTGACGGCATCAATGACGTAGATCTTTGGGAAGCACACAAACGAAGTCGAAACCGTCTTATCGAAAATAGCAGACTTTTGTTGAAAAAGCAGTGTGAGCGGCGAAATGCCCCCAAACAGGTCGTAGCGGCGGCTGAAACGGTTTTGGATGAGGATGTGTTGACCATTGCCTTTGCCCGCCGTTTTGCTACCTACAAGCGGGCCAATCTTCTGCTTCGCGATCTGGATCGCTTGAATGACATCCTTGGTAATAAAGAACGGCCGGTACAGATTATTTATGCGGGAAAGGCGCATCCCTCGGACGAAGAGGGTAAGGGCTTGATCCGGCATATTTTCAAGCACGCGGCCGATGAGCGGTTGCGCCACAAAATCATTCTTCTGGAAGACTATGATATACATATGGCCAGGCTTCTGGTTCAGGGGGCGGATGTGTGGCTCAATACCCCGAGGCGACCCCTGGAGGCCTGCGGCACGTCAGGTATGAAAGCGGCGGTAAACGGTGTCTTGAACGTGAGTATCCTGGATGGTTGGTGGTGCGAAGGGTACACGAAGGAAACCGGCTGGGCCATCGGAAAAGGAGAGGACTACGACGCGCATTCCGATTCGGATCTTGTGGACAGCCATGCGCTCTATAATGTTCTGGAAAACGAAGTGATTCCCTGTTTCTATGACCGAAATGGCGGCTCCGTGCCGTTTCGGTGGGTGGAAATGATGAAAGCGTCCATGAAAATGATCCTGTCCGATTTCTCAAGTCTTCGCATGGTGGAAGAGTATGAAAAGAGATTTTATTCTCCCGCATCCAGAAAATATGGTGAGCTGCTGGATCAAAATGGGGAGGGGGCCCGAAAAATGGCGGACCTACGCGAAAGATATCGTTCAAAATGGGATGACATTTCCCTTTCGCCGCCGGTATGTGAGAGAAGCGGAAATGATCCGATCCGTGTGGGAGACGTATTTCCCGTGAACACCGAGGTGCACCTGGGAGAGCTGAAACCCGATGAAGTCCATGTGGAGCTCTATCACGGAAGCGTTCAATCCCTTGACACCATTTCAGAAAGCCACACTGAATTGATGACAGTCAGAGAAGACCGCGGCAATGGGTCTTATTTGTACACCTGCCACTTAACCTGTACCTCGTCGGGTCAGTACGGATTTTCGGCCCGGGTGACGCCGCGAGGGGATGAGCTCATCAAAGGTACGCCCGGTTTTGTGACCTGGGCAAAGGCCGAAAAGGAGCAGTAGACACCATGAATACATTTCTGGCCAACCCCACCATCCTCCTGGTAACGCCTGAAGTGACCTACCTTCCCAAGGGAATGGGAGACATTGCCGACAATCTTTCCGCCAAGGCGGGGGGGCTTGCCGATGTTTCGGCAACCCTCATTAGCGCCCTGTTTGAGCTGGGGGCCGATATTCATGTGGCCCTGCCCGATTACCGAAACATGTTCGGTGCGGGTATCGCTCCCCTTCAGATCAAGAAGCTGGATGCCATTCGGCGCAAAATGCCCGCTGAACGAATTCATTTGGCCGAAGACCGCGCCTTTTTTTATCTGGATCGGGTGTACTCTGATTACGGGAATGAAAACGGAAAAATTTCTCTGGCGTTTCAGCGGGAAGTGATCAACAATATCATTCCGCGGGTACAACCCGACCTGATTCACTGCAACGACTGGATGACCGGCCTGATTCCGGCCATGGCCCGTCAGCACGAAATTCCCTGTCTTTTTACCATTCACAACATCCATACGGTGCAGCGTCCGATGCATTATATTGAGGATCGGGGCATTGACGCGGCATCCTTCTGGAAGCACCTTTTCTATGATGGCTACCCTTCGGACTACGGGCAGGTCCGGGATCACAATCTGGTAGATTTTCTGGTGAGTGGCGTTTTTGCCGCGCATTTTGTCAATACCGTGAGCGAAACATTCCTGCTGGAGATCGTCAGAGGGCAACATGCTTTTGTGAGAGAATCCCTTCGAAGAGAGTTGGCCGCCAAATATGAAGCCGGATGCGCTGCGGGCATTATCAACGCCCCTGACCCAACCTATGATCCGAAATTGGACCGAAAATTAAAATGTAAATATAATGCGGACACCCACGTGGTGGGGAAACGAGAGAACAAAAAAGCGCTTCAAGGCGCACTGGGGCTGATACAAAATGATCATGCGCCCCTTTTATTCTGGCCTTCGCGATTGGACACGATTCAAAAGGGGTGCCAGTTGCTGGCCCATATTCTATATGATGTGGTGAGCCGTTATTGGGATCAGCAGCTGCAGATTGTATTTGTGGCGGACGGTGAGTTCAAAAAGTATTTCCGGGAGATCAACTGGCACCATAACTTGCTGGAGCGAGTGGTGCTCTGCGATTTTGATGAAAACCTTTCCCGCCTTGCCTTTGGCGCGTCTGATTTTGTGTTGATGCCGTCATTGTTTGAACCCTGCGGTCTTCCGCAGATGATCGGCCCCATTTACGGCTCCCTGCCGGTGGCCCATGATACCGGCGGTATCCACGATACCGTGGTTCAAATGGATGTGGCCCAGGAGACGGGAAACGGCTTTTTGTTTGAGACATTCGACCCAAACGGTTTGTCATGGGCCATTGATCAGGCCATGGGATTTTTCAATCTGCCTGTCCATCTGAAAACAAGGGAAATCACGCGGGTGATGCGCCAAAGCAAAGCCGCGTTCAACCATTCGGTTACGGCGCGCAGGTACATGGATCTCTACGAAAAAATGCTGGAGCGACCTTTGATCAATGACTGAAAAAATTCCATTGCGGATTACGGATTGCGGATTGCGGAACGATCCGTATCTTCGGCCCTATAAGAAAAGCATTCAAGCCCGGATGCGCCTGGCGAAAGAGATGCGGGACAGGCTGACAGAGGGAGGACGGATCGGTCTGGGAGATTTCGCGTCGGGTCACGAATTTTTCGGGCTTCATTTTCGGGACAACCGATGGGTGTTCAGGGAATGGGCACCCAATGCGAAGTCTCTATTTCTCGTGGGAGACATGACGGACTGGCGGGAGGCCGAGGACTTTGAACTTGAGAAAATCAATGCACAAGGGGTTTGGGAGATCAGGCTTCCCGCTGATTTTCTTTCGCACGGCATGGTTTACAGGCTTCGCATGCGCTGGGAGGGCGGGGAAGGAGACCGCATTCCCGCATATGCCAGGCGCGTGGTACAGGATCCGGACTCTCTGATATTCAATGCCCAGGTGTGGTCGCCGCCGGACCCTTATGAGTGGAACCATCCCGAGTTTGTTTCTGAGCCCGGCCCTCTTTTTGTCTATGAAGCCCATGTGGGCATGGCCCAGGAAGAAAAAAAAACCGGTTCATACCGGGAATTTACGGAACACGTCTTGCCAAGGATTGTTGACGCGGGTTATGGCGCCCTGCAGCTCATGGGTATTCAGGAGCATCCCTATTATGCGTCATTCGGCTATCATGTTTCCAGCTTTTTTGCCGCATCTTCCCGGTTCGGTCCCCCTGAAGATTTAAAAGCTTTGATTGATCAGGCCCATGGGTCGGGCCTGTCCGTTATCATGGATCTGGTCCATTCCCATGCGGTGGCCAACGAGGTGGAGGGCCTTAGCCGTTTTGACGGAACATTGTACCAGTATTTTCATGAGGGGCCCCGGGGGATCCATGAGGCCTGGGGGTCCCGCTGTTTTGACTACGGCAAGCCCCAGGTCCTGCATTTTCTTCTCTCCAACTGCCGATTCTGGCTGGATGAATACCATTTTGACGGATTTCGGTTTGACGGCATTACCAGCATGCTCTACCGTCATCATGGGTTGGGCAAAGCGTTTACATCCTATGAAGACTATTTTGACGATCACGTGGACGAGGACGCGCTTACCTACCTGACCCTGGCCAATGAACTGATTCATGATGTACGCGCAACCGCCGTCACCATTGCTGAAGATATCAGCGGTATGCCGGGCCTTGCCGCGCCCGGGGAAGAGGGCGGTGTGGGGTTTGATTATCGGCTGGCAATGGGCGTTCCGGATTTCTGGATCAGAATCCTGAAAGAAAAGCGCGATGAGGATTGGCCCCTGGGGGAGATGTGGTACGAATTGACCAATCGAAGGGTGGATGAAAAAAGCATCGGCTATGCGGAAAGCCATGACCAGGCGCTGGTGGGGGATAAAACGCTGGCGCTGAGACTCATGGGGCCGGATCTCTACCATCACATGCACATAAAACAAGAGAGCATGGATGTGAACAGGGGGATGGCCCTTCACAAGCTGGTGCGGTTCATCACACTGGCTACGGCCGGGAACGGCTATCTCAACTTTATGGGGAACGAATTCGGCCACCCGGACTGGATTGACTTTCCCCGGGAGGGCAACGGATGGTCTTATGACTATGCCCGGCGCCAGTGGGGCCTCCGAGACAACCCGGACCTCAGATACGGGTTTCTGGCGCATTTTGATCGCCATATGATTAAACTGGCCAGAACATACCGGCTTCTTGAAGTTTCCGTTCCCATTCTCATCACGGACCATTCTGAACACATGGTTCTGGCGTTTGAGCGGGGCGGGCTGATTTTCGTGTTCAATTTTCACCCGACCATCTCCCATAATCACTATCCCATAGAAGCGCGCCAAGGTGAGTATCAGATGATTATGGACAGCGATGCCCTGGAATATGGCGGTCACGGTCGACTGCAGAGGGATCAGCGGCATTTCACCGCCCCAGCTCTCAGTTTCCCAACCCTCAGCCTCTATCTTCCCACCCGTACCGCTCTGGTGCTGGCGCTTGTGGACAATGGCATTGACACAAAAGGGCCTGGGGCCTATACTCATCCGGGAAAGTAGAATTTTGACAATTTGGGGGCATTATAACGAAAGGACATCAGGAAATGACGAACGAAGACATCATGCCTGTGGGCGGGCGGATCAAAAAGGCCCGTCAGGAAAAGGGCCTTAACCTTGACGAACTGGCAGGTCGGATCGGTTGTTCAGGCGAATACCTGCAATGGGTAGAGGATGGGCAGGTGGAACCGCCGGTAGCCCTTCTTCTCCAGGTCGCCAAAACCATGAACCTGGACTCCGGGGCATTCCTTACGGTGGATGATTCGCCGGAAAGACGCCTGGAAGAGGCTGCCAAACGCACCAAGGCCTATTCATACCGAACCCTCACGCCACCCGAAGCAGATAAACACTTGATGGCCTTTTCCGTCACGATTCCCCCCAGAACAGGGCACGAAGGGGTCGGTTATCAGCACGAGGGCGAGGAGTTTGTTTATGTTGTTTCAGGAGAAGTGGAACTTCTCGTGGATACGGAAAAATTCCGTCTGGGCGAAAAAGAATCCCATCGTTTCAACGCCAATGTGGATCACCACCTCTCCAATCCCAGCGATGAGACGGTCGAGTTGCTGGTGATCCTTTATGTGCCCTGACGCGGCCGCTCCAGTTAGCCTGACGCCAGATATTGTCTGATGTTGTCGGAAAGGGTGTCGAACGTTTCCGTGAATCTGTTTTTTTCGGTTTCCAGCAGGGTCACCCTGAATCCCTGCAGTTCAGAACTGAAAGAGGTCAGTGGAACGACGCAGATACCGGTGGCGCCCAACAGATAATAGACAAAACGCTTGTCCGGCTGCATGTTTTCGTCTTCTGCGGTTAAGCTTTCTATGAGCTCGCGCACTTCGGGATTGGCAATGGTCAATTTTTGTTTTCGGTTTATTCTTCCTTCTTCAAAAACCACGGTCATATAAAAAGCGCCATTGGTCCGGTTGACCATGATGCCGGGAATCCCGTTCAGTTTTTCGTAACCGATTTTTGAGAAACGTTCATAGCGCTTGCGGCGTTTAATGAGGTGATCCGCGTAGGCAGGGTGTTCAAAAACCCTGGGGATGGCCTTTTGCGGAAGCGTTGTGGAACATACCTCAACCATTTTCGCATTGATGATGCTTTTGATGTAGTTGGCGAACATGGGGTCTCGATCCGCGTTATAAACCTCAATCCATCCGCAACGACTTCCAGGCCAGGGAAGCTCCTTGGAAATGCCTTTCATGGAAATAGCCGGGACATCGCCGATAACTTCAGACAGAGATTTGCCTTTGTGACCGTTATAGGCGAGATTCAGATAGATTTCGTCCGCGATGATAAAAAGATCAAAATCCCGTGCAATGGAAACGATCTCTTCCAGCATGCTCTCCGGGTACACCATTCCCGTGGGATTGTCGGGATTAATGATCAGGATCCCAGCCACTGCGGGATTGTATTTGACCCGTCGCCTCAATTCCGCCACATCCGGATACCACCGATTGTGTGGATCGAGAGGATAACACAAAGGAGGTGATCCTGCATGGGCGGCTTCCGAAGACGAGTGGGTGGTATATGTGGGGGTCGGGGTGATGACACGGGCGGTACGACGCAGAAACCCATATACTTTGGTGATGGCATCGCCTAAACCGTTAAAGAAAATAATATCTTGTTCCTTCAGGTGAACGCCGCTTGTTCGGTTGGTCAGCGCGGCCAGGTATTTCCGCGTTTCCACATCGCCCAAAGTGGCGCTGTAGGCGTATGAATCGTTCTCCATGGCCAGATCCGCAATGATGCCTTTCAGCCAATCGGGGATTATTTCACCCTTTGCCACAGGGTCTCCAATGTTTTCCAGGATGATTTCCATGCCCATGCTGTTCAGTTTTTCCACCAACTGCATGATCTCGCGAATTTCATAAGTCAGTTCGCCTGCGCCGATGTGAACGATGTCGGTTCGCATAATTACTCCTCCCGCTTAAAAAACGCCCTTATCCAAAAAAAAGGGCCGCAAATTCAAGCAGCCCCTCAGGAAAAAGGGCTGCGAGTCGCCTGCAGCCCCGGTTGGTTTTGTTGATGGTTTATGCCATCGACGGTCCTCCCGGAACCACAGGCACGGCAGCGGCCGCAACGGCTGATGCCGCTTCGTTGGACATGTGGGGTCTACCGATGATCTGTTGGCTACGAAAAGAAGACACGCCGCTAATCCTTTCAATCTCTCTAAAGCTCACCAAATGAAGGCCCCTTATGACATGCTTTAGAAAACAATTCAAGGTTTTTTTTCAATGATTCACATTTTTTATGGAAGATGAATTGCCATTGGCTTTTCAATGAAGATAGGGTATGGATAGCAAAAGGGCAGGCCAGTGTGCCTGTCCTTTCAAATAGACCGGATGCCCTTTCCGGAGTACCCGAAAAAGGAGAGATTCAAATGATCGAGGCAGAAGGAAAAATCTTTCAGTGGGAAAGTCCCGAAAAAATCAGAGCGGATTTTCTGGAAACCTTTGATTTTGACAGTCCCCGTCAATACATTAAAACCGAAACCCGGGAGTTCATTGCTGCCTGTCCTTTCAGCGGTCTGCCCGATGTGGGCCGCCTGATCATCGAGTATTACCCGGAAGGGGGTCGGTGCATCGAGCTGAAATCACTCAAATACTACACGGTCAGTTTCAAAAACGTGGGCCTTTTTCAGGAGGGCGTCACCAGACGGATTTATGACGATCTGAAAGCGGTTTTGAAAACCGAACGGTTAAAGATCACCACCATTTACAATACAAGGGGTGGGTTCGATACCACCTGCATCGAAGGACGCTTGTAAGCGGACCCGTTGGAGTTGTTCATGAATGTTTTTTTGATCATCATTCTGTTTATTCTCATTGGCGATTACGCTCTTGGCCTGGTAGTGGATGCCCTCAATGTCAAGCACCTGAAAACCGATCTGCCCGGGGCCTTCTCGGGATATTACGATGGGGAAAAATATAAAAAATCGCAGCAATACCTCAAGGAAAACACCCGATTTGAACTGATCACCGGTGCCATAACGACGCCTGCGGTTATTGCTTTTATTTTATTGGGGGGCTTTAACTGGGTGGATCAGTGGTCCAGGAGCTTTCACTGGGGTCCCACCGTGACGGGTCTTATTTTTGCCGCCATTTTGCTGTTTGGGTCCCAGATACTGAGCCTCCCCTTTTCTATCTACGGCACATTTGTTATCGAGGAAAAATACGGATTCAACAAGACGACGCCCAAAACCTTTGTGTTGGACATTTTAAAGGGATGGTTGTTGGCAATTGTGATCGGCGCCCCCGTGTTTTCAGCCATTTTGTGGTTCTTTGGGCAAACCGGCCCCATGGCGTGGGCTTATTGCTGGGGGGCGCTCACGGTCATTCAGGTTTTTCTCATGTTCATCGCACCGGTGGTGATCATGCCCATTTTCAATAAATTTGTTCCTCTGGAGGAGGGGGAATTGAAATCGGCCATTGAAGACTATGCCAAAAAGCAGCGGTTTAAGATGAAAGGTGTTTTCTCCATGGACGGATCCAAACGCTCCACGAAATCCAATGCGTTTTTCACGGGATTTGGGCGTTTCAGGCGCATTGTGCTGTTTGACACCCTTATTTCAAAGCACACCACCGAGGAACTGGTTTCCATCCTGGCCCATGAAATGGGGCACTATAAAAAGAAGCATATCCTGAAATCCATAATCATTTCCATTCTGTCAACCGGGCTCATGTTTTATATTCTCTCCATCTTCATGAACAATCCCGCCCTGTTTGCAGCATTTCAAATGGAGCATATCTCTATCTATGCCGGCCTGTTCTTTTTCGGTTTTCTTTATGCCCCCATTGAAATGATCCTCTCTATTTTCGGCAATATGCTCTCCCGCCACCATGAATATGAGGCCGATGCCTGGGCGGTCAGGACCTACCAACGGCCCCAATCCATGATTGCGGCCCTTAAAAAGCTCAGTGTGGACAACCTCTCCAACCTGACGCCCCATCCCCTCAAAGTGTTTCTGTCCTACAGTCACCCGCCGGTCCTGGAACGGATCCGCGCTATTCAGGGATTCAAGGGGACCGCCAGATGAAACGGATATTGACCATTGCAGGTTCGGACTCCGGTGGTGGGGCGGGTATTCAGGCGGATCTGAAAACCATCACGGTGCTGGGGGGCTACGGCATGAGCGTCATTACCGCCCTGACGGCCCAGAACACCCTGGGGGTGCAGGGCATAGAACCGGTTTCGGCGGAGTTCATCAAGCTGCAGATGCAATCAGTGCTTTCAGACATTGGTGCGGATGGCGGCAAGACGGGGATGCTGGGAGATGCCGGGACCGTTCTGGCTGTGGCGGAACAGGTCCGCCGGTATGACATTAAGCATCTGGTGGTGGACCCGGTGATGGTAGCCACCAGTGGCGATTCGCTGTTGTCGGCAACTGCGCGGGCAACCTTTTTTGAACCACTCCTGCCCCTGGCCCATGTGGTGACCCCCAACCTTCATGAGGCGGGAGTCTTGTGCGGTTTTCCCGTGGAAGATCTGGAAAGTATGAAGGACGCCGCCATGTATTGGTCAAGGGGGGCCATTCAATGGGGTCTGGATCTGGGGGCTGGACGCGGCCCCGCCAATCACTGTGCCAAGTGAATTTCCATGATGTCAAAATGTCAGCTGGGAAATGGGAGAAGATTTTTCTATTGCAGATGGTTATCTATAAAGTCCCGGGGCTTCAGAACAGAGATGTCCTGGTAACCCGTGACATTTAACAAGTGCTTGTCTCCGCTGACGATTAAACGGCAGTTACCCGCAATGGCACATTCCAGAAATTTATTGTCATCAGGATCTTCACAAACGGATACGAGGATGTCTTTTGTTTCAAGGACCTGGCCGTAAATTGTGAGCAGTTCGATTATTCGGTCAATATCAACGCCGGGAAATTCAGATGACAATTTTTCTGCCACACGTTGATACTCTTCAAGTATGTTTTGGGAGAGAATGATTTGAATTTTTGAATCTCTCCATGCCCGTAGAATTACGGATGGTGGTCCATTGAAAAATATTCCGGAAATAAAGACGTTGGTATCAAGGACAATTTTCATACAGCCTTTCTAACCGTCTTAATGGCTTTTCTTATATCGGTTTTTTTTAATCCGGCCTGTTTGCCTGTTTTTCGGGCTTTAGCAATCAATGCGTCAAACTCGTCAAATGAAGGTGGGGTGATATTCTTAAGAATCACCACATCATTGTCACCCACAACAACAAATTGGGCCCCCGTTTTTAAGTTAAGACGTTTCCGAATCCCTTCAGGAATGACGACTTGTCCTTTTGAAGACATTTTTGTTGTAGCGAGGTCTGCCATAAACTTGTACCCTCCGATTTTATTTTCTTACTAGTAAGATCTTCGCAGAATGCATCAAAAAATGCAAATTATTTATGCGGCCAATTTATGGCAATGAAGGCCGCCGAAGGTTTCATCACCCGAGCTATTCAAGGGGGGGCAGGATCCAGGGACCGGGTACGGACTGGTCAATCCCGCGCCAACAAAGAATTTCTTTTGAAGAATCTGGCGCCGTAACCTGTTATTCCTGGCTTGAACTCATCCCGGCCCCTAAACAAGAAAAAGGAATTTTCGCATCTTCAATGGTGTACTCTTTTCTATTTCCAAACGAAAGCAGGTAGCTTGAAATATCGAAAAAAGTGACAACCTCACTATTTGATTGAAAGACCAGCTGAGTCCACTGATCATGCGACCCATTTTTTGAACATGCTAATACTTTACCATTCAACCCAATTCGTCTAACAACATCCATTTTCATAGTGTAGGGTTTTATAACAGTGACCGTATCCCATTTAAATGGTGTAAACGCTTTTAAATCTAAGCACAAATTTTCACTGTTCCGAACAACCAAACACTCTTTTTTTATATGCCGTAAAATAGCGTCAGCTACGGGCGATTTACCTTCGAAATGTTCTTCACTGCATTTGTTTGAATGAAGTTTTGAAAAAATATTCAATGGAAACTCTGCAATAACATCACGAGCAAAGTATAAGCCAACCAACACCAATGCTACAATGACACAACGGAACAGCAATTGTGGAATATTAACGATCCTGTGAGAAACCAACGCATGCCAATGTTCATCACACCATGCGCCGGTCGTCGGTAAATGAGGATGTGCTCTTGTATGACCCGGTTTACCACATATTTCACAGATTCCGCAAAAACCATCAGGGATATCTTTCATGGATTCTGCAACAGCGGGATTGGTTTTTCTTTCATTGCAATAGCAATGATGGCATGTGGTTCTTTTTGTCATTAAACCGTTTCTTCCGCGGAACCCGCATCATTTTTTAAAAATATTTCCCATGGCTTAACGGAAGCTGGATCTCTCGGATCTCCTCTAGCAGGCGTTCAGAGTAGTCTTCGCCCAGGAAGGCACCATTTTCCATGCGCTTTTTGTCCAGCACATAGCCCTTGACGGCAAATTCCCGAAGCACCCGGGTAGCCCACTGTCTGAATTGGGTGGCCCGGATGGAATTCACTCGGTAACCGACGGAAATAATGGCATCCAGATTGTAGAAATCGACCTCACGGGCAACCTGTCGGGAGCCTTCCTGCTGAACTATTCGAAATTTTCGAATAGTTGCCTCCGGCTGAATTTCACCGCTTTCAGGTGGTAATTGATCGTATTGACGCCGACATTGAACAAGTTCGCCATAAGTTTTTGGGACAGCCAAATGGTTTCATCTTCATACCGGGCCTCAATGCTTTTTTCACCTGCCTGACCGGTGAAAATGAGAAACTCCGCCGTGCTATTGCGGATCAGTTGTCTTTTCTCTTTCATACCCCACCAGCTCCTTTCATGATGGTTTCCGGAACCCGGACCCGGCCGGTGAGCAGATTGCCCAAGAGGCGGGATTTAAGCGCTTGATTTTTTAATAGTAACAGCTGTTGATTCTCAATGGTCGTTTTCGTCTTGAAACAATAAAAGGTAAATGGTTTGCCAAAGAGAAAGGCGCTACTTCGGAAATTCTTTGATTCGCCGTAATGCAGACAGAATGGAATATTCGGCGATGGTATTCATCAACGGGATCTGCTTCAGTGGTGTTCCTCTCAGCAATTCACGGGAGATGATCAAGAAAGGCGGCCAGGGCAGCGGGCTTCTCGCAATACAGCATCTGCTTCTAAGGGCCATCCAAAACATCCGTTCGCCCCATGCCGACCGCTTTTCTTCAAGGATCTCCCGAAGGATCAGATTGCGGGTCCGAGAAAGGGATTCCGGGTTGCCTAAGGGTAGCGCGACATTTTTTCCGACCAGTTCGTCCACCCTTGCATCGTCTTCAAACCACGATTTTCCAAAGGGCGTGCCTGCCCAGTAGCCGCTTTCTTCCAGAACCTTCTGAACGCCTTTATCCTGCCCATAGGGTGTCGGCAGTTGATCCTCCAGGGCAGCGATTTCCTTTTCGAAATCAAGCGCTTCTGGGCGCCAGTATTCCCGTGTTAGAATTTCAGAGGCTTCCAACAGGCGTGGAGGAGGAGGGGTGTCGAACATTTGTCCCACCCAGAGGAAATGGGGAATCAGCTTTTCCAGGTAGTCCGCTTCGACCTGAGCGGCTGCTTGATCCGTGGTAATCCGGTGTAAGTAGGATTTTTTATCGGTTTTTTTCACCTTGCTGTTGATGAGTGTCTCACGGATGCCTTGTTCTTGTTTCAACAATACGCTGGCCATTTGACAGGTGCGCCCCTTCCGGCTGAATCCCCAGATTCCCTGCATCCCGGCCCCGTCAAAGGGGGTTGCGAAAATTTCAACCGCTTGGACCGGCGGCATGGGTGCGCATTCAATTCGGGCACGTCTGGCGGTTCTGATGATTCGGTCCAGGCCTGCCCGTTCCGCCTTTGGTAACCAGTTCCGAAGCCCAATCATGCGGCGAAGGGCCTCTTGGGTGACGGACTCTGGGATCAGGGCGTTATCGAAGATGGCCGGAATGCCCTTCCGGATTTCACGGTCGGGGTGAAGCAGCATCAGCAGGGCCACTTGGCAGATTAACGGATTGCCCGACTTCACCATCTCAAGGATAGCGTACAACTGTCCTTCCCGGGGGAGGACGTTCAATTCCGCTATTAACTGTTCGTATTGTTCAAAGGGATCTTTCAGGCCATTTTTGGCCAGATTGTCAAAGAGCCGTTTAAAATCCGGCACTCCCTTTCGAGTCGTGAAACGGCCGTAATAGCTGGCAAGTTCCTCTCTTTTTTGAGTGATTATCGAATGGAGTTTCAGCTTTGAGGTGTACAGGGCTTCCAAAAGGTCGGTTTGAACACGAACATCCACCGTTACCTGAAAGGCCCTTTCGGCAATTTCCTTTTGAATCCGATCTGCTGCATCCATGGCCCATGGCCGCTTTCTTTCCACGGAATACCGCAATTGCGTCAGGGCCTCTTCCAGCAAGACCAGAATAGCGCCATAAGAACCCCCCGGGTTCTTATGGCCTTTTTTGGCCCCTTGGGAAGTCATCAACAGGTGAAGCAGTGCAAAGGCGATTTTCGGATTTTCCTCAAGGGCTTCCGGAGTACCCTGACCAAGGGGATCCGATTCCCCTTGGTTCAGGCGCCGAGTGACTTCTTTTACAAACACGCGTGCTTTGCTGATGTCATCCTCGGTAAAAGATACCCTTTCAACATCCTTTATGTCAGTTGTCGGGTTTGAGCGTCGCTCTTTTTTAACTGTGCCGAAGGGTCTGGTTGCCGCCTGTTTGTTTTCGGATTTTTGCATGCAGCATTTCTTGTATTTCCTGCCGGAACCGCAGGGACATGGCTGATTTCGGCCGACCTTGGCTTTTTTCAGGACCCTCGGCTGAGTGGGTGGTAAAGGATCCGGGTCCTGCATGATCCTGGGCACCTTTTCAGGCCATTCAAAAGGTTTTCCAACATAGGGTTTTCCCTCCACCTCTTCCTTGAACATCACATAATGCCGGTGCAGACGTTTCAGGTATTCAGGATCATTGTTGATATTGTACAGAAAATATTCCATGAACCGGGATGAATGTGTGGTTTGAGGATTCAGTGGATCGAGAAACGGTCCCGGATCTTCCCCTCCCACATCAAATCCCATATTGATGGTGGTCATGATCCGGCTCGCACCACGGGCATATACGCTGACCATAACCCTTCGGCAATCGCAACCCTTTTCGTCACAATAAAATTCAGCAAAGGCGTATTCATCCGGGGGCGGGTAGTCGTCTCCACCTTCTTCCAGAATATGGATCACCCGCGTTTCTTTTTCACCCAGTTGCGGAAACTTGTTTACGAATGGAACCATTTGACCCTCGGTTTTATTTCCCCTTCAAGATTCACTTCCGTTTACAAGTGTTAATAGGTCCCCTGACGCCTAAAGTTCAGAGATCAGCCCAATTCAAAGGTTGTAATTCCGAAAATTTCATTGATCGGGAGATCTGGCGGTGTCCGGTTATACATGCGGGCCGTTTCAAACACCACTTTCATGTGGTGTTCTTCGGCCGGCGCTACTGCTTCGGGGTTAATCTCGGGCACGTCCAGATAGACCGGAGCCCCTTTTTCGGCATGTCCCGAAAGGGTTTCCAGGAGGACCTTTGCAGCGTCGGCATTGGGTGCAAACAGGGGTCCGATCTTGTAGCCCGATCGGCAGGGGCGAAGTACCCCGTAGCCTGCCAGGTTTTTTTTCATGCGAATGCCTAAGGCAATGGTGCCGGGTCGGCTGATCCAGCTTTCCAAAAACGCATCCCTTTCCTCTGGAAAGAACCGACGGTCGCAGGCAACGATTTCCCCTTCTTATTTCATGGCCTGTTCCACCGCCACGGCCACGGCCACGGAAGCCCCCACCATGGGGTTGTTTCCCATGCCGATAAACCCCATCATCTCCACGTGGGCGGGAACTGAAGAAGAGCCGGCAAACTGGGCATCCGAATGCATTCTGCCCATAGTGTCGGTCATCCCGTAGGATGCGGGGCCGGCGGCCATGTTGTCGGGATGAAGGGTTCGTCCCGTCCCGCCGCCGGAGGCCACGGAAAAATACTTTTTGCCCTTCATCTGGCATTCTTTCTTGTACGTGCCGACCACCGGGTGCTGAAACCGTGTGGGGTTGGTGGAATTTCCCGTGATGGACACGTCCACCCCTTCATGGTGGTTGATGGCCACCCCTTCCCGCACGTCATCGGCCCCGTAACACTTCACTTTGGCCCGGTCGCCTTTTGAGTAGGGTGTTTCCTTGACGATTGCAAGCTCTCCGGTGTCATAGTCGAATTTTGTGATTACATGGGTAAAGCCGTTGATGCGGGAAATAATGTGGGCCGCATCTTTCCCGAGGCCGTTTAAGATGACCCGCAAAGGATCTTTACGGGCCTTGTTGGCGGATTTGGCCAGACCGATGGCCCCTTCCGCAGCGGCAAAGGACTCATGGCCCGCCACAAAAGCGAAACACTTTGTTTCTTCCTTGAGCAGCATGGCCGCCAGGTTACCGTGCCCCAGGCCCACCTTCCGGTCGTCCGCAACGGAACCGGGAATACAGAAGGCCTGTAATCCAATCCCAAGGGTCTCCGCGATTTCCGAAGCGCTGGTCTGCCCGTTCTTGATGGCGATGGCGGCCCCCAACAGGTAAGCCCAGCAGGCGTTTTCAAAACATATGGGCTGAACATCCTTTACCACCTGGTATATATCCAACCCCTTCTCCTTGCAGATCGCCTCGACCTCTTCCAGGGAGGCGATGCCGTATTGTTCAAGGGTAGAGGTGATCTGTTTGATCCGTCTGTCATATCCTTCAAAAAGTGCCATTGATTTGATCCCCCTATTGGTGTCTCGGATTGATGGTTTGCGCTGCGTCCTGAAAGCGACCGTAAGTTCCCGTGGCCTTCTTGAGGGCATCACCCGCATCCATGCCCTTTTCGATCAGGTCCATCATGATGCCCAGTTGAACAAATTCATACCCGATGATTTCGTCATTTTCGTCCAGGCCGATCCTTTTGACGTACCCTTCGGCCATTTCAAGATACCGGGCGCCTTTGGCATTTGTACCGTACATGGTACCCACAACGCTTCGAAAGCCTTTTCCCAGGTCTTCCAGTCCCGCGCCGATGGGAAGCCCCCCTTCGGAGAAAGCCGTCTGGGATCTTCCGTAAACGATCTGAAGAAAGAGTTCCCGCATGGCCACGTTGATGGCGTCACACACGAGATCCGTGTTCAGGGCCTCAAGAATGGTTTTTCCCGGAAGGATTTCAGCGGCCATGGCTGCGGAATGGGTCATGCCCGTACATCCGAGGGTTTCCACCAGGGCTTCTTCAATGATACCGTTTTTCACATTCAAGGTCAGTTTGCTTGCCCCCTGCTGGGGCGCGCACCAACCGACCCCGTGGGTCAAACCGGAAATATCTTTAATCTCTTTGGCCTGAACCCATTTCCCTTCTTCGGGAATGGGTGCAGGGCCGTTCCTGGGCCCCTTGGCCACACAAACCATTCCCTCCACTTCCGATGTCATTTGCATTTGAAAACCTCCTTTTCTTTTAACGGTTAAATGGTTCAAAGGTTCAGGGGTTCAAATTGAAACTGGCTCATTATTCATTTTCTTTCATATGTCGTCCCAAAAACCCCAGAATCACATGCACATATTCTTCAGGTTGATGTTCATAGGTATTGTGCCCGCACATGGGGAGTACCGAAAGCTCCCCTGCCGGCAGATGCCGGTAAAATTCAACACCCTGTTCCACATCAAAGAGTCCGCTCCGGTCGGGATAAAGTACCAGTGTCGGACATTTTATGGAAGGAAGCAGGGGTCGGATGTCAAAAATACCCGTGCCATAGCTTCCCCCCCGATCACGGAATTGGGTAAAAAAAGTTTCCGCATAATCGTCGCCGTGCCACGCCTGAAGCTTTTCTTGAAGGGCCAACTCCAGTTCATGGAAGGGTTTGGGGAAACAGACCTTGTTACTTTCGGGAATGGTCTCCACGCTGTAACAGAGGGTACTTGAGAGGGCAACGGTTTTGACCTGCTCCGGATATCGGGCCGCATAATCAAGGGCGACAACGCCCCCTTCACATTGACCCACTAGGTGAAATGAATCAAAGCGCAGGCGTTTGAGGAGATGTGCCATTTCTTCCACATTCTCCTGCCGGAAATCTTCGCTTACAAAAAAAGCCGAAAAATCAGCGCCCCCCATAGAGCGCCCGTACCCTCTTCTGTCGAACATTAGAACCGTATGGCCCGCTTTTACCAGCGATGGAAAGATTTCTTTCCAGATTTGGGTACAGCCAAACCCGTGGTGCAAAAGCACAATGGGTTCTCCCATCCCGTGAATTTCATAATAAAGACGACGCCCGTTAACGGTTTCAAATGGCACTTTTTCCTCCAACCCTGAAATGCAGCCAGGTTTCGCCAAGGCCGCGCATCACCCTTTTCCCTTGACGTACAAGGGTACTTTTTTATATTTTTTTATTTCGAAAAGCAACTTCTTATCATTTTTCATTACGAATCAGGCCCTGCATAAAAACAGTGAAAGAGGAGGCAGTTTAAAAATGCTCAGTCTGCACTTCACAGAAAGAGCGGTATGCCGTTTCGGATCTTTCCCGAGAAAAAGGATTTCTTTTTATCTATTGATGATATGGGTTTTGGCGGCAATCAACATCGGAGGCTGTGCATCCCGGCATTTTTCCCCTGTCCAAATGGAGGGCTTGTACGTCGAGCACATTCATTCTTCACGGGTCTCCCTGTCCAATATTATTGTCCGACAGGAAGGTGATGAACTGGTGATTACAGGGGAAGTGCGACGCCTCAATACAGCGTTTTCCGGTATGGGCCATGTGGATGTGGCCGTTGTTTCACCCGATGGGGCTGTCATTAATCAGGCCAATGCCGTCTATACACCCAAAATCCTGCCCAAGACCCCGGGGGCCCGAAAACATCGCCCGTCCCACTTTGAGGTGCGTTTGTGCTGCGTTCCACCCAAAGGGAGCACAATCCGGGTGGCATACCATGGCAAACCCGCAGAGGATGATCCGCTCCTTGATTGTGAAGACAATCTTGCCGTGCCCCATGACCACGATCACGGCGGTTGAATAAAGGAAATTGTAAAATGCCATCCATTATTGATGAAGTGCTGGTGGTCGGGCACCACGATCCGGATACGGATGCGGTCTGTTCGGCCCTTGCCTACGCCGATTTTTATACCTGGCAAACCGGCGAAAATGCGGTTGCCTGTCTCCTGGATGAACTGAACCGTGAGACCGCCTGGCTGCTGTCCCACCTGGGATTGCCGGCCCCACGGGCCATCAAAGATGTTTATCTGAGGGTGCAAGACGTCATGATGACCCATGTGCCGAAGCTTCACCCGGATCAAACCCTGCGTGAAGCGGGTCTTATCATGCAGGACCGGGGTCTTGACGCGCTGCCGGTGGTGGACCCGGAAGGCCGGCTGACCGCAATGCTGGCCCGGGGGAAACTGGCGGACCGCTATCTGGCGGAACTGCAACTGCCCCGACGGGTGGACCTGCCCCTGGCGCTTCTGCGCCGTACCCTGGAGGCGGACCTGGTGGCCGGTCAGGACGCGTTGGTGGTTCGGGGTCGCGTGTGCATCGCCACCTTTTCCGAAGCGCAGGTTAAAAAACGCGTCGGGTTGGGCGATCTGGTTATCGTGGGCGATCAGCCGGAGATGCAGGCGTCCGCCATATCCGCCGGAGCGGGTTGCCTGGTGGCCACCGACGGCGCCCCCGTACAGGATGATGCCCTGGCAAAGGCCGTAAGCAGCGGTGCCGTGATTCTCAGCACGAAAAAAAGTACCTTTGCCGTTGCCCAGCTGATCCAGCAGAGCCTGCCGTTGACTTGTGCCATGGCGGAGAAGCCCCATCGTATCGGTGAGGGCGATTTGTTGACCGATGGGTTCGACCAGATCCGGCAATACGGTCTGGCCGCGTTGCCGGCGGTGGACAAGGATGGCATGCTAACGGGCCTTCTGCTGCGCCGAGACCTGGCGGGCCAGCATCGCAGGCGGGTGATTCTGACGGACCACAACCATGCGGATCAGGCTGCGGCAGGGGTTTCGGAAAGTGAAATACTGGCCATCATCGACCATCACAACCTGGGGGGACTGCGGACTCTAATGCCTCTTCGAATGCAGGTGGAACCTCTGGGCTGTACCTGCACCCTGATTGCCGAACAGTACCGGCGGCATCGTGCGCCGCTCACAAGACCCATGGCCGGGGCCATGCTGGGGGCCATCCTGTCCGATACGGTGGAATTTCGTTCTCCCACCACAACGGAACGGGATCGAAAAGCCGCCCGATGGCTGGCCGAAAAAGCCGGGGAAGATATGACTGAACTGGCCCGCTCCCTGTTTCGGGCACGACTTCCCAGTCCTTCTCCGCCCCCCTGCTGGTGGGTGCATCACGACTGGAAAATTTATCGGTTCGGAGGACAGGAGATCGGTATCGGTCAGACGGAGTTGACGGAGATTGAAAAATCCATGCCGCCGATTAAGGCCTTGCAGGATGAGCTGGAGATGTCGGCAAAGGAGTCCGGCCTTTTCATGGCTGTTCTGGTGATGACGGACATTCTGGAAGAACGGAGCCTTTTGCTGGCCAATGATGAAAAATGCCTGGACCTGGCGAGCCTTGCTTTCAATACATCGCCCGATGATTCAGGTCTCCTGACGCTGCCGGGGGTCATGAGCCGCAAAAAGCAGGTGGTGCCGCCGCTGGCGGCTGCGCTCAGGGAAATGGGCGCCCTCCCATTGGTCTGATCTGCAAATGACTGGAGGTTTTCACATGCCGGACCCGGTTCGCATACTGCTGGTGGATGACGACGAGGACGATTTCCTGTTCCTTTTCCTGTGGCCGCGGCGCTGAAGGAAGCGAGCGCCGCGGCGAGCTGAGGGTACAACGCAGCCTTATTTTCCGAGTCCGTTAACGGAGATCTCAGCCGCATCGAGGATATCCGGAACCATATCGGTCCAGCCCAGGGGCATAATGTGCACGCCCTGGAATTTGTCCTTGTGTTTTTTGATAAACCGGCCCATCATTTCAGCGGCTTTTTTCTTCCGATCGCCCTTATCCACGGAAC
>CAYPQJ010000014.1:0-37591 GCA_964412835.1 uncultured Desulfobacteraceae bacterium | reverse complement strand
GGCACAGCGTCTTACGGCCCTGGGAATGAGGGTCATGGCCACCGAGATGTTTCCTCCCAGGGGCCTGGCCCAGGAACTGGGACTCGTCATGGTGGCGGATCCGGAGAAGCTTGATTCCCTCCTGCCCCAGGCCGATTTTGTCATCTCTGCCGTTACCCTCACATCCGAAACCCGGGGGTGCCTCAACCGTTCAGTCTTCGAACGCATGAAACCGAACGCCTATCTCATCAACATCAGCCGCGGGCCCATCGTAGACGAGAACGATCTTCTGGCCGCCGTAAACGGGGGCCTCATCGCCGGCGCCGGGCTGGATGTGCTGAACAGGGAACCCCCCTCCCCGGCGCACCCACTCCTCAACCATGAACGTATCGTAATCACACCCCACACCGCCGGCGTCACCGAACAGTCTTTCGACGCACTGGGTCGGGGGGTGGCGGACAACATCTGCCGATTGAAAGAGGGGCGTTCTCTCAGGAATACAGTGATGTCGTCACCCTAATTTTGTAATTTAAACACCTCACATCGTCTCTTGAGTTCGCCTTCAGTTTCTAATCAGAGGGGGGCAGGGAGACACAATAATGAAAAAAAATCTTGACATCCTGAAACCGTTTCGGTAGGCAGTAACTGAAAACATTGATTCAAAAAGATTATCCGTTCAGGGAGACTTCAGTGGCACACTACTTTGCAGACAGTTTTCTTTTTTATTGGTTTTATTTTTATAGGACCTGTCTGCCTGTGCTCCGCTGAGAAATTACAGATTTAATCCAGTAGAAAGCCGCCGGCAGATAAGCCCGCGGCTTTTTTGGTTTTGAGGGCCGCGTGAAGCATTGCTTCTACCGGCCCTTTTGCTTTTGAAAAAAAGGAGCGTCACCCATGAAAAAGACCTACGATATTAACATTGACTCATTCAACCCCTTGATGGCCCCCGATGCGTTAAAAGAAGAAATCCCCGTCTCTCAGCGGGCCGGTGAAACCGTCTTGAAGAGCCGGGAAGACATCCAGAGAATCTTGAATAAGGAGGACAAACGGTTGCTGGTGGTGGTGGGTCCGTGTTCCATCCATGATGAAGCCGCCGCGTTGGATTATGCCACGCGGTTAAACCGACTGCGAAAAGAAGTTGAAGACACCCTGCTGGTGGTCATGCGGGTCTATTTCGAAAAACCACGGACCACCGTCGGCTGGAAAGGGTTGATTAATGATCCCCATTTGAACCACACCTATGATATGATGACCGGTATCCGGAAAGCCCGCAAGCTCCTGCTGGATATTACGGAAATGGGGCTGCCCACGGGGACGGAAATGCTCGATCCCATCACGCCGCAATATATTGCAGGATTGGTTTCCTGGGCCGCCGTCGGCGCCCGAACCACCGAAAGCCAGATCCATCGCGAAATGGCCTCGGGCCTCTCCATGCCGGTGGGGTTCAAAAACTGCACGGACGGCGGCCTGACAAATGCCGTTAACGCCATGATCGCGGCCGGATCTCCCCAGTCTTTTCTGGGCATTGATCCCAACGGGCAGGCCAGCATCGTAACAACCACTGGAAACCCCCATACCCATATGGTTTTAAGGGGAGGTGCACGCCCCAATTACGATTCCGTCAGCATTCGCCAAGCCATCGATCAACTGCAGGCCAAGGGGTTGTCTGACATCATTGTGGTGGATTGCTCCCACTCCAATTCATGGAAAAAGCATGAAAACCAGGCCATTGTGTGGCAGGATGTCATTAACCAGAAGATGGACGGAAACAATTTGGTGGTCGGACTGATGCTTGAAAGCAATATTCATGAAGGGAACCAGAAGATTACCGGCGATCTGAAGGAGATGGCATACGGCGTATCGATCACGGATGCGTGCATTTCATGGGAAGCCACTGAAAATCTTTTGCGAACGGCCCATGACCGGTTGATGCGAAACGGCCTTGGCCGGTCGGATGTGCCACTTGATACCTGGAACGGCAGATACTCCGTAGCCGCCGCGGCTTGATCCATTACCCCATAAAGCGCGTTCATATTGGAGAATTGCAGATGAATACCCTTGAGATACATGGCGGCACCGGAAAATCAACCCTCCTGGTGGGTGAAAAGCTGGGAAATCTCGGTGCCTATTTACCGCCTTCACAAACGGTTATCATCACCGACGGAAATGTCCGGCATCTCTATGGAGATCAGTTTCCCGAAAGCCGGATCATTGAAATCGGAATGGGTGAAGGCATCAAAACCCTTGAGACGGCCCAGGATATTTTCAGGAAACTGGTGGCCCTTGAAGCGGATCGAACCGTTTTCATTGTGGGGATCGGGGGCGGCATCGTATGCGACATGGCAGGTTTCATAGCCTCTACCTACCTGCGGGGCGTTCGGTTCGGGTTTGTGGCAACCACATTACTGGCCCAGGTGGATGCCGGTGTGGGGGGTAAAAACGGCGTCAATTTTTCAGGTTACAAAAACATGGTGGGCGTGTTTAATCAGCCCGGGTTTGTCATTTGTGACCCTGAAGTCCTGCAGACCCTCTCGGAGCAGGACCGGGGATGCGGCCTGGCGGAGATCGTCAAGCATGCCGCCATAGCGGATGATCGGCTTTTCAGCTATCTGGAAGAAAACGTGGAAGAGGTATTATCCCTGTCGCCTGAAGCCGTACAACGAATGGTATACGACTCGGTGGTGATTAAATCGGAAATTGTCAACCGGGACGAAAAAGAAAGGGGGGAACGCCGAAAACTCAATTTCGGACATACCTTTGGCCATACGCTGGAAAAGGCCCACAAACTGCCCCATGGGGAAGCGGTCAGTATGGGCATGATGGCGGCTGCAAACCTTTCCGCGCAAAAAAGCTACCTGACCGATGCTCAGGTGGTACGATTGGCGAACCTTTTGGAATCACTCAAGCTCCCCACACGGATGGCTATTGACAAAACAACCGTCATTGACGCCCTGCACCACGATAAGAAACGGGAAAACGACACCGTTCATTTTGTGCTCCTTCGTCGTTTGGGAGAGGCCACGGTCCAACAAATCCCGTTATCGGAGCTGGAAGCGGTAATCCATGAACTGTTTTGATCGTTCACCGGTTGACCCAAAAATACGCGGAGACAAGAAATCCATGAAACAGCTATCAGAAGGTATTCGAGGAGCAACCGCACCATGATCGGAATTATCGGTTTCGGCAGATTCGGGCGGCTCATGGCCGGCTATCTGGCATTGGATTACGAGGTTAAGGTCTTCAACCGAAGTGACAAATCAGCGGAGATCGCAGAGGCGGGTGCCATATCGGGTTCCCTGGCGGAGGCATGCCGTCAAAAAGTGGTTATTTTGAGCGTCCCCATTTCCACCCTGCGGGAAATGCTCCAGCAGATTGCACCGTTGTTGCGCCCCGATGCCATGGTGGTCGACGTATGCTCCGTAAAGGTGTATCCGGTTGAATGGATGGCAGAAGCGCTTCCACCATCGGTCTCATTGCTGGGAACGCACCCCATGTTCGGCCCCGACAGCGCGACGGAATCTCTCCATGACCGGAAAATTGTGCTCTGCAGGGTGCGGATCAACGACGTTCGGTATCAAAAAGTGAAAGGCTATCTGGCTGGAAAGGGGCTTAATGTGATCGATACCACCCCCGAAGAACATGACCGCCAGATCGCCGTGAGCCTGGCCCTGACCCATTTCATCGGCAGGGCCCTGGACGCATTCGGCGCCGAGGAGCTCATGATTGATACGGAGGGGTACAAAAGGCTCCTCAACATTCTGGGGGTGGTGACCCATGATACCCGGCAGCTTTTCATGGACATGCATCGATACAACCCCTATGCCCGGGAAAATCGCCAGGCATTTATGGCGGCCATGGCACGCCTTGAGGCGGAACTGAGTGGAAAAAGTCCGCGTATTGTGGGATAATCTGTCCATATGGCGCCGGATGAAGCGGTTATGGGAACTTTTTGGGGATGATAAAGGGAAATTTATGGCATATTATGTAGGCGTGGATGTGGGGTCCCTCTCAACGGATGTGGTGATCATTGATGAGACGGCCAGGGCATTGGGCAGTGCCATTACGCTCACCGGCGCAAATAGCACTCAGGCGGCCGAGGCGGCCCTTGCTGAAGCCGGCCGAGAAGCCGGCATGGCAATTGATCAGGCCGCTTACGTGGTCAGTACGGGATATGGACGTTCGGCAGTACCTTTTGCCGACAAAGCGGTGACCGAAATTTCATGCCACGCCATGGGCGCCCGTCACCTTTTTCCCGATTGCCGGACCATCATTGACATCGGGGGGCAGGATTCCAAGGTGATTCTGGTGGGATCCAATTCAAAGGTCCTCAATTTCACCATGAACGATAAATGTGCGGCCGGCACGGGGCGTTTTCTGGAAGTGATGGCCGCAAAACTGGAAATCACCCTGGAAGACCTGGGAAAATTATCCCTCTCCGCAAAGGGGGAAGTGGCCATCAGCAGCGTCTGCACGGTTTTTGCCGAAAGCGAAATCGTCTCCCTGGTGGCCAGAAACCATTCCCTTCCGGAAATCATAAAGGGTCTTCACCGGTCCGTTGTCAACCGGATCATGAGCATGGTGCGATCCGTGGGATTAACCGCTCCTTTTACCATGAGCGGCGGCGTGGCAAAAAACCAGGGTGTGGTTGCCCTGTTTACAGAAAGTCTGGGCGAAACACCGGCAGTGGCCCATGAACCCCAACTGGTGGGCGCCCTGGGGGCTGCTCTGATCGCCAGAAGGGAAGCCGGTTAAGGCGGCATGGAAGTTCCAGGAGATTTCCTGGCCCTTTCAGGAGAATGAGGTTCCATGAACAAATTCGCCTACCTGACAACCATCCTTGCCATAAAAAAACTCTCTCAACTTTCAAAACTCAACATAAATATTCACGGGGAAGAAAACATCCCCCATGGATCGATCGTTTTCGTGGCCAACCATTTTACCCGGATTGAAACCCTGTTTCTGCCACGCCAACTCAATGAACTGACGGGGATTCCCATCTGGTCCCTTGCGGACTACAGTCTCTTTAAGGGTCCTCTCGCCGCCATATTTGATAAGCTGGGCGTCATCTCAACCCGCGATCCCGATAGGGACAACCTCATGGTAAAAACCCTCCTTACGGGGGAAGCCGCATGGGTGGTTTATCCTGAAGGGCGTATGGTAAAAAGCAAAAAGATCGTCGAGAAGGGCCGTTATATGATCTCCTATGCGGGTGGCAGGCATCCTCCCCATACGGGGGCTGCAAGCCTGGCGCTTAGGACTGAATTCTACCGACAACGATTAAAGGCATTGAAGAAGACCGCACCCGACGAGGCAAAACGCCTTATGGCCTCTTTTAATTTGGACTCCATTGGACAGGTCTTAAAAAGACGCACCCATATCGTTCCCATCAACATTACCTACTATCCCCTGAGGTTTCAGGAAAACATGATCAGCACACTCCTTCAAAAGGCCCTTGACGATCTTTCCGAACGGGGCATTGAAGAGATTATGGCGGAAGGCACCATGCTTCTCTCGGGTGTTGATGTGGACATCCGATTCGGAAAACCGATCGAAATGGGGAAGTTTCTTAAAAGACCGTTTATTTTGAAAGATATTACGTCCACGCGCCGGATAGATTTTGAAGACCCAATCCCGTCAAGACGGCCCATGCGCAGGATAGCGTTGAAAGTCATGTTCGAATATATGTCGGCCATCTACGGCATGACCACGGTAAATCACGACCACCTGTTTGCCTCCTTGCTCAAGGCGATCCCGAGCAGGAAAATAGATGAAACCGGCTTCAGACAAAAGGCCTTTCTGGCCGCCACCCTGCCTCTCGGCAAAACGGGCATTTATCTGCACGAAGATCTCCGAAAGAATCAGGTGCATCTCCTGACAGACGATCGTTTTAACAAGTACAAGACGTTTCTGTCCCTGGCCCTGGATACGGGTGTCATCAAAAAGGAGGGAGGGCATCTTATAAAGGATCCCGCAAAATTCGAGCGCGTTTTTGATTTCCATCGGGTTCGGGTTGATAATCCGGTTCAGGTCATGGCAAATGAGGTGGAACCCCTGAAAAAGCTTCAGCGCAAAATCCGCTTTATGGCCTGGTGTCCTGCTTTTCTGGTAAGGCGCCGCATTGCAAAGACGCTTATGCTTAGCGCCGTTCAGCGGTTTGAGGAGGCATATACAGCCTTCCATAAGGAAGGAGAATCTAAAGATAAGGCGGTAGGGATGCCCTATCTCATGGGGAATCGGTTCAGACGCACAGGTATCGTCCTGGTCCATGGGTATATGGCGGCGCCCCCGGAGGTAAAGGAACTGGCGGAGTCCTTAAGCAAAAGGGGTTTTCTGGTTTACGCCCCCAGGGTGAGCGGGCACGGCACATCACCCGACGACCTGGCCGCCGGAACCCATATGGACTGGATGGAATCGGTTGATGAAGGGTATGGGATTGTTAGCTGCCTGTGCAAGAGGGTAGTGGCCGGGGGGTTTTCCACCGGGGCGGGTCTGGCGCTCGATCTCGGGACCAGGGTAAAAGGTCTCACGGCTGTATTTGCCGTATCCCCTCCCCTTCGGCTGCAAGATTTCTCCGCGCGATTCATCCCTGCCGTAGGCGTATGGAACCGATGCATGGACCTCATCAAAATAGATGGAGCAAAAATGGAGTTTGTTGAAAACAGACCCGAAAATCCCCACATCAACTACTTTCGAAATCCCGTATGCGGTGTCAGTGAACTGGGCTTGCTCATGGAATCCGTGGAAAAAAAACTGCCCCGGATAACAATCCCCGCACTTGTGATCCAGGGGGACGGCGACCCCATCGTAGACCCCAAAGGATCAAGGAAGGTATTCGAACTCATCGGCTCCAAGGACAAAGAATATCGGGTTTTTAACTTCAGCCGCCACGGCATCCTGCTGGGGGAGGGTGCGGAGAAAGTCCATCGGGCCATCGGAAACTTTGTACAAAGAGTAACCGCCACCTAAAAAGGCGCCGTCATACCCAGCCGATGGTCCCTCCCGCCTTTTGAAGGGATAAAACCCTTTCCGGATAGTTGGTAAATACCCCACCCACCCCGAGCGATTCCATCCTGTAGATATCCTCAGCTTCATTCACAGTGAACACAAAAACCCTCAGCCCTCGGAAATGGGCATCCTCAATAAAAGTCCTGTCGACAACCGCCAGGGAAAGGTGGACCGAATAGGCACCAAGCGCAGCCGCTACGGCAGCAGCATCCCCCGGCGGACCCGCAATCAGCACCCCAAGCCTTATGCGCGGATCCATCCGGCGAACCGCTTCAAGACGGGAATGGTTGAACGATGACACCAGAATCAAGTCATCACGCCCGCCGCATTTGCGCTGGGCAGCGATAAATTCGACAACCGGGCGTGCCGTACCGGGGCCCTTCAATTCAATATTCACACCGGCTTTCAAATTCACGGTTTCAAATAGCTCCCCAAGGGTTGGAATCCTCTCGCCATCCCCCGCATCCAGGGAGCGCAGATAGTCAAAATCGTGATCCAGCAGATATCCCGAACCATTGGTTGTTCGTTCCAATCGATCATCATGAAACACCACAAGGCGATGGTCCACATAATAGACATCCGCCTCAACACAGTGTGCACCCAGTTCAAGGGCTTTTTTAAACGATAAAAGGGTGTTCTCCGGGGCGTGCCCCATGGCACCCCGGTGCCCAATGCAAAGAAGCCCTCTCTTTTTCATCCTGACCCCCCTTAATTCCCGGAATTCCTATGCTGTTTTTCCCACTGGCCAAGAACAAGATCAACCAAAAAATGTTCGTCACCTACAATATTGCTTGACTATGCTATATTTCAAGAATTATTCTGAGTATCTATTCAATATAATCGAAAAACTCCCGCCCTTGCCCAAAAGGATGATCACATGAAATCGTCACGGGTAAAGAAAATTTTGTGCAAAATGCTGAGCGCTTCGGATGTTCAGATTGATGGGAGCAGACCCTGGGATATGCGGATACACGACCCCGATTTTTACGAGCGGGTTTTATCAGGCGGTTCCCTCGCTCTGGGGGAAAGCTACATGGATGGCTGGTGGGATTGTGAAGCCCTTGATCAATTCTTTGAAAAAATATTAGAGAACCGTTTAGACAAACAATCAAAAGCAACCGCCATACCATTGCTGTGGGAGGTACTCAAGGCAAAGGTCCTAAATGCTCAGAAAAGATCAAGAGCCTATATCATTGGCAAGCGGCATTATGACATCGGCAATACTCTTTTTTCTATCATGCTGGACAAAGGATTAAATTATTCCTGTGCTTATTGGAAAAACGCGGAAACGCTCGATGCCGCGCAGGAAGCCAAATTGGACTTAATTTGCCGAAAAATAGGGCTAAGATCAGGCATGAAGGTTTTGGACATTGGATGCGGATGGGGTGGTTTTGCAAAATATGCAGCTGAAAAATACGGCGCCAGAGTACATGGCATAACGGTATCCCGGGAGCAGGTGAAATTTGGAAATAACTGCTGCCGACGCCTTGATGTTAAAATCGAGTTGAAGGATTATCGGGAATTAAGAGAAAAGTTCGATCGCATTGTTTCCATAGGCATGTTCGAACATGTGGGGTGCAAAAACTACAGGACTTTCATGAAAGTTGCCCATCGATGTTTAAAAGCAGACGGCCTTTTTTTGCTGCATACCATAGGGGGAAATACTTCCGTTAATTCAAATGATCCATGGATCAATAAGTATATTTTCCCCAATTCAATGTTACCGTCCACCAAGCAAATCACCTCGGTAATCGAGGGCCTGTTTGTACTCGAGGATTTGCATAACTTCGGACAATACTATGATAAAACGTTGATGGCGTGGTATAATAATTTCACAAAAAACTGGGCTAAAATCAAAGATGCATACGACGAGCGGTTTTACCGTATGTGGACCTACTATCTTCTTTCATGCGCCGGCAGCTTCAGGTCAAGAAGGAATCAATTGTGGCAGTTTGTGTTTTCCAAAAGCGGTATAAAAGGCGGCCATCCTTACAGGGAACAATTTTAGTACCTCTGCAAACTCAACCCGCCCCATGGGATTTCACAATATTCTCAAATCAGGGGGCACCCTGGCAGATTCCATTTTCTACCCCCGGCTTAAGGGCCTCGGTAAAAAAACACTTGAACTGATCACCCTCACATACTATCATCCATTTTGTCAAAAGGCCGTTGCGGGTTTATTTTAGAATGCCACAAATAACCCGGCCATGGAAGCTATCACCAGAAAACCATTTTCAGGGTCATTCGGTTGCCGGGTGAATGAGTATGAAAGCGTCTTTAAATTAAAAACAAGGATATCATAAGGGACCGGGAAAATACCATGAATACAATGAAAATCATTTTTTGCATTACGGTTATCTTTTTGCTGACGGCAAGTCAGGTTATGTCAGTACAAGCCGGAAGCCAAAATCCTGTAGAGGCTGTGACCGTTGCTGATTCTCGAACGCAATCATCATCCACCTTAAGCACCCATATTATGAAGCGGGATGGGGTTTATATCGTCTACGCCAATGGGATTGTGAAAGACGCCGGCACGGGTCTTGAGTGGTTTGTCGGTCCTGATAAAAACATAACCTGGGGCGAAGCAAATTCCTGGGTGAAAAACCTCAACCTTGCCGGCGGCGGCTGGCGGATGCCCTCTCTCAATGAGCTGGAGAGCCTTTACAAAAAAGGCGCCGGCCCTCGAAACATGACACCCTTCCTGAAAACCAAAGGGTGGTGGGTTTGGTCAGGGGAAACTGTGGGTTCCAGAGAGGCAAGGAGCTTCGCCTTCGGCCACGGCTTCAAGGGCTGGATCTTCCGCGCCAATTCCGCCAGCGAACGGGTTTTTGCGGTGCGTTCCCGGGGTAAGGGCCTCAGTAAAAAATAATCACACCACATTTCCTGTCATCAAACGGGTTAGGCGCTTCAAAAACTAAATGGTCAGAAGCGTTTCGCCGTTTTTCAAAATGTTTGTCAACGGGACACCCCAATATATGACCTCTACATTCATCTTCTCCAGGGTTTCCGTTACCCCCAGCTAGTCCGCGCACGCCTTGCAGGCGGTTATGTGAACGCCCGCACTCAGCGCCGCCTTGATTTTATCCTGGATTTCAGGGCTTTCTGCAGATAATTTCGCCGGCGCCCCCCAGATGATCAACGTCACCTGCTCCCACCATCCCTTGAGCAGGGAATTGGTGCCGTACATAAAAACCATTTTCTCAGCGGTAACCGGATCAGCATTGGTCCATAAAATGTAGAGATGATCTTTTTTTTCCATCGCTTGCCTCCCGTAATCGATTCGTGTGTATTTTTCACTTATCAAAATGCGGCGCACTTTGCAAAGAGAATCCTGGTATCTTTTTCTTGCAAAAACCGGATGTCCGTGTATCATTTACAAAAGATGATTCAAAAGCGATGTTACAACATCAATATCGGGAGGGGAAAATGGGCCTTGCAGATATTTATACAAAGGGAGAAGCGGCGCTTAGAGAGCGCGATATTGGTTTTCTGCTGGATGGCGTTGAGACCGAATTCGTCATCAACAATAACCGCCGTGTACTGGATCAGTATACCATTAACCAGCGCTGCATCGACGGGGTTGAGCCGACCACCCGATGCACCATTTTAGGCGTGGACCTGGAAACCCCGATTATCATGTCTTCCATGACCATGCCGATTCCGGCCATCATGGATAATGGTCTCATGGAGGTGGCAAAAGGCCTTAAAGATGCCGGAAGTCTGATCTGGACCGGCACGCCAATCCCCCAAAACCTCAAAGATATTGTGGCAACCGGCGTTCCCGTGGCCGCCAATGTTAAACCTTTAATCAACCGGCAAAAGATGTTCGAGACCATTGACGAAATACAGGCAACCGGCGTCAACTGGATCGGCATCGAAATTGACTCCGGCCAGGGGACCAAGGTACATGACAGGCAGATGGCTGATGACTGCGCTCCCCTTTCCCTCGATGAGCTCAAGAAAATCAGAAAACGGGTGGCCATCCCGCTGATCTTTAAGGGGGTATTGAGCAAAGAGGATGCCGAAAAGTCTTTGGAAGCCGGGGCTGACGGGATCTTCATCTCCAATCACGGGGCCCATACCCTGGACTACCTCCCCCATCCTTTCCAGGTCATGGCCGACATCGTCCGGGTTGCCGAAAATGAAGCGGTCATCCTGGTGGATAGCGGTTTTCGACGGGGCAGCGATACCTTCAAGGGCCTTGCCTTCGGCGCCGGATTGGTGGGGCTTGGAAGGCCAATCCTTTACGGATTGGCTGCCAATGGGGCCGAGGGCGTTAAAGATGTCATCCAAGAAGTCACTCAAGAGATGAAACGTTTCATGTCCATGACCGGCTCCGTTGACCCGGCGCATGTGGAAAGGGATCTTCTGATTAAGGCTTGAGGTGCATTTACCGAACCAGGGTCCCGGCGATGATGGTTTTTTCCATCTCCTTGCTGCCCTCGTAAATCTCCAGGATTTTGGCATCGCGATAAAGCCTTTGCACTTTGTACTCGTCAATATACCCGTACCCACCGTGCATTTGAACAGCCGCATCCACACAACGGACGGCGTTTTCGGCTGAATACCACTTGGCCATGGCGATGAGAGCATGGTCGATGTTTCCCCGGTCCAGTTCCCAGGCAGCCTCGTAATACAGATTTCTGGAAGCCCTGATCCAGGTGGCCATTTCCGCCAGCTTGAACTGGGTATTCTGAAAAGAGGCCAGAGAAGCGCCGAACTGATGCCGCCCCCGGGTGTGGCGAATGGATTCTTCCAGTGCGGCCCTGGCCAGACCCACACCCTGACCGCAGATATGAAGCCGGGTTCGGTTAAAAAAGGCCATGAGCTCATGAAACCCGTCTCCCTCATTCCCCACCAGGTTTTCCAGGGGAACCCGGAGGTCGCTCAGGCTCAGTTCCGCCGTGTCGGATGCCCGGATGCCCATTTTCCCGTACAACTTGTTGGATTCATACCCCTTCGCTTCGGTGGGCACCAGGATAAAGCTGTGCCGATGGTGCTTTGAAGGGTTATCCGCATCCGTCAAACAGAAGATCATCATGTAATCGGCGAGATTGCCGTTTGTAGCGAAGATTTTGCTGCCGTTAATCACATAACTCTTGCCGTCTTTAACCGCCGTGGTTGCCGCGCCGGTGGGGTCGCTCCCCGCATCGGGTTCCGTGATGGCGGTCCCCAGCACCGCTTCACCGGCCACCAGTTTAGGCAGCACCATTTGTTTCTGCTCTTCCGTTCCAAACAGCATCAACAGTTCGGATCCGAAGGTGCATGACAAAATGGCCTGCCCGATACCCGGATCAACGGCCCAGAATTCCTCGGAGATCAAGCAGTGCTCAAAAAAGCCGTAACCGGCACCCTCATATTCTTCCGGAATGAAGACGCCCACAAAACCCAGTTCGCAGGCTTTTCGCCAGATATCCTGATCAAATGTTTCGTTTCGGTCAAATTCCTGTGCCCGATCCGGGAATTCGCCTAGGGCAAACTCCTTTGCGGCCGCCACGATATCCTGTTGTTCTTTATCTAACCCAAAATCCATACCCCATCTCCATGTGAAAAACAGTAGTTAAGCGCTTTTCGCTTTCGCCTTCAAAGCTTCAACCACCGCAAATAAATCATCGGCAATGCCGTAATCCGCCACCCGAAATATGGGCGCCTTTTTGTCTTTGTTAACGGCGATCACACAATCCGCCCCCGTAATGCCCGCCACGTGCTGAAAGGCGCCGCTGATACCCAGTGCCAGATAGACTTTGGGTTTGACGCTCTTGCCGGATGTGCCCACCTGATGGTACTTGGGAAGCCAGTTTTTATCCACCACCGGCCTGGAACAGGAAAGGGTCCCGCCCAGCAGGTCTGCCAGTTCCTGCACGGTTTCAATGTTATCCGCTTCGCCCACGCCTCTTCCCACCGATACCAGAAGGTCCGCCTGGGTGATGTCCACATCGCCGGCAGCCGTATCTTCAAATTCCAGGAATTCCCGGCGGGGGCTTTGAAGGTCTTCAGGCAGGGCTTGCACCACCACCTCCCCCTCTTTTTCGCCCGCTGTATCCACCTGAAAGGCCCCCGGCCTCACGGTAATCATGTAGCCTGGGGATGGGTTAAAAGAAACCCTGGAAAACAATTTGCCGCTATACATCTGACGAATCACCTGGGGTTGACCGTCTTCCAGAAGGACATCCGTGGCATCCGTGGCCAGAGGATAGCCGGTCTTTGCCGCAAGAGCGGGCGCATAATCCATGCCCCAGGACGTATGTCCCATGAGGGTCAGAAAGGGTTCCTGTTCTTTCACCAAAGCCGCCAAAATGCCGGTGTAAAGATCTGAATCGTAGGTCTTAATCCTTTCATCTTCAAAAACCAGGACCCGATCGGCCCATTTGGAAAGACGCTCACTAAAGGGTTCCGAACCTGCCAGCAACACGGCCGTGACATTGCAGGACAAATCCTGCGCCAGTACGCCTGCTTTTTTCAGCATTTCAAATGTAATGTCCCGGATTTCTCCGTTTCGGTGTTCTGCTATCACAAATATATCGCCCATTTAAACCGTCACCCCCTTTTCTCCCATGATGCGTATAATAGCCTCGGCCATCTCCGCGGGATTCCCCTCGATCATTTCAGCCCCTTCGGTTTCAGGGGGCAGAAAGACCTCCTCAATACGTGTCTGAGGCGTCAGGTCATTGGGCGTAAAACCCAAGTCATCAAGGGACATCACCTTGAGCTCTTTCTTTTTTGCTTTTCGGATCCCCATGATGGACACATACCTCGGCTCGTTGATGCCGGTCTGTATGGTCAACAGGGCCGGCAGTTGAACATGGGAAACTTCATCAATGCCCCCTTCCAACTCCACCCGGACCTTAACGGTCCCCTCTTCCGGTTCAATACCGTTGGTCACGGCCGCATGGGCGAGCCCCAGTTGCTCCGCCAGCATGATCCCTACCATGCCCGTATTATGGTCTTCCGACTGAACCCGGGTGAGGATCAGGTCGTACGCCAGGTCGACAATGGTTTTAGCCAGGATCCTGGCATTGAGATAACCATCCAACACCAGATCACCGGGATCGATTCGAATGGCCCGGTCCGCCCCCATGGCAAGCGCCCTTCTGAGCACCTCTTCATCGTCTTCGTTTCCGATGGTGACGGCGGTCACTTCTCCACCAAGATTTTCCTGAAGCTGCACCGCCGCTTCGATGGCGTAGTTGTCCCAGTCGTTAATAACATAAGCCAGCGCATCTTCTTTAATCTTCTTTCCGGAATCGTCAACTTCCAGATCCACCTCTTGTGTGAGGGGAACCCGTTTGACGCAGACAATAATGTTCATGTATTTACCTCCTAAAACGGTTTCCGGTGTTCAGTTTCCGGTTGCCGGTGTTTTTCAACTGTAAACCGGCAACTGTAAACCGTAAACCTTTGTTTTTGACGCATTCATCGCAGCTAAACTGCTGACATAAAAAGTTCCATCAAATCCACCACCTTGATCCTATCTTCCAGTCCCCCGGTTTTAATGGCGTCTTCAAAATGCATCAGACAGAAGGGGCAAGCCGTCACCAGCACATTGGCCCCCGTTTCAAGGGCCATATGGATTCTCTTTTCCGCCATGCGCATTTCTTCCTGTTCAATTTCATACCACAACATCACGTCACCGCCGCCGCAGCAGAAACTGCGGTCTCTGGATCGATCCATCTCCACCAACCGAAGATCCGGGATGGATTGGAGCAACCGCCGGGGTTCGTCGTAAATACCGTTATGCCTGCCCAGGTAACAGGGATCATGGTAGGTGTAAAGGTCGCTCGGGTCCACCGCCTTATTGGGCCGCAAAAGACCCGTCTCCACCAGGGACAGGAAAAACTGTGAATAATGAAATACCTTATACCTTTCGGGATAGTCCTTTTTGAGCGCATTATATGCATGGGGATCCGTGGTGACGATCCACTTAAAATCAATACTTGAAAGGGTTTCGGTGTTTTCCTCCACCAGGACCTGAAACAGTCCCTCTTCGCCCATGCGCCGCACCTGGTGCCCCGTATCCTTTTCCAGTTTCCCTAAAATACCGAAGTCCATGCCCGCAAGCTTCAATCCCTTTACGATGGAAGCGGCAATTTCCTGGGATCTTGGGTCAAAGGAAGCATACCCGTCCACGTAATACAACACATCCACACGGTCTCCCGCTTTGAGGATTTTCACATCCTCAATTCCCTGTTCCTTTACCCAGTCGGCCCGCTTGACCGCGGGTTTTCCGAAGGGGTTCCCAGTCTTTTCAACATACATCAAAATCTGGTTGAAAGTCGTGGGATTCTGCGATGTTTCCAGCACATGCCGACGCATATCAATGATTTTATTAATATATTCTATAAATACCGGGCACTCCTCCTCACAGGCGCCACAGGTGGTGCAGGACCACAATTCGTCCAGACCGATGATTTCCCCGACCATGGGGGCGGTGGCTTCTGCTTCTTTATTCAAGTCCCGGGAGGGCATAATCGGATATTTTTCATAGGCATGGTCCCGGAGCTTGATGGTGAGCTGTTTGGGGGAAAGGGGTCTTCCGATGGCGTTGGCCGGGCAGTTATCCGTACAGCGGCCGCATTCCGTACAAGTGTACAAATCGAGGATATGCTTCCAGGTAAAATCCTCGATTTTTTCAACTCCCAGGGTTTCCAGATCAAAAATATCATCCACCCCGTATCTGGCAGGTTTAATTTCACCCTTGTTGAGGTTTCTGAAAAAAACGTTGGGAAGCGCCGTAATAATATGAAAATGCTTAAACAGGGGAAGCAGGTTCAGGAACACGAAAAATGACAGAATATGAAGCCAGTACGTGGTGCAAAGGATAACCGACAGAGCGCCGGGACTATTCTTCGGCAAAAAAAGCGTCCCAATCCATGCCGCCGGAAGCCATCCCCGTGCCTCGCCGGTCAGCAGAATCCCGCTCCCTTCAAAAAGCATGTCGGTCATCATGAGAAAACTGATAAGCCCCAGCACCAAGTAAGCTTCGACCGTGTGACTCCCTTCGTATCGTTCGGGTTTGACAATGGCCCGCCTGAGAATGGCCCAGATACAGGCAACGAGCACAATCAGTTCAAAAAAGTCTTTGACGGAATTGTAAAATACACCCAGCGGGCTATGCATAAACGGGCGGAAAATAGGGATACCCAACCCTTCGGTCACCAAATCCAGGGAGCGAAGCCCTAGCACCACAAACCCCCAGAATATCATAATGTGAATCACGCCCGCCCAAAGATATCTGGGCTGGCGCTTTTGAATAAAACCGTATTGGATCAAATCCAGAAAACGCTGCTTCAATTTCGAAAAGCGTGGATCTTTCTGGCCGGCCAGGAGCAAGTCGATGCGGCTCCGAATAATAAATGCAAATACTGTGAGGGCCACAATGGCAATGATCCACATGGAGACATGACCGGAAATGCCCGAGTCCCCCTGTACAGCAAGCGATGGAAAAGTGATCATAAAGGTTTACTCCTTTAATTGCAGAAAAATGCCGTTTGTAAAAATTTCAAGAAAATAATCGGCCAGCTCACCTGATTTTACCGGACCGTCCTTGTCGTACCATTTGATGGTGTAGTGGACCATGCCGAAAAAGGCGAAGGTGGCCACCGAGGGCGGAATGGATTTCATTCGACCTTCATCGGCAAGGGCCTTTAAAATGGACTGAATGAGGTACACATAACGCCGCTCCTTTTTGATGAGAACCGTGCGGTAATCATCTCCCAGGTTGCCCTGTTCGTTCACCAGCAAGCGGAGGCGGTCCTGATCCCCCGCGTAATAGTTGGTGTAGAAGCTGAGAACCCGATTGAGTTTACCATGGGGTGAAAGATCAGTTTTACAGATCTCTTCCAGGGTGTTCAGGGCGTCGTCCATAGCGTCGTTGATCAGGGCGAACAGGATGTCCTCCTTACTGTCAAAATAATGGTAAAGGGAGGACTGATTCATATTGAGGCCTCTGGCGATTTCCCGCATGGAGGTGTTGTGATACCCTTTTTGGGCAAACAACCGGATCACGACATTATGGATTTCTTTAATCTTGTCAGATTTTTTAGTCATATCATTAAATTTCCAACAAACGTTTGGTTGATTTTTTACAAAACATAAGACGGGTTGTCAATATTTTTATTGCAAAAAAACGCTTCGATTCAAAACCACATCAATCCAATTACCCAAAACAGGAAGGGGGGGAAGGTTTGATCCCCTATCTCTGGCACTTGATGAACATGCCTCAGGGGGTGCAAGGTCCGTGGGTTCTTCGGTTTGCGTTTTTCTGGAGCGCCATAGTGACCAAGGGGAAAAGCTTCCGCCAATTTGCAGCTTGACACAAATCGCCTGATTCCTTATGATTTTAGATGTTTGGTTATTTTTTTATAATAATTATAGATGTTTGACTATGGAATGCGAATATAGCAAGGATCTCCTTAAAAGCCTGAAGCACCACATCCCCTGGATGCTCGGGGTGTTGGTCTTCTTTTACGCAACCGCAGCCTACGGTGTTACCCAGAAAGGGGTAAAATCCCAACTGCACCAGGCTCGGGAAAACCTTCGGGTCAGCGAGGCCACGGAGGCACGTATTTCTTTGCAGTTAGAACGCCTCCAACATTCCCAAAACGTTTCTCCAGAAGTAATCAGGGACTACGAGACCTATTTGGACAGGGTCCACCGGATGGTTCTTGAAAATCGTAAAATCCTTCAGGAGATGGAAGCTGCCCTTGGCAGGCACGGGTCCGTGGGAAAAACCACAAGTTCCCCGGATAACCTGGAAAAGGGCAACATGGCGGTTCAGAAACTCCCTGAAGTAGAAGTACGTGATGAAGTCGTTGTTCTGGATGGTGAGTTCCATGCATCTCTTGCGGCCTTTGACGAGATGCTGCTAAAGGCGCTGGATGAGATCCGCATGAAATCAGCCGACAAGATGCAGGATCTGGCCCATGAGGCAGCAGCAGCGGCCCAACGGGTGCGAAATAAGGGTGTGGAGGTAGACACATCATACCAGGGAAATGGTGAGAAAACCGAAGATCGGCAGAAGGCATCTCAAGAGGAGAAGGCAGAAAAACCTGAAGGAGAGCAGGCGGATTTTGGAAGGGAAAAGGCGGAACCCCGGGGAGAGCATTCCAAGGGTACTGACGCCGGCCGTGATAAAGAATACGACAGGGCGCCGGGTGGCGGCAAAGGTGGTACATATTCACGGAAAGATAGGTCTGCCCGGTCCGATGATGATATTGTTGCGCGACAAATACGTGAGGCCGCCGAAAATGAGACCGACCCGGAACTCAAGGAACGGCTTTGGAAAGAATACGAGAACTACAAGAAGGGAAAGAGCCAATAAGTTTATGAAACGCATATCCACACATATTATTGCCACTTTTGCCATCCTTTTTGCACTGAATGCCTGTGCCACTTACAGCGCCCACGAAGTAGGCCCGACAGTCGTTCATCAGGCCGGGGAGCAGATACCCGAAGCGGCCCTGATAGATGTGGGAATCGAGGTTTTTCAGAGTGCGGAACTCTCTAAAGAGGAAGCAAAGGAGGAAGGAACCACATCTGAAATACAAAAGGCGGAAAGCCATTATATCCCCTATCAACTGAAAAATACCCTGCAACGGAGTGGCCACTGGGGTGCTGTTCGGATGCTTCCGGCCGATTCCAAAGGGTCGGATTTGCTCGTGAGGGGATCAATTGTCAGATCCAATGGCGAGTATCTGGTCCTGAAGGTAGAAGCCGTTGATGCCTCCGGAAACATATGGCTCAACAAGACCTATGAACTGGATGCCGAGGAGAATGCATACACAGACACCGACCAGACCGAAAATGATCCCTTTCAGGACCTTTATAATACCGTGGCCAATGATTTGGCGGCATATAAAGAGAATATGACCCAGGCCGATCTCCGTAAAATAAGGCGTATATCAAGACTTCAATTTGCCTCGGATTTTGCTCCAGGGATTTTTTCTGAATATCTACAAATTGAACCATCAGGAAAAATTACCATCAACCGGTTGCCCTCGGACGATGATCCCATGGTGGCCCGACTTCTCCAGATACGGGAACGGGATCATATGTATGTGGACACCCTCAATGAGTATTATGAGGGCTTTTACAATGAAATGTGGCCTGCTTATGGGGACTGGCGAAAGTCCAACCAGGCAGAACAGGTCGCACTCCGGAAAATCAATCAAGAGGCCACCATGAAGACCGTGACCGGGATATTGCTTGTGGCCGCCGGGATCGCTCTGGGCTTTTCCAATTCAAACACAGGCATCCTGCCGGGCCTGATGGTGGCGGGCGGGACTGCCGTAATCGTCAATGGTATTAATGTCTCCAGAGAAGCGGAGATACATCGTGAAGCAATCAAAGAACTGAGTGAATCCTTCGGAAACGAGATGAAGCCCATGGTGATGGAGTTCCAGGGGAAAAAATACGAATTGACCGGTTCAGTAGAAGAGCAGTACAAACAGTGGAGAGAATTACTACGGAAGATTTATTTTGCCGAAACCGGATTTGAACCTGAGGGTAAGGGCCTCGGCAAAAAATAATTAAACATCTCACTTGTCTTTTGGACCTGGAACATTATGCCCCGTCAGACCCCTCCTTTTTCCAAATCCTCCCAACTGTCTGAACAGGACAGGGTGTCACCGATCGAAGAACCAATCATTGCCCCTGAAAAGGTTTTCCGGATAGAGAGAGCAGGACGCGATTCCAACCCGAAGACATCCTATGCCTTCAAAGTCACGATCCTTTTGTTCCTCTTCACGGGATTGCTGGCAGGCGGGGGGTTTCTCATGCACTATCTTTCAAAACATCCCATTGGCATTGAAGATGCTCCCAAGAAAATTTTGCCCCCAAAACTTGAATCGAAACCGGAACTCCCAACACCTCCCAAACCTGAGGATGCCATTGTGATAGAGATGGCAAAGAAGAGCGCCGAACAAAACATGGAGGATTTCATAGGTGCCAGGGAAAGCCTGGATGCCTTGGGTGCCGCCCGGTGGGGAGGGACTTTTTACGGACAAATGGAAGAAATCAGCCGGCAGGCTGATGCACTCTATTTAAAAAAGGAATATGGCCCTGCATCTCAAAAATATCAGAATGCCCTGTCAGTGGCGAAGAAACTTTCAAGCGAATCTGCAAATGCACTGGAACGGCTCTTGGAAGAAGGAAATCAGGCTTTGGGTGAAGGGAAAGGGAAGCACGCCAGGGCCAGGTTTTCTCTGGCATTGATGATTGACCCCGCAAGCAGGGGGGCGAAAAAGGGCTTGGCAAGAGCGGAGAAGGCAGAGGCCGTAGCTAGGCTTTTATCATCAGGCCAAAAAAATGAAAATCTGAATAACCTCCCCTTTGCTTTCACTGATTATCAACAGGCCAGGAAATTGGATCCCGAATCCGTCCAGGCACAGCAGGCTTATGAACGGGTTAAAGAACTCATTTCCGAAGACGAGTTCCGGAATCTCATGTCAAGCGGTCTCACAGCCCTACACCGT
The DNA here is from genome assembly GCA_964412835.1 of uncultured Desulfobacteraceae bacterium. Lineage (GTDB taxonomy): Bacteria > Desulfobacterota > DSM-4660 > Desulfatiglandales > Desulfatiglandaceae > NaphS2. Next base: position 17,135 of record CAYPQJ010000014.1, on the reverse strand, counting down.
AACGATTTTGATGCCGCAAAGGCTTCCTTTGTGAAGGCCCGGGGACTGCGTCCGGCCTCCCAGGAAGTCAGGGATGCCCTGGGCCAGGTAGACCAGGCCCGGCGTCTGTCCCGGATGAAAAGACACCGGGAAGAGGCATTGGATGCCGAGCGGTCCGAAGACTGGGACCGGGCCCTTGCCGCATATACAGCCGCCCTTGAAATAGATCCCAGATTGCGGTTTGCAGTGCAGGGGAAGGAGCACTCCCTTGAAATGATAGAGATCAGCAAACGGATTGCTATTTATCTCGAAAAACCGGAAATTCTGGAATCCGACAAATCCCTTGAAAAGGCGGTGAAACTCCTTTCAGAAGCAGAGAAAAAAGCGCTAAAAGCTCCCCAATTGAAGGCCCGGTTAGAAACGCTGCGGCATCTTGTTCAAACAGCACAAACCCCTCTCACAATAACCCTGGAGTCGGACAACCTCACCCGGGTTACGGTGTACCGGGTCGGGAGACTGGGAACATTCGTTAAAAATAATCTGACCCTTCGCCCCGGCACCTATACGATCGTGGGGACACGAAACGGGTATAAGGATGTAAGGCAGCGTGTGATGTTCAAACCGGGTCAGCCTTTACGGGTAACCGTCATATGCAGGGAAAAGATTTGACAGGGACAGACGGGACAAATGGTCTGAGAGGGGAAAAGATAGAGAGAACCACAACCCCTTCGGAGATAGAGATCATTCCCATTTCCTTTCGTCAGCCCATGCCCGAGGGCCGATCCATTCCATGGAGACGGCTCCTGGGTTTGGTTATGCTGGTCGTCTTTTGTGCCCTTGGGGGAGCGGCCTGGTTCCTGTTCACAGCCAAGCAGGTGGAGATAAAGATTCAACCTGAACCGGATGGGCTCTCCATAAGCGGCGGGTGGTTTGCGCCCAGAATCGGTTCCTATTATTTGATGCGACCTGGGGATTACACCATGGAAGCCTCCAAAAATTGTTACCAACCCCTGCGGGAACCTTTCCGCATCACAAAGGAACAGCGTCAGACTCGAAGTTTTCGCATGGAGAAGCTCCCCGGGCGTTTGTCAGTCCAAGTCCATGATGCGGAAAACCCCGAAATCCCTATCCCGGGTGCCGGTGTTCGTATTGACGAACGGGACGCGGGGGTAACGCCCATCAGGGCAATAGCGGTAAAAGCGGGAAATCGGCGTCTCCACGTCACCACCGGAAATTATCAGGACCTGGAAACCCTTGTAGATATCGAGGGCTGCGGGAAAGAACAGTCCCTCAGCCTGGCCCTGGACCCTGGTTGGGCCGACGTGGAAATCAGTACAATCCCCAAAGGGGCGAAACTTTTTGTAAACGAAAAGCCCTCCGGCCTGACCCCCGCAACACTGAAGCTCATGCCTGGGCTCCATCGATTGGAAATCAAGGCGAACTTGTTCAAGATCTGGCATAAACAGGTGATGGTGAAGGCAAACCAGGGTCAGACCATTGGTCCCATTCGTCTCCAGCCCTCTGACGGCCGGCTGCTGCTGAGCACGAACCCTTCCGGAGCCAATGTGACAGTGGGGAAGGTCTACATGGGAAAAACACCCTTGGAGGTTTACCTGCCCCCAAAAACATCCCACCCGATTAAAATTTCCAAACAGGGCTACAAAAATTCCGCAAGAGGCATTGTTCTTACCCCGGGGGAGAAAAAGGAGATCAGGATAAATCTGCTCCCTGTAAAGGGCCGGATTCACTTCGACATAACCCCCCCCGATGCTAAACTTTTTATCAATGGAAAACCATTGGGGAAAGTTCCGCAAGAACTCAATCTTATGGCCGTACCCCAGCGGATGGTGATTCAAAAGGACGGCTATGAACCATTTAAAACCACCATTACACCCAAGCCCGGATTTCCCCAGGAATTGAGGGTCACCCTCAAAGGAAAGGCCGAAGCCCCTGAAACCGGAAAATCCTCTTCAATAAAAGCGGCCAACGGATATTCCCTCAAATTAATTCGGCCGGGCACATTTGTCATGGGAGCCTCTCGCCGTGAGCAGGGGCGCCGTTCCAATGAAACCCTCAGAAAAATTATTCTGCAGAAACCCTTTTACATGGGCATCAAGGAGGTGACCAACCGGGAGTTTCGGGAATTCCAGGACGGGCATGGTTCAGGGGCCGTCGCAAGGTATAGCCTGAACCGTGACGAACTCCCCGTGGTGCGGGTGACATGGGAACAGGCTGCCCTGTTTTGCAACTGGCTCAGCAAAAAAGAATCTCTTCCCCCTTTCTACATCAGACAGGGGGACAAGCTCATGGCTGCCAAACCTTTCGGTACCGGGTACCGCCTTCCCACAGAGGCGGAGTGGGAATACTGCGCCCGATTCAAAAACAGCGGATTTGTCAAATACCCATGGGGAAAGATCTATCCCCCTAAGGCAAAATCCGGAAATTATGCAGATATTTCCGTCAAGGACTTTTTACCCAATTATTTACCCAACTACAATGACGGCTACGCCATCACATCTCCCACCGGTGCATTTGCACCCAATGCCCTGGGCCTGTATGATCTGGGGGGCAACGTGGCGGAATGGTGTCATGACTTCTATTCCATCTATCCTTATTCAGCCGGAAAAATCTACAGGGATCCCGGAGGTCCTCTGCAGGGCAAACATCATGTGGTCAAAGGAGCCGGTTGGAAGGGTTCGAGCATCAGCAACCTGAGACTTTCCTACAGGGATTACAGCAATAAAAACCGTTCTGATCTTGGATTCCGAATATGTCGTTATGCCGGTGGGGTGTCAGGTAATGAATAACGCCATCAACAGGGTTTCTGTAATCCTTTTTCTCGTGTGGTTGGTACATGTGCCGGGGACATTGCCTGGGGATGCGACGAACAGGGTCCCCATGAAGTTTGCCCTGAGTGATGCCGTTGCCGACAGACCTGTTGTAAGACAGCCCCGCGAGAAGAACCGGGATGCTGCGAAGGGAACAAAGACGCCACAGGTCCAAAGGCGGCAGCAAGGGCAGAACCTTGGGAGGGAAGGCAGGAAAACCTCCACGGGAGAATTTGTGCCATCGGAAGAAATTGAAGCAGGACAGGCAGTTGATTTTCCGGCTGATATTTAGATGTTAGACCCTAACGATTACAATGGAGAAGAAAATGAAAAGAGCGGCGCCCCTATCCTTTGAGTTCATTTACCAGCTCTTCTCTCTGATTTTGATCGTCATTCTCGTTCATGCCGCCTATGTGGGGCTGATTCGCCCCAGGGCGGATGCGGTCCTGGCACGGCAGGCCGCGGAACTGGAAAAGGACAAATCCCATATCACTGAACGGTCGGTCTATGTACTGATCAAAGACTATGAGCAGGAGGCCTGTTTTATCCTCATGTTCTGGGCCCTGGCCATTATGGCCTACAAGGGCGTCATGACCATCAGAGATCGGTCCCTCCTGAAAAAGGATTTTATCCCCCTGGAGGAGGGCATGCGCATTCTGCCGGAAGATACGCGCGATCTCTCCCGCAACATACAGGCCCTCCCACCCCAGCAACAGCGGGCCCTGCTTCCCAGGGCCCTGCTTGCGGCCCTTCAGAGGTTTGGATCCACCGGCAACATCCGGGATGTTTCCGAAGCCACACACGCATATTGTTCTGCGGAGGGGGAACGACTGGAATCCGAGTTGTCCATGATCCGGTATATCGCCTGGGCCATACCGTCCCTGGGATTCATTGGTACGGTAAGGGGTATCGGCGATGCATTAGGCCAAGCACACAAGGCCATCGAAGGGGATATATTCGGCGTAACCAAGAGCCTTGGGGTCGCCTTTAACTCTACGTTGATTGCACTTTTGATCAGCATCTTTCTCATGTTCATTGTGCACCAGTTGCAATTGCTTCAGGAACGCTATGTACTGGATACTGAGGCCTATTGTGAGGAAAACCTTACCCGTCATTTACAATCGGAATAGCAGGAGTGTCAATGAACCCCATTGCATTGGAGCTAAGTGATGCCGGTATCAGGGCGGCGGCAAAAGGGCCGGGGGGGCTCATCCAGATCGACGGAAAAGAGAGCGAGAGCCCCGGTTATTCCCTGCCGGAAAAAAAAGTCCTGCTGGTGGGGAGAAGGGCCGAAGGTGCGTCCCTTCTCCATCCCCTGGAATTCAACAATCGTTTCTGGGATCAGTTGAACACTCTGAGCCTAAAACCGGCTAGTCCCATTGCCCGGAATCACGCAGAGATGGCCTATTTCCATATGGCACGGATCTGGGAGAAAATCAAAGTGCATGGGGACTGCCTGATCATTGCCGTTCCCGGCTTCTATGAAAATCCTCAGTTGGGGCTCCTTTTGGGCATTGCCGGGGAATTATCCATCCCCATGGAAGGGATTGTTGCCCTGCCCATTACAGCCGCATCCGAGCCCTGCCCTGGAAAACTCCTCCTGCACCTGGATATCCACCTGCACCGGATTGAATTGACTTTTTTGGAACAGGGAGAGCAGCTCATACAGAGAGACACATTATCCCTCAAAGAAAGAGGGCTTTTTTACCTCCGGAGAGAATGGATTCAGGCCATTGCCGATCTCTTTATCCATACCACCCGCTATGATCCCCTCCATCAGGCCGCAACAGAGCAGGAATTGTATGACCGGTTGCCGGAGATACTGAAAATCATCGGAAACCAGGATGCAATGATTTTGGAAATGAGGGAAGGCAGGCATGATTATCAGATCAACCTGGCCAGAGACCTGCTTCTGGAAAAGGTCGGTACGATGGTTCAGGATATCCATGGAATGATCCAAAAGATGGTGCAGCAGCACGGAAGGGAAGATCAGGAAGTTACTTTGCAGGTCACTGATCGAATTGCCCGTCTCCCCGGATTCAGAACATACCTGACCCGGCAGGAGAATATTTCTCTTGTCACCCTGGCGCCCGGTGCCGGGGCATTGGGGGCTTTGGGTCTCTGGGAAAATACCCCACCCCTCAAGAGCACTGAAAATATCGCATTCACCGGAAGCCGGCCCTGGTTTTCCCTTGAAGGAACCGCGGATCGTCACCTCAGGGTAGGGGTTCCACTTAAAGCGCCATGAGACGTAGAAAAATAAACGTTTTCAGTCTCTCCTTCCTGGACTGCATCTGCTGCGGTCTTGGGGCTGTAATACTCCTTTTTGTCATTGTAAATGCCAAAAGTGCAATCCGCAAAGATACCGTTACATCGGATCTTCAAGGGGAAGTTTCCCGATGGGAAAGGCTGGTACTGGAAAGCCAAAAAGATTTGATAAAGGCCCGGAATACCTGGGATAAAACCGAGGAAAACCGGGTCAAAATCCAGGGGCTGTCCAAACAGGTGATCCAAATCATCAAGGAAAGGAAAGACGAACTGGCCCACGTCGATAAAGATACTCTGGCAAGCAAGGCACATCTCAACAAACTCAAGGCGGATATCAAGTCTTTGGAGAAAGATGTCAAGAGGCTGGAGGCCGGAAGCAGAGAAGATGATGAATACGGGTCCAAACTTCGCAAGTTCCCCGGGGTTGGGGATCGCCAGTATCTTACCGATTTGAAGCTTGGGGGAAACCGGATATTCATTCTGGTGGACACCTCTGCGAGCATGCTGGATGATACCGTACTCGGCATCATTTTAAAACGCAACCTTGCGGATGCCCAAAAGATAAAATCCAAAAAATGGCAGCAGGCGGTGGCCACCATCCACTGGTTGACGGCAAATCTTCCGACCACCGGTAAATTCCAGATCTATACCTTCAATGAAACGGCTGCCCCTGTTCTTAGAGGGACGGAGAAGACTTGGCTGGAGGGAAAGGATGTGGAATCCCTGAATCGTTCCGTTGCCCGATTGCAGCAGGTGATTCCCCAAAAAGGGACCAGCTTGCTGAACGCCTTCCAGGCCGCCGGGGAGATGCAGCCCCCGCCTGATAACCTCTTCCTGCTCACGGACAGCCTTCCCACCATGGGGGCGAAGAAATCATGGCGGAGCAAAGTTTCGGGGAAAAGACGTATTGCACTGTTCAATGACGCCATCGAACATTTGCCCTCGGGGGTGCCGCTCAATGTGATTCTCTATCCCATGGAAGGGGATCCTCTTGCGGCGGTTCTCTTCTGGAAATTGGCGGCCATTACCAAGGGTTCCTTTTTTTGCCCTTCAAAGGATTGGCCTTGAGATGAAGAAACAAAGAAGAGACATACAGGTATTCAGTCTTTCCTTTCTGGACTGCATTTGCTGCGGGTTTGGGGCCATTATTCTGCTGTTTGTTCTATCCAAGTTTGCAGAGCCCGTCATCATAGAGGAGGTCCGTGACGATCTCCAATCGGTAATTGCCGGACTGCAGGAAGAGCACCATGAGATCCAGGGCCAAACCCATGTGCTCAACCGTAAATTGCTTCATCTCAAAGAGCAGGTATCCAGGGAGCAGGAAAGGCTTGCCCGTCTCCAGGGAGACCTGTCAAACATCAAAGGGGAGTTTACCGCGTCCAGTCAGAATGCCGCGGTTCAGAACACCATCGAGGGAAGGCTTGCAAGGGCCCTGCAGGATTTGACCGAAGAGATGCAACGGCTTCTCAAAAACCGTCCCCGGAGGGTGGATAACTCAATCGGGGGCATTCCCGTGGACAGCGAATACATTATCTTTATCATCGACACTTCCGGAAGCATGCAGAGTTATGCCTGGCGGTTGGCAAGAAAAAAGCTGGAGGAAACCCTGAAAGTATATCCCAAGGTGAAGGGCATACAGGTTATGAACGATATGGGGGATTATATGTTTCATCAGTATGAGGGGAAATGGATCCCTGACTCCCCTGCACGCCGCAAGGCCATTTTGCGCAGGATGATTACCTGGCGCCCTTTCAGCAACAGCAGCCCCGTAGAAGGAATCAGGGCTGCAATCCGGGCTTTCTATGACCCGAAAAAAAAGATCAGCCTGTATGTCTTCGGAGATGAATACAGCGGGAATGCGATTCAGCCGGTTCTTGATGAGGTCACCAGAATCAACAGAACAGGGACAGGCGGGGAACGCCTGGTGCGCATCCATGCGGTCGGGTTTCCCGTGCTCGTGGCAGACCGCCGTGGGATCGGCGCAACAGGACAACGCTTTGCGACCCTCATGCGGGCCCTGTGTCAAGAGAACGGGGGTACCTTTGTGGGGCTAAACTCAGTAAATCCATAGCGCCCCATGCGAAACAAGGGGGGCATTTTCTGATCAGGGCAAAGACAGACTCAGCTTAATGGCCCTATCGACTTCATCCATTCTATTTTGGCTCAGTCTACCCAAGGGCTTTTCCAGTCTTTTCTTGGAAATAGTCAATATCTGGCTCGTTTTTACTATCGAAAGACGTTCAAGGCCTCCCTCAGGAGGCTTGACTTTGACGTTCATGGGATATTCCCGAACGGTGCTTGAAATGGCGGCTACAATCGTCGTCGGGGCCTTTTGGTTCCCAATATCATTTTGAATAACCAGTGCAGGTCGCCTGCCCGCTTGCTCACTTCCCCCGGCGGGATTCCAATTGACAAGCCAAACATCACCTCGTCTGGGAAAATCCTTCATTTTGCAGCCTCTCTCTGAGCTTCAAAGGTTAACCCTGCGAATGCTTCATCTTCTTCAGCCATTTCTTCATAGCCTTTGGCCATTAAAGCTTCAGTCTTATTCTTGAGCCAGAGCTGAAAGGCTTCCTGAGCAAGTTGGCTTTTTGCCATTCGAAGCGTTCTGGATGCTTCTTCAATAGCCTCATAGGTCTCTTCATCAATGGTGAGACTAACCTTTCGCTTGGTTCTCATTTTATACCTCCCATATTCCATACAATTTATACGACAATACGTCCTATCGAACTTCATGTCAATACGTCTTGAAACATTTTCGAATTTATTTTAGAATCGGGTTCCTTTGATTACACTGAAGCCATTGCGGTTTTGTTTTATGACAAGAAAGGAAAAGACATGAGCAAACAAAGAAAGACGGAAATCAGACAGGTTCTGGGTCGCCAGATACTGGACAGCCGGGGTAATCCAACGGTGGAAGTGGAGGTCACACTGGCTTCCGGCATCCATTCCCGGGCAGGTGTTCCTTCAGGCGCTTCCACGGGCTCCCGGGAAACTTTGGAACTGCGTGACGGCGACAAAAGCTGCTATGGTGGAAAAGGCGTACTCAAGGCGGTTGAGAACGTAAACGGTGTGATTAACGATGCGTTGATGGGTATTCTTGCCCACCGGCAGGTGGACATTGATGAGAAATTGTTGCTACTGGACGGGACCCCCAATAAAGGCAGGTTGGGGGCCAATGCAACACTTGGCGTTTCCCTGGCTGTGGCAAGGGCAGCGGCCATGGCCTCCGGTCTGCCCCTATATCGATACCTGGGAGGGCCGGGCGCCGTCCGTCTCCCCGTCCCCATGCTGAACATCATGAATGGTGGTGCCCATGCCCGCTGGCAGGGTTCGGATTTTCAGGAATACATGATCGGCCCCTACGGAGCAGGAAGTTTCAAGGAGGCCATGCAATGGGCCTGTGAAATCTATCAAGCCCTGCGATCCGTTCTCATGGAGTCCGGTCATCACGTGGGAGTCGGGGATGAGGGGGGCTTTTCCCCAAAGGTTTCTTCCAATGAAGAGCCCCTGGAATTCATCGTCAAGGGGATTGAGAAAGCAGGACTTAGGCCCGGTGCCGATGTGGGGATTGCGATGGACCCCGCCGCCACTGAATTCTATGAGAACGGGCTCTACAAACTGCGCACCGAGAACCGCACGTGCTCCTCGGAAGAGATGGTGGGCTACTACGAAAAACTGATGAATGCCTATCCCATCATCTCCATTGAGGACGGACTGGCCGAAGATGATTGGGACGGCTGGAAAGTTCTGAACAGTCGTTTAGGGGACCAAATCGAACTGGTGGGAGACGACCTCTTTGTGACGAACGTGGAATACATCTCCCGAGGCATTCGCGAGAACTGCGCCAATGCGGCCTTGATTAAACTGAATCAAATCGGCACCCTCACAGAAACCATCCGGGCTGTGAGAATGTGTCAACGAACCGGATGGGCGGCATTTGTTTCACACCGCAGCGGCGAGACCGTGGACAGTTTCATCGCCGATATGACCGTGGCCCTAGACACAGGCCATCTGAAAACCGGCGCGCCGGCCCGGGGTGAACGGGTCGAAAAATACAACCAGCTGCTCCGGATTGAAGAAGATCTGGGTTCTGCAGCCGTCTATGCGGGCAAAGACGCTTTTGTGCGACCCGTGCGCTTCTGAGTATTCAAGAGGAGGAAGATACCAATGAAAAAGGATGCCCTATATTGGGCCGAATGGGCCGAAAGAGGAATCTACTGGGCGGTGGGTGCGCTGCTCATTGTCGTAGCCGTTATTTTCCTCGTCTTCATTGTCGTGGAAGGCGTCCCCCTCTATTTCAAGGGAGAATTCGCAACAGCAACCATCAAGCTCTTTGACCAGGCCCTGCTCACACTCATGCTTGCCCAGGTCGTCTACACCACAGTTGCCTTCCTTAAGGTTGGCATACTTCAGGTGGAACCGATTCTCGTGGTGGGCATTATCGCATCGGTGCGGCGCATCCTGGTGCTGACGGCCGTGGTGGCGGGCACAGCCGGTAATGTGGGGGCATCCCTTACCTTCCGGCAGGACATGGTGGAAATCGGACTGCTCTCCGTTACCGTACTCATTTTAGCCGTGGCCATCTATCTGGTTCGCAAATCCAAGAACTTTGTGCCTTCGGGTGAAGATAAGAATGGCTGAAATGGGGTCTAACCCTGAGAGTGAGTTGACCCCCATCATCGCTATAATTTATACTTTTTCCCGGAATTTACAGTGATTGTCTTATATTTCCCGGATATCCAGTTCTCAAGATCCGAACAATACCATTTTGAGAATCTACGGTCAGACGGTCCTCCTGCCATATTGGTGTGTATTTCATCTGTGGAAAGATCGACAACCATTCTGAGGGATGGCGCAAAAGTGGTCTGCCTGCCGGCGCTTTCGAAAACCTGCCCCTGGTGCGGTGTGGCAAGGCTTCCGATAATGGTTATGGGCCCCCGGTCAAACCCGAGAAATTTAGGGAGCTTGCCGTCAAAGAGAATATTTTTCATCATCACTTTTCTTGTATTACCCCATTTTTCAGGCTGAGATTTCAGGGCCGTTTCAGCGGCCTTCAGATAGAGATCCTCTCTTGAACGGTTGCCGAACCATACTGAATTTTCAGAAAGGAGTATCCGGTCGAAGTTTATATAAAAATCGTTAAAAATGCCGGTATGTTGATCAATATGTTCAGCAGCCTCCGTGCCGAAACCGTTCTTACCGAAAATTTCCAGGTAAAGCGCTCTGTAAAACCGATCAAAAAGAAATGCTCCTTCTGAATCAGCAGCGTATTCAAAATTCCAGTTTTTGAGTATTTGCCCGGGCTTTGTGTCAGGAAGAAGAGGGGCAAGTATCTTCATGAATAATTCAGCCTGTGTTGAATAGACATCGTAATGCAAACGATACATGTCTTCACAGGTAACGTCGTTATTCTCAGAAAGAAGTTTCCCAATCCGGTCCGAACGGTAGGGTCCCATGCCGACATTAATGGGATGAACCTTCCCGTATTCGTTAAGGTCCTGATTGCTGGTAACAAAGTAGCCGCATTCGGGGTTATGGCATCGCGGCAGGTCTTCCGGTTTTTCAAACCCCTGCCAGTCATTTCTTTCTTCCCAGCCGGGCAAGGGAACAAACCCGCTGACCCCTTCCCGTCTTTTCGGCATCAGGCCGGACATCTGGTAGCCGATGTTTCCGCCTTTGTCCGCAAGGATAAAATTCCAGGATGTCTCTACGCGGCCGAGGAGATCCATCCCTTCAGTAACCGTCTTGGCATCAAAAATTCTGAGGAGGCTGTCAAATGTGACAGCACCCGAAAAGGCCGGTGCCCATGAGGTGGTGATATAATACCCATCCCTGTTGGGGTTTCCTTCAAGAATACCGTGCTTGTTTTCGTAAAAAACGACTTTCACGGGATCTTTTTTCTTTCTTTTTATGATTTCTTCCCTCTCTGTAAAATCCATCCACTTGTCGGGCTCACGCATATATTTGCCGTCTTCGCATTTTTCGATCCATGAATCCGTGCTATCCATGAATGTATATGTGGCACTCCATGCGAGATCCGGATTTCGACCCACAAGAAGGGCCGGCGCCCCGGGCATGGTCCCTCCCATTGCGTATCGGCCTTTTGTTTTCAGGACCATTTCATACCAGATATTCGGAAGCCTGTTGATTTCCAGGTGGGGATCGTTTGATAGGAGAGGCTTTCCTGAAGCCGTCCTTTTTCCTGAAACTGCCCAGTTATTGGATGCCATCATCAATGGCGCAGCCATATTCCAGAGAGATGTGGGGGCAACCAGTCGTTCCTGAAGGTCTATTTTTTTAACAAGGTCAATATCGAGCCCCCCAAGGATTCCCGGGAAAAGCGCATTCAGCCTTTCTTCATCCATACCGGCCTGGATAAATTCGATAAGCAGTCTTTCCATTTCACCCTGAGACTGTGCAAGGGTAAGGTAACCGATCATCCGTGAGATAAGAATCACATCTTCCACGCACCAGGGTTCAGGTTTAAGTCTGAGAAGTTTGCATTCCCATGGAATTTTTTCTGCATAAGCCCTGTTTACCCCCTTACAGTATGCATCCGTTACTTCTTTAACTTCAGGAGAGAATTTGTCGATTTCCGAAGAAATTGAACCTGTCCAATTCACTCTCCTGAAGAATTTGTCGATTTCAAGCACTTCATCACTGGAATCCAGGAGTTCAGAGGCCCTCCCCTGCCCCAGAATACGCATTAGAAGGATCTGCATTCCCCTGTCTTTTCCATGGGCATATCCCATCATACCGAAAACTTCTGCCTTGTCTTTCCCCTCAACATGGCAGACACCGTGTTCATCTCGCCATATGTTATCGCTGTTGGCCATATCTTCTCCTGATTTCAGGTTTTTGAACCGGTAAATCCGAATTCCTTCCGGGGTTCATCATTTTTATAATTGATTGCCGTAGGGTACCCGTTCCAGAATCTCTCCCAACCGTTCCCCTTGGGTGGAAAAGCGCAGGTAGTGATCCAGGCACTGATCCAGCGTTTCCAGGACCTGGGCAGACGAGTAAATGGACGGCAACGCCTCCGCCAGCCTGGGATGCCTTCCCAGCTTGCCGCCCAGAAGAATTCGATACCCTTTCTCCGCCGAGATAAGGGTTCCGGTAGGGCATACCCCGATACATTGCCCACAAAACAGGCATCTGGCTTCATCAATCCGGACCGTTTCCCCGTGCAGGACGACGGCCTCTTCTTTGCAGATCTCTTCGCAGGCCCCGCAAGCGCTACAAGGCTCCTCGGACACCTCTGGTCTCTCGGCTCCCAGCAGACCGAAATCCGCTATCTGGGGTCGGGAACACCCATTGGGACAATCGGAAACCGACACCCGGAATTCATGGTGCATCTTTAATGGCCCTTTCACTTTCCGCTGCAAGAACCCTTTGAGGTCTTTTCCTTCCAGAACCGTTTCCATCTTTTCCGGAAGATCGTCGGTATGGCACGCACGGTTGGGGCACCCGCCGGCGCCAAAACAGGTCTCTACGACATATCCGTTCACTTCCTGCCCCATTTTGATCAAGAACCGTTTCCGGCTTTCGTTCATTTGATTCATGTTCACCACCCGTCGCGACTAAATGGTCAGAAGCGGTCCAACTCAGAGCACAAATTGAAACCTTACTTGAAAGATGTTGGCCTTTCCCCCGTCGATGGGGGGCTCATTGCGGTCCATCACCCGGGCATGAACATAATTGAACATGATACGGGTATTCCCGTTCAGGTACCAGTTGAGGCCGGCGGTAAAATCGATCTCCGTTCCTCCCCGAATGTCTCGGCTGTTGAGATCCACATAAGATAGGCGTAAGGCAGCCTCCAGGGCCCCCCAGCCATCTGCCGTGAAATGGAATTCCTCTCTGGGCGTAATGCCCTTAAAAATGCCCTTAGACCGGTCGTAGGGCCGATGTTCACCGGTCAAAAAATAGCTCCCATACACGTAAAATCCCCAGAATCTCGGATCCCCCACCGATTCCGCATTAGCGAACATATGGAACAGCTCCCCTTGAACCGACAAGGGCCCTCGAACCAGGGCCGCCTCATAACCGAATAGATCCGCTGCCTCTGTGAAGAATTGCCCAGTGTTTACGAAAGTGTCGTCAGTAAGGCGCGACTCGGGATGGGCCCGCAACTTCAACTGCGAATTTTCCCGGGTATCGTTCCGAAACTGGTGGCTGTAGGAAAATCCCAGATGGAGGAGATTTTTACCGTTATCCTCATAGCGGGGAAGGCCGGTCACCCTGAAGGACACGGCGGAACCAAAAGCTTCGCTTAAATAGTCGGTGGCATCGGCCACATCACTAAAAGAACCGGTGATCAGAAAATAGCCAGCGGCCCAGGTCATACGGTCATCCAGGACCGTGTTCCAGCACAGAATGCCGACATTTCGGCCCGGGAAAAACGCTTCCACCGGAAGGGCGATTTCCATGAAAGTGCGGTTTGAATTGCTCATGAACCCTTCCAGGGAAAAGGGCTCTTTCGTATGACCGGCCTTGGCATACCCAAGGAACGGAATTTTTCCGTAGCTGATCCAGATATCCTTGATCTGACGCACATTGGCAAAGTCCATGTCGAACTGGAATTTCCAGTTTTCCAAAAAGGTGCCCGATAGACGGACCTTCAGCTCCCGAAAATTTCCCTTCCAGCCCGGAAGGTCCGTGAATGTTTCCTCCAGTGTATCATTGGCGCCAATATATCCGCCATCGAGTCTCGCTTCTCCGCCGATTTTGATCTTGAGCCTACCGTCGGGGCTTTCCGTGCGAAAACCATCCTTAAAGTAATAATGAAAACCGATGGGGTCCTTAACACCCGTTTCCAGTCCCTTCCAAATCCTCTCATCAAAAGGAATGTCAGGTTCGAGGGTCGGTTTTTCGGCCAGGAGATTGCCGGCAGGGAACAGCAGAAAACAGAGGAATGTCAGAACAATTCCCAGCCGCTCATGCCTAACCCTGAAAATTTCTATTCCCAACACAAACCTCGATGCCACAGGAATAATGCACACTGTTTGCAGGTAAATCTTCGCCCCGGAACAAGACCCATGAATGGTCCCATTGGGCGAGGGCAGAATACAGGAAATCCTCAATTATTGTCAACGGGTCACTCTAAAAGGCCGGTTTGAGGTTATCAACGTTTTGGTGCATGACCGTAAGAAAGTCTCCATTACCCGGCACACTCCCGCAAGGGTTGAAGACCAGGCTGTTGACACCTATGGATTTCAGTTTTTCAATCGATTCCCGTGAAGGCTCCCCCTCCCACATCATCCATCGGGCGGGGTGTTGTTTCAAAATGGATTGCAGTTCAATCCACTGCCCGGCGCTAGGAATTTCATCCGGTTCCCAGTGGACGCTCTTCATGTTCAGGCCATAGCGTCTTGATAGATAGTCGTAAACAGGGTGGGAGGCCAAAAGCGGAGGTGTTTTATTTTTCGATACAATTACTTTGATTTCTCCATCAAGGGCCATGAGATCCTTTTCAAGTGCTGCGTAATTTTCCTGAAACGTGTCGTGCAGCTTCGGCTTCTTCCGGCTCAGTGCCTTAGTTATGGCCCGGGCTTGCCTGGCTGCAAGGTCAAAGTCGAGCCACGTGGTAAAGGCAAGGGATTCATGGGCATGGGCTCCTTCCGCGCCGTGGCTGTGTGTTACGACTTCCTCGGCAGTTATGTACCGATCTTTGAATTTGGCGGAGGTGTCCACCATCTTTGACCGCGGCAAAGAGACTTTTCTGACCCACTTGGCATAGTTGGCGCCGTTCAGCAGGATAAGATCGGCCCGCTGGTATGCGCCAATTGTCCTGGCATCAGGAACCCAGTAGGCCGGATCGCAGTCCGGTGGGACCGGGAATACCACCTTGGCGTGGCCACCGGCAATACGCTCGGCGAAATATTTCAGGGGATAGTTCACCACATAAATGGTAACCTTTTCCGGCGAATCGCTCTCTGCCTGAGACACATCTGAAACAGCCGTTATCAAAACGCTCGCAAGAAATGAGCGCCACAACACTTTTTTTATGATGTTTATTTTCTTCATTGTTCCCATGACAACCTCCTATCCCCCCTTGAAAAAAATCAACGTATAAACAGTGTTCGGACCAGGTCGTTTGAAAATTGGTCCACCAGCACAACCATGGCACCGCAAAATATGCCGCTGGCGGACACGATAATAAGAATTTCCGAAGCCACAAGTCGGACCATGGTCATGCGGCTGCACCCTAATTTGAAGACCGTTTCCATTTCCCGCTGTCGCAACCTGAGAGACAGGGCAAAAACCAGTATAATGGCCATGACCGTTGCCAGGGCCACCACTGATATAACAGCGTCCAGAACGTTTTTGATCCTGAAGATGTTTTGCAGCAGACCGTCTATGACGTCTTCAGGTTTGACAATCTGATAGCTTTCCCCTTTGGAAAGATACCGTCCCTGTAAGATTGTTCCGGATTTGGCATCATAGGGGACTGCAATCACGGCGGTTATGGGATAACCGGCAATATGGCCATGAAAGTGAAACGAATTGATATTTTCATCCGTTATTTCCATGTAGTGATACAGTTTGGCAGTGGCGACCACATTGCCTTCGGTCCGTTTCAGAACCAGCGTGGGGTCTTTGAGCACCGTGACACCCTGGTGCCCGTGTCCCAGTCCCTGGATCACCCAGGCGGTTTTCAAATCCACAAATACCGCCAGGTCATCTGACGTATGGGACTTATGCAACACGCCGGTCACTTTCATCTTCAAGGGGTAAACACCGGCCAGGTCAAACATGTTTTCCGGCGATGAGACCAGGTCATCTCCCGGTCTCAATCCCAACTGCTCCGCGGCCCCGGCTCCGACCACACAATCTCCCAACACGGCAATCTGTTGCCCCTCCGCCATTTTCAAACCCCGAAATTCAAAGTAGTCCAGGGTGGTTCCCACAATGGGATGGCCCCTTGCGCGAAACCGGGCGTAGAGGGGAATGGGGAGGGCCAGATCGGTGTCCATTATCCGATCCGATACCGCCATGGTCATCAATTCCGGCACCTCATTTCCAAAATAAAGGGTGTTCATAACCAGATCCAGAGCACTCCCCTTGACGCCAACCACCAGTGGGGTGGTGACGGCGCGGGACATGAGCTGATGCTCGCTTTCATCCAGCAGCAGCTCCAGAGAGATCGGCAAAAACCCTATCAGTGTGATACAGGCAATCAGCGTGGCGGTCCTGGCTTTATTGTAGCCGATGTATTTCCAGGCTATGTAAAGGCTGTCGAACATGAAACGTCCAATTCCTGGAAATTTTTAAAATCAATAACCCGATCAAACCGTTTGAGCAGTTCATGGTCATGGGTTACGGCCAGAAGCGTTGCATCGTGCTCCTCAACTGCCCGAAAGAGCAAATCCATAATGAGGGTCTTATTCTCCGGGTCGAGATTACCCGTTGCCTCGTCCGCGAGGATCAACTTTGGTTTCGGCAGGAGTGCCCGACAGATGGCTGCACGCTGCTTCTCACCCTGGGACAAGTCGGCTGCCTTCCGTTTGAGTTTGTCGCCGATCCCCATCTCTTCGGCCAACAGGGCTGCCCGCCTTTTAACCGATTTATCCAGTTTGAGAGCCCGGGTGATACGGTATGGGTGGAGGATATTGTCCAACACGTTCAGGTAATCGAGTAGTTCGAAGTCCTGGAAAACAAAACCCATATGGGTAATGCGAAAGTCCCGCCTTCGAGAATCATTCAAATCACTTATAGAGACATCGCCCACACGGACCATGCCCGCGTTGGGTGTAATGATGCCCGCAATGAGATTGAGAAAGGTTGTTTTTCCCGAACCGCTTGAACCAATAACCGCGACTTTCTCTTTTTTTTCAACGGTAAACTCAGGCACATTCAGACGAAAGCCATCCTTCTGATAATAAAACGCCAAAGCGTTTACGTTAATCATGGCTCCCCCATTTTCGGCGATTTCTGCCTCCCATAGGGATCGATGCGTTTTTCTTCCAGCAGTTCCAGATCCGTGATCTTCCATACGCCGTCTACAGGTTCCACAGTAATATTGGCTTCGTACTGGTTTTTCCGGGTATGAATATG
>CAYPQJ010000013.1:0-40502 GCA_964412835.1 uncultured Desulfobacteraceae bacterium | reverse complement strand
GTCCCTGATGAGATCGGAAATTTCAACACCCAGCATGCCGGCGCCTTTTTCAATAATGGTACGGTCAACGCCTGCTGCGAACCGTTTGTCTTTCCACTTTTTTTTGACGGATTTGGGCTTAACGTCCAGAATGCTTTTTGAAGGCCGGATCAGGGCGGTTGTGGCGACCAGTCCCGTCAGTTCGTCAATGGCATAGAGTACTTTTTCAAGTTCTGTAACGGGTTCTACCTTAGAGCAGATGCCCCACCCGTGGCTGATAACGGCCCTGATATATTCCTCGGGCCAGTTCTTTTCCTCGAGGATTTCTTTACTTTTCCGGCAGTGTTCTTCCGGAAATTTTTCATAGTCCAGGTCATGCACCAAACCGATGATGCCCCACTTGTCTTCATCTTCGCCTCGTTTCCTCGCGAAGTAGCGCATGACGCCCTCAACAGCCAGGGCGTGCTTGATAAGGCTTTCACTCTTATTGTATTCCCGAAGCAGGGCGAAAGCGTCTTCCCGGGTGGGGACCTTTGGGTTCATGGCTCATCTCCTTGTTTTCTTAACGGACCGAAATTGTGTCACAGAAGGCAATCAAAGTCCACAGGTAAAACTACGAAAGATTTTCATTCTTTACCCGCTTTCATGTATTGAAAAAACAGGATGGTTTTGGTATGTTAACATTTCGGTTTAAGGGATGTTTTCCTTAAAAGATATCCTTACTGTCTCCGAAAACTATAGCTTAAATATCATAAATTGATTAGAAAGAGTGATAATAATATCATATCTGATCCTGTAGGGAAAATTTTTCCATGAAAAAGATATGGAACAAAAGTAAATCCTTATGCCTGCTTTTTGCGGTCTTTTTTTGTTTCGCCCCAAGCATTCACGGGGCTGATGGTGATAAAGAGGGCGGAGGTGCACCGCCCGAACCGCCGCTTCAGCTCACCCTTGTCGAAGCGGTTATGTGTGAGAGCCTGAAAGAACTGGCGCCTGTCAACGAGACGATCATATTCAGTGTGGCACTGGGTAGTGTCACCTGCTTCACCGCTTTTGACCCGGTGCCTGAAAAAACGGTTGTCCACCATAACTGGTTCAAACGGGACCAGCTCAAGAGAAAATTAAAACTAACCCTCAAGCCGCCCAAGTGGTCCAGCTTCAGCAAAATACGTATTCGAAATATGGGTGTAGGCCCCTGGCGAGTTGAAATAACGGATTCGGAAGGTGAAATTTTTCGAATCCTGCGGTTCAGTGTTACGGAGTGACAGGTGTTGCAGAAACTTCTGATTTTCATATCCAGCATTCGATGGCAGGACTTCATCGACATCGCGTTTAACAGCTATATCCTGTTTCGCCTTTACGCGCTTTTTCGAGGAACGGATGCTTTCAGAGTGCTTGTGGGGATTGCCTTTCTCTGGATTCTGCAAAGATTGGCCGTGTCCATGGGGCTCATTTTGACCAGCTGGATGATGGAGGGCATTATCGCAGTTGCCGCTCTGATTGTCATTGTGGTTTTCAGGAACGAAATCAGATCCGTTTTCCGTGCACGAAACATCTGGGCGATTCTTTGGGGTCTACCCCGGAGGCCGTTGAAAACCCCAGTGGAAATTATTACCGAAAGCGTCTTTAATCTGGCGAAAAGACGTGTCGGGGCTTTAATCGTTCTGCCCGGAAAAGAGGACTTGGAGGAATTTGTCCAGCAAGGGATTCCGTGGGATGGCAGGGCTTCCACGGAGATGATTGAAAGCATCTTCTGGCCCAACAATCCCGTCCATGACGGGGCGGCCATCATTGCCGAAGACCGGGTTGTACAAGTCGGGGTTATTCTTCCTCTTTCACATCGAAAGGATTTCCCCAGCGCTTACGGGACCCGTCACAGGGCCGCGGCGGGATTATCTGAAACCACCGACGCGATGGTTATTGTCGTGTCGGAGGAACGGGGATCAATTACCATAACCCGAGGCTTCGATGTGTTGGCCATTGATGGAAAAAGGCAATTGGTTGAAGCCCTCAGGGAGCACTTGGGAATTCGGACAAACCAGCGCCGGTTTTTGAAAAGAAGGAAGATTGAACTGAGGATGGCCGCCTTAGTGTCTCTTCTAATCGTTTCCGGCGTTTGGTTCAGCATCAGCAGGGGGCTTGATGCCATCAAAACGTTTGATATTCCCGTGGAGTATGCCAATCAGAAACCGGGTATGGAACTTTTGAATACATCCGCAACTTCGGTGCGGCTTTTCCTGCAGGGATCAAGAGCGCTTTTGAAATCCATCCGTCCCGAACAGATCCGGGTGAAGATGGATCTGGACAAGGCTGTTGAAGGAACCAACACTTTTGCCATTACCAACAATAATCTTTCTATTCCTCCCGGACTTTCCCTGAAGGAGGTCAGACCCATGGTGGTGGATGTAAATCTGGATACGCGGTCGAAAAAAACCTTGCCCATACAGGCGGATTGGGTGGGAAAACTGCCTTCGGATCTGGTTTTGGTTCGAGCAAAAATCAAACCTTCGAAAGTCGAACTCAGCGGGCCCAAGACAATTCTCGAAGGAATGCGGACGCTCTATACCACCAGCATCCCCCTCAACAACATTAAAGGTTCCGGAAAAACGGACGTAAAGCTGGTTATTCCGTCCGCCTTTTTGAATTTGGAAGCGGGATTCAAAGAGACGGTTGAAGTGGCATATGAGGCAAGTAAAAGGGAATAGGGATGGAGGACAGGCATTTATTTTTGTTGTGGTGCAACCGGTTGAGAATGATTTTTGCGTTCCTCACCATCAGCGCCTTTTGTGGATGCGCAACCCCCACTCCACCCCGTAACCCGGATAACATCTGTGAGATTTTCCGGGAGCATGATGAATGGTATGAAGATGCGGCGGATTCCTATGAAAGATGGGGCATTCCGATCCCGGTCATGATGGCCATTTTGCACCAGGAATCAAAGTACATTGGAGATGCCAAGCCACCCCGCACCACCTGTTTGTGGATTTTTCCCGGGCCTCGGCCTTCCTCGGCCTATGGATATGCTCAGGTATTGGATGGGACCTGGGAGGAGTATCAGGAAAGTACAGACAATTCCTGGGCTGATCGGGATGATTTCGGTGATGCCATCGATTTTGTGGGATGGTATTGTTCACTGAGTGTTAAGAAGTGCGGCATATCCAAAAACAATGCCCGAAATCTTTACCTGGCCTATCATGAAGGCCGGGGTGGTTACAACCGCAAAACCTATGCCAAAAAAGCGTGGCTGTTGAAGGTGGCGAGCAGGGTTCAGAAAAGGGCTGTGAGATATCGAGGTCAGCTGGCGGCATGTGAAGATGAGTTCAGGGATAGCGGCTGCTGTTTATGGCCTTTTTGATCAATTCTCCGGGTTTTATCCTTTCAATAGTAATGCGTAGGCTTTTTTCTGTGCATCCCCAATGGCCCTTTCCACTTGGCGGCAGTACCCGGGTATTTTTGAGGCATCGGCTTTTTTGGGAAAATAAAGAGGGTTGTCGATCCATACCACCTGGCGGGAAAAGGGGAAGGGGAGATAGGCCCGGTTCCAGGATTTCTTAAATACAAATCTGTTTGATCCCGCCACCCCTACCGGGAAGAGAGGAACCCCTGATTTTTGAACCACCCTGACAATTCCCGGCTTACAAACGCCGCGAGGCCCCTGTGGACCATCTACCGCCAGCACCACCGCATGACCTTCCTTCACCGCTTTGATGAGTGCCAGAAGTCCCCCTACGGCGCCTCGGGAAGAGGATCCCCGGGTTACGCGATACCCCAGCGCCGTGGCGCCTTTTGCCATGATTGCGCCATCTTTGGAATGGCTCACCAGGATGGTGGGGCCGATGTGGCCGAAGCGGGGGATGAGTGCCAGTTCATCGCCGTGCCAGTGGGCGATGCCGCAGGGACCTCTTGTGATTTGTTCTATCCCTATGGCCTTTGTTCGAACCAGCCGGGCCGCTAACTTTAATGTTTTAGCCGCCCATACGGGCCAGCGTTCGTGAACCCGGTTTCTTGCATAGCATTCTTGCATGGTTTTACTATTTCCATTTTGAGTTAGCTCTCCGCAGGTACCCAGTGAATTCCTTTTCGATTCAGCCCCACCGGAATTTCCTGCCCCAGTTCCAGGTTTGTCGGTAGCTCGTTCATTTCCCGCCACGAGAGGGTGGTTCGCAGCTGCTCTCCCTCAGCGTGCTTTAAGTGAATCTTCATATGCCCCTGGGCACGGTCAAGTCCGGTAATGGTCATGGGAAACATGGCCAGGTAGATATCGCCGTTGTTTTTGCCGGGAAAAAGTTGGATCGCCCAGTTGGGTACGGCCAGAAAAATCTCCTTTTCAGTTTCGGCAGGCGATGCGGGGAAAACCGGCGGATCCCCAGGCCCCAGGCCTTCAAGGAAAAGCTGCCCGCCGCCGCCGAGCCTGGCGGGAATGAAATTCTCAATTCCCAGGAGTTCGGCAACGAATCGATCCTTCGGCCGCTTTAAGGTTTCTTCGGGATTGCCTTCTTGAATGATGGCTCCGTTTTTCATGACCAAAAGGCGGTCTGCCAGGAAGAAAGCCTCGCCCAGGTCATGGGTGATGTGCAGAATGCTGACGCCCAGTTCACTGTGTATGCGTTTTAACTCTCCGCGAAGTCGGTCCCGTGTCATGCGATCCAGAGCGCTTAACGGTTCATCCAGGAGAAGCATGTGGGGGTCCAGTACCAGTGCCCTGGCCAGGGCAACACGTTGGCGTTCTCCCCCGGAGAGAAGTCTGGGTCTTCGCTTCAGGATTGTCTGGATGTCCAGGAATTGGGCCATTTTCGATACCGTCCCGGAAATTTCCCGGGGTCCCTTTTTTTTCAGTTTCAGACCGAAAGCGATATTGTCAAAGACCGTCAGGTGAGGAAACAGGGCATAGTCCTGATAGACCACCCCCAGATGTCGTTTTTCAGCCGGCATATGGGTGATGTTTATTCCTTTTAGAAATATCTGTCCCGAACAAGGATGGTGCAGTCCCGCAATGGTTTCCAGCAAAACGGTTTTGCCGGTGCCCGTAGGGCCGACCAGCACCAGGTATTCACCCTGGCCGACCGTCAGGGAGACATCTGAAAGGGTAAAATTCCCCAATTGAAGTCTAACGCTTTCAAGTTTGAGCAACTAGGTCTCCTTCCTGGGTTCGGCCAGCCACCTGAGGATCGCAAAGATGATCAGGCAGATGAGGATGAGCAGAACGGCTACGGGTTTGGCATATTTCAGCCCATAGGCCTGGAATCGTTCCCAGATCAGGATGGGAGCGGTCATGGGATGATAGGCCAGGATAATGACGGCGCCGAATTCGGAAATCCCTCGGGCCCACATCATGATGGCCCCCGAAAGGATGGATCGCCAGGCCAGGGGAAGGCTGATCCTGAAAAAAGCCTGCCGGGGTGAAGCGCCCAGGGTTCGCGCTACCCGTTCCAGCTTGGGGTCTACTCCCAGAAAGCCGTCTCTGGCGGCATTGACCAGAAATGGAATGCTCACATAAGCCATGGCCAGGCTGATGCCTGCTTCAGTACCCACAAAATCAAGTCCTATTGTGCCAAGGGCTTTCCCCACAAAAAAAGACCGTCCGAAAACCATGAGCAATGCAATGCCTGCGGCTGTGTGGGGGATCATCACCGGCAGATCCACGAGCCCCTGCACCAGGCTCTTGCCGGGAAAATCAGTGCGGGCCAACAGGTACGCCAGGGGAATTCCCAGGACCAGGCACGCAATGGTGGCCCAAAAAGCCGACCGAAGGGTCAGGCAGATGGATGATATCACCTCCTGTTCGGCCATGGTGGTAAACAGGGTGGCGGGATCGGCGCTCGCAATCATTCGGATCAGAGGAACCGCGATCAGGATGAGCAGAAGAGCGCTTAGCGTGAAGAACACCGCTTTAAAAGACCGTCTGCCGAGGAAAGAGCGCATGGTAGATTCTCATTTACCTGGATGTTACCAGCTTTTGAAGCAATGGCGGCAGATTATCCGGATCGCCCGTGGCCCGAGGCGGTGAAATGGGCGGTTGCCCATTTTCCTGCATAATTTTCCGGCCTTTGGGACCCACCACAAAGGCCACAAAGCGGATAGCCAGGTCCCGGTGGGGCGCGTTTTTAGGGATCGTAATGCCGTAAACCATTGCGTTACCCCGCTTTGAAATAACATCACCCGGTTTTTTCCCGCTGATCTTGACTTCGGCCTGATTGTAAAATGTTTCGTAACGAGCGGATTTTAGATTGATTTGATCCGGCAGGACAACGTAAGGCATTTTATGTTGTTCGCAGACCGACCGGTAAATAAAGAGATAATCGATTTCACCCACCTCCAGCAGGGCGATGAGGTCGGTTTCTTTGGGTCGAATATTTCTTTTGGGACACCCTTCTAGGAGTTTCCGGTACAAGCCCGGAACCTGGTAGTATTTCTCCGCAAGCTGCCAGGCCAGCAGGGTTCGATACCCGCAGGGATCGCTGTTCGGGTCTGAATGACCATACTCAACCCCCTTTTGAAGCAGGATATCGTACCAGTTTTGACCGTTGATGACTTTGGCCCCTTTCGCTCCGGATCGGTAGGCAATGGCCATTTCATTGGTGGCAAATGAGATATTCCAGGCTGCATATTGGGGAATGAGGAGGTTGTCTATGACCGTGTAATCTGCGGAGGCCATGACATCGCATGGGCGGTCCAGGTCCGTGATTTTTCGAGCGCAAGTGCGGGAACCTGATGCCTCCAGGAAAATGGTCACATGGGGGTATTGTTTGTTAAAGGCTTTCGCCATGGCTTTAAACGGAACAGCCAGGGATCCCGCATGAAATACCATCAGGTTTTCCTTTGCTGTGGCACAGATCCCATGAGGGGAAGGCAGAAACAGCGCGATCATTAACCCCATGACCGCGAGACATAATGTCAAACGAGAAATTTTATGCATGGTTAAAGACACTCCTATTCCGTTTTTTTTGCTTCTTTAGGGAAAAGCATTTTTCCGGAAAAACGCAAGTCATACCCGGCCAAGTCCGAGCCCAGTTTCTTAAAAGATGGTTCGCTCAAAAATCCCAGGAATTGTTGCACGCCTTTTTCAAAAAAACGGTCCTTGAGAATCAGCAGATCAAAACTCTCCCATTTTATGGGAATAAAATCCAGATCCAGAAGTTCGGCCACGGCCCGAATGCAGGGTCCCACATGGGCACGGCCGGAAAGCACTTCCAGGCCCAGATCCAGGTGACGGGATACTTCGTTTGTATAACCTTCAATCCCATTTCCTTCAATCCCGGCTTTGGACAGCTCTTCATCCAGAAGCAGACGGGTTCCGGTGCCCAAAGGACGGTTAACGATTTTGGTGCCGGCCTGTTTAAGATCAGCGATGCTCCCGATGCCCCTGGGGTTGTTCTTTTCAACCAACAGGCCCTGTTCCCGGCGACAGAAATTGATGATGCCCGGCATCTGAACCAGCTCGTCCCTGGCAAATCCGAAATTATACTCCTTGCCGTTTTTCTGGATTAGGTGGCTGGAAGCCATATGGCAGTGATTCCGTCTGAGTGCTCGAATTCCCCCTAGACTTCCCATGTTTCCGAATGCCACCATCTCTTCCGGGTGGCGCTGGTTGATCAGTGAGATGGTCCTGTCCAGAAGGATGTCGTTGCTGCCGGCAATAATGAGCAGGCCGTCATAGGGCGGCAGCGGATCCGGCTGTTTGGGAAAATTGATGGTCTGAGCTTCCAGCCATTGTTCTGCCAGATGGCGGGGAAAGAGCCATTTCCCCGTGGCCTTGGTGGCTGGGAGGCCCTTTTCGGCAATAAGCGTATACACCATTTTTTCGTTGATATTCAAAAATTGTGCTAGTTCCCGAGTGGTCAGCAGTGTCCTTTTCTCCATGCTTTTTACCTCCCCCCTTTGCAGCGATCAGAGCATGTCCGTTTTTATAAATCAATAACGGCCAAGGGTCAAGGAAAGTTCATATATGGCATTATGGGTTAATATTCATACTTTATGGTGTCGAGTCTTTCAGATATTAAAAATTCTTGACAATTAATGACGATAAAAGGTATAAAAACTGCTGTTTTTCATCACAATGATGTGAAAAAACCGCGTTTTTTTTTGGACCTGTCATGAATCAAACGTGATGGGTGGCGCCCCCCTACGAGGCAGAGGATAAATGCGATCTGCAAAACCATTTCTGAAGACCCTTGTATGGGTCTTTGTTTGTTTCCTTGGCTTCGGCCACGGACTATCCAATGCCGCGAAGGATTCTCCCCTGATGGTTAAGCAGACATCGGAACGCACGGTTGCAACCGATGTGGCGACCCAAAAGGCCGTGGATGAATGGGCCGCGGAAGAGCAGCGACTCCTAGATAAAATCGATCGAAATGAACGTGTTCTCAAAAGGATCGCCTGGGACCGAAAGAAAACTGGGGAATACCTTGCCACCCTTAAAAAAAAGATGTTTGAATTAAGGGAAAGGGCAGCGGAAATGGAAAAGATCAATGCTGAGCTTCTCCCGATAGTGGATGACGGTCTTTTAAAGCTGACCACATTTGTGCAAAACGACCTCCCTTTTGACAAGGCCGAACGTCTTAAAGGTCTGGAACATGTGGCCCATATGTTGAACGATTATGACATGGGGCTTTTGGCTAAAACCCGGTCTCTTTTTGATGCGGTTGCAAAGGAAACGGATTTCGGCTATGCGGTGGATGTTCAGGAAACCGAGATTGAAATTGAAGGACGGCCTATACGCGTGAAGCTTTTGAAAGTGGGGCGTGCAGGGCTTTTTGCCCTGACCATGGACGTCAAAAATGCCTATGCTTGGAACGTTCGGCAAAACAAATACCTTGCCGTGGACAGTAGCGTCAGGGCCATCGAAGAGGCTGTTCAAATGGTTGAAAAGATCCGCATCATTGAACTGACTCGATTGCCCATTGGAAGGCCCGACAAAGCCGTTGATTCGAGAGGCAGTCGCGATGATTAGGATCATTTGGATCGTGGTGCTTCTGATGGGCCCGGCAGCAGAGGTATTGGCTGAAGATTTGTTTCAGAAGGTCTCTTTGGAGATTCAATCCGCGTATGGGGATGCGCGAAAAGAACATAAGCTGACCCTTGAAGAAATCAAAAAGCGGCGTTGGGCGCTTAAGCGAAAGCTGGCGGCTCAGGAAGTCGCGCTTGCCGCAACGTCCGAGACGCTTGCCGCCCATCAACAGCAGCTTGAGAAATTGTCCCGGGAGCGGGATGAGATCTCCAAAGAGATTTCTCTACGGCTGGCGGACATGAAGGAATTAAGTGCTTTGTTCGGGAATTATTCGCGCAACTTCCTGGCCCTTGCCGAGCGAAGCCCTTACAGCGCGGAAAGGCTTGATTGGTTTCAAGAACTGAAAGCCTTTGCGGACCCACATGCCATGTTTCGGCTGAAAGATCTGAAAGCACTTTTCGACTTTTCCTTAGAGGATATGGCCGTATCGCGAGAAAAGGTTTTTTATAAAGGGATGATGGTGGATCGCGGTGGTCATGAGACCACGGGAGAGATTATTCGGTTGGGGCATCTTCCCGCCATGTATCGCGTGAAAGAACAGGTTGGATATCTGAGCCTCAGCCCGGCCTCGGGACGTCTCCTTATGGGTGCCGGACCTTCATATTGGGTGCGGCGAAACATCCTCAAGTACTTTGAAGGGGAAACCGAAGCGGTTTATACCGATGTCTCAGGGGGCGCTGCCATTGGGCAGTTGGCCCATCGCGTCACCCTGATGGATCAATTGAAAAGCGGTGGCGTACTTGTCGCGCCCATTCTCCTGGTGGGTCTGGTGGCTTTGGTGTTGACCATCGAACGATTGGTTTTTTTGGGGAAAGTGCGTCAAAACACGGATGCGCTCATGACCCGCGTCACCCGGCTGGTGGGAAACAGCGATATGGAAGGGGCTGTAAAAGCGACTTATCCCCACCGGAACCGTCCTACCGGGCGTGTGTTGATGGCGGGTCTGCAACACCGGGGTGACTCACGAGAAGTAATTGAAAGCGCACTGACGGAGGCCATGCTGCGGGAAGCCCCCCGATTGGAACGTTTTCTGGGTGCCTTGAAGGTCTGTGCCGCGGTGGCGCCGCTGTTGGGTTTACTCGGAACGGTCACCGGGATGATTAACACTTTCCAGGTTATTACCACCCATGGAACAGGAGATCCCCGCTTGATGGCGGGCGGTATCAGCGAGGCCATGGTGACCACCCAGGTGGGTCTGGCTGTCGCCATTCCCGTCATGGTTGTGGCGGCCTTTTTGGGAAGACGTGCCCGTAATTTGTCCCAGGACATGGAAGAAAAGGGGCTTGCCCTTATGGGGACGTTGCTGCAATTGCAGACCCACGACGAAAATCGAGTGGCGGGAGGTAGATAGGAACAGACCCATGGAAATTTTTTATATCTTCTGGGAGCTTGTAGAAACCGGCGGCCCCATTATGATTCCCATCGGGTTGGTTTCTCTGTGGATGTGGACCCTGATCGTCGTAAAGGCCGAATGGATTTTTCGGGTCAAGCGGCGGTCGCTTCCGGTGAGTGATGCGCTCATGTGTTTGGAGGAGGGGAACGGTCTTAAAGAGAAGACGTGTTGCCCAAGAGCGGATGCACTGAACTTCTTTTTGCACCGGTATTTCAGGGGAAAGGCGTGCTTGAGTGGAGAGCCGGATCAACTATTTTTCGAAGTGGCGGTCCGACGTCAGGTTCAAGGGCTTTACCGCCATATTACGACCATTATGATATTGGCGGCGGCGGCGCCGCTGTTGGGGTTGCTTGGGACGGTGAGCGGTATGGTGGAAACCTTTCGGGTGATCGGCATTTATGGGATGGGGAATTCTCAGGCGATGGCTTCGGGAATCAAGGAAGCTATGATCACGACACAGGCGGGGCTGTTGGTGGCCATCCCCGGCCTGTTGGCAGGTCAGGCCATGCGAAAAGAGATCCGCAATATCCATCAGAATGTTCTTGTTTTTCAAAAGGCTGTATCCCAATGGCTTGAAAAGGAGTGGCGGAAATGCGCCGTTTAGGCAGTATCGCGGTAGCGGGAACTCAGGAAGAAGATGGCGGCGATGTGGAAATCAACATGATGCCGTTGATCGATATGATTTTTATCCTGCTGATCTTTTTTCTAGTAACGGCCAGTTTTGTTCGGATATCAGGCGTGGAGGTGAACCGACCGGAAGCAGCAACGGCTGAAAAGAAAGAGGCGGCCGGGATGGTAGTGGGGATTACCCGGAAAGGACTCACTTTCATCGACGGTCAACAGGTGGGTCTTCATCAGATCCGCGGTCTGGTGGAAATTTTCCTTATTGAAAATGCTCAGGGCGGGGTGATCCTGGACGCTGACGAATTATGCGCCACGGGCCGATTGGTGGCGGTGCTGGATCAGTGCCGCCTTGCCGGCGCTGAGAACATCGCCGTCGCGGCCAGG
Source organism: uncultured Desulfobacteraceae bacterium (assembly GCA_964412835.1). Classification (GTDB taxonomy): domain Bacteria; phylum Desulfobacterota; class DSM-4660; order Desulfatiglandales; family Desulfatiglandaceae; genus NaphS2. The sequence continues at coordinate 29,115 of CAYPQJ010000013.1, read as the reverse complement.
AGGTTTGAGTGACCCGCCTCGGTTTTGCAAGAGAAAATCTCCTTCGGTTTTCGTTTCTTTTTGCCGGGGCCGTATGGATCAGTATGGGGATTTTTGCGCTTTTACCCCTGTTGTTGCGCCAGACGTCCTGCCCGTCGCAGTTTCCGCGGGTTTCCCATGCTCGTTTGATTCCCATCAAATTGGAGTTGCCGCCGGATTCCATACGGCCCAATGAGGTTCTAGAGCCCCTGCCGGAGGCGCCCGTGCCGCCCGAACCGGAGATCAAAGCGGAAAGGCCGGATCTCCCTGAAATCCGCCTCCTGGAATTGGAACCGCCCGAAATGACGTCCTTTGAGGCGCTGTGCGAATTATCGGATATCCCGCTATTGGCTTCGCCGACCCTGGAACCCCCCGCGCCAGATCTACCTCAGCTTCAGACGCTCTCCCTCAGCGCGGTTTCCATGAATGCCTTTCCAGCCCAGTCGAATTCCATGAATCTGAAAGTCAATCTCAATGTGGCAAAGGCGCCGACGCCAGGAGCCCTTGCACGTCCGACAGTCTCCCAAAATTCCATGGCGACCAAGATGCGATTCGGCCTCAATGAAGTGGATCGGAAGCCGGCCAGCATCACGACACCCAGACCCCGCTATCCCCATAGGGCCAAAAACATTGGCATCGAGGGGTTTGTGACGGTGCATTTTCTGGTGGATCGAAACGGATTGCCTCGGGAACTCGCTATTGTAAATGCCGAACCGAGGGGTTTTTTTGAGAAAGCCGTGCGCGAGACAGTTCCCCGGTGGCGGTTCAAACCCGGCACAAAGGCCGGTCGGCCGGTGGAGACCTGGGTTGAGATGACCATCCGATTTGAACTGAATCACAATGGCTAAACTCGGGATTATTTTTTTTATCGCCGCGGCAAGCATATGGGTCTCACCGAACCGGGCTGAGGCGCTCCCACCTTCTGAGTGTAATCAAAGTCTCGAACCCATGGTCGAAGCGTTGAGTGCGGTCGTCATGTCGGCGGAAAAGGCTGCTGAAAATGGCAATTTTCGGAGGGCGGCCGCCATTGTGGCAAACTACCTTGAAACCCATAAGGGGGAAACCCACCCTTACCCTTATTATGATGCGGGCTATTTCTTCCACCAGGACGGGGATTGTAATGCGGCCATTGTTTATTTGAAAAAAGCGGCCAAATTGAACCCTTGTTTTACGGAAGCCTGGCAGCTCCTGGCGTCTCTGTACCGGGAAACCGGGGAAAACAAGTTAGCGGCAACCGCTTTGGAAAAGGCAGTGGCAATAACGGATGATCCCCGAATGGGGTATCAGACAGCGGTGCTTTGGCTGGAAGCAGAGGAACCTGAAAAAGCCCTGACCATCTTGGAAAAGAGAGGTCATACATTAGTCAAAAAAGCCGATTGGCATGTGGCCACGGCGCGAGCCCATCAGGCGCTGGAGCATAATGGAAAGGCCGCGGAAGCCATGGCATTGGCTTATGGGTTGAGCAAGGATCCGGAACAGTTGTACCAGTGCGCTGTTTTCTGGCTGGAAGCTGGAAGGCCCGAAAGGGCTTCGTCGCTACTACGGCGACTCACGGGAACGGCTTCCTCGAAATCCCACTGGTTGGCAGCCTTGTCCAAAACACAGAAAGCTTTGAAGAAAAAGGAGGCGGCGGCAAAGGCCATGGAGCGGGCCGCCCGGGTCAGCCGGGATCCAAAACTGCTTTTTCACGCGGCCTGGCTATGGCTTGACGCCGACCGTCCCAAAAAGGCCCTTCCCCTGTTAAAAAAGTTGGCGGAACGTAGGAGACCGCGGAAAGAATGGTTGCTCGGTCTTTCCAATACCTACATGATCCTGAATAAGAGCAAATTGGCTGCCGGGACCATGGATCGGGTGGTTAAGCTGGATCCTAAATCGGAGTATCTCTACAGTGCCGGCGTCCTGTGGCTCCATGCGGAGCGACCCGGAAAGGCGCTCAGACAGCTTATTTCCCTTTGCCAACGTTCTCCGGCAAAGGCTCGGTGGTTTGTGGCGCTGGCCCATGCGCGGTTCGAGCAAAAAGAGACAGTGAAGGCGGCAAAGGCCATGGAGCGGGCCGTTGCCCTGAGTGGAGATCCCGAGCATGCCTGCCGGGCGGGATTGATGTGGTTGGCGGCCAAGCGGGCTGATGCAGCACTTCGTCTGCTGGTTCCCTTGAGCAGGCAACCCCGGCCTAAAGCCCATTGGTTGGTGGCGCTTTCCAACGCCTGGGTTTTGAAGGAAGACCCTGTAAAAGCAGCAGTCGTTATGGAGCAGGCCGCCCGGGTTAGCCGCAAACCGGAGCATATGCTTCAGGCCGCCCGGCTCTGGTTGGCGGCGGATCAGCCGAAACGTGCCCTGCCGCTACTGGAAACCCTGACCCGCTTCCCGTCCCCTCGGGGTGAATGGTATATCACCCTTTCCAACTGTTGCCTGATGCTGGAAAAGCTGCAAAAGGCCGCCCGGGCAATGGAAAAAGGCGCTGAAATCACACAAAAAGGAGGGGACTATTACCGGGCCGGCATGCTCTGGTTGCAGGATGGAAACAGCCTGCATGGGATATCCCTTCTGAAGATCTGTGCAGCCAAAAAACCGGTCAAACAGAAATGGTTGGTGAGCTTGGCCCGGGCGCTCATGGATTCAGGATTAAAGCGGGATGCGTTGCCGGTCATGGAACAAACGGCATTGCTCGACCCAAAGGTGCCGCCGGCGGTAAAATACGAGGGTGCCGTATTGTGGTTACATCTGGAACGAAAAAAAAAGGCATTGCCTGTCTTGAAAACCCTTTGTGCGTCGAAGAATCCTTCCCTGGACTGGCTCGTCAGTTTGGTGAAGACCCATGTGGATCTGAAACAGATGGCGGAAGCGGAAATGGCGTTGAAACGTCTTATCGGTCTTTTTCCCGAAAATCCCGCCGTATGGCGGTTGGCGGTGTGGGTTGGCGTTCAAAAGACCGATTATGCCGAAGCGGCGGCTGCCATGGCCGTGGTGGTTCGTCTTGTCCCCCCTGATCACGAGCAGATGAAGGAAATGGCGAATCTCTACCATATGGCCGGTGTGCCTGTTAAAGCGGCGGCTATGCTTCGAAAGACATGGGGTACCTCCCCCAAACCCGAGGATTGGGACCGACTGGCGAACCTCTACTTGAGCGGCCATCGCTACGAAATGGCCCTGGCTGCGGCAAAATCCGCCGTGAAAGCCCGGGCGACCCGTGACCGCTGGAAAACCGTTGGGGCTATCGCCTTTCGTCTGCAACGCTTTGAAGAAAGTTACCATGCCTACCGCCGTAGCGCCGATCTGGGACCTGATGCGGACATTTGCCTTAAAGCGGGATATGCAGCACTCAAGATGGACAACCTGGATGAAGCTGCCCGACTTTTCAAGGAGGCGACGCTTCAGCCCGGCAAAAACAGCAAAACGTCTCATGAGGCCCATCGCAATCTGGCCTTTATCAAGAAAATGAAAGACTTCCTTAAAGAGAATAGTTTCCCTCCTTTTTAAATAGTGCCCGAACGAAAACTGTCTTTTTCGCCAATCTCTGCGTCAGATAAAAATTTTAATTTTTCTTGATCTTGACAAAAACTCCTAGTTTTCGTTCAGACACCAAATATTGCCTTTTGGTATTTATGGTTATTACTAGTAATTTTTACGGATTTATTCTATTGTGCAAAAATTCACTTGACAAAAATAACTAAAAATTATAGTTAGCGTGTCATTCTGACGGTTGGTGGCATTGAAGGGGCGTGTTTTTCTCTCCTCCCATAGCGCTTCAATAAAACTCCCATCAGGCAGGAATGAGGTCCGTATCCCCAAAGCCGGTAATTTGATGATGTTTGACCCTCTTTTAACAGGATATGCAACTGTCTTTATCCTCTACGCTGTGACGTTCTTCAGCTCTTTCATGGGATGGAAGGGCCTTTCCCGTTTACTGTCTGTTATGGCTCTGGCGGTGAATGGATCAATTCTGGTGGGAATCTTAATTGAGTCCGGTCAGCCGCCTGTTTTTGAGATGTTCGGCGGTATGCTGTTCGTGATGTTTATCCTTTGCTTGCTGGGGATTTTTTGTTGCCGGGCCGAAGAAGGAAGGTTGAACATCAAGACCTGGGTTTGGATTGAGATTCTCTTTCTTCTCGGCATTACCCTGTTTTTCCCAACCGATCTTCTCCCTCACCGGTACCATCACACCTATCCCTGGGTGGTTTTGTTTCACGGTTTCAGGTGTCTTGCCCTTTCACTGGCGCTCTTTTCTGCAGCCCATTTTGTTCGGTTCAGAAGAGAACCGCTGCGCAAGAGGGTCAATAACCCTCTGTTTAAACAAGGGCGGAATTATCTGCTGTTAAGCGCGGTTACCTTTCTGTGCGGCGAATACTCAGGGATTATCTGGTGTCAGAACGGATGGGGTGATTTCTGGCACTGGAGTCCCGCATTTTTTCAATCCACATTGATCATCCTCTTTTTTATGGCGGCTTTTCATCTTCCCGGTAAGAATCCCCGGTCGGATAACCTCCGATCGGTCATTGCGATTATGACCCCCCTTCTGATGCTCACCATAAAGGTTGTCAAGGGATTGTCATGAAAAAATTTTTGGACCCACTTTCTTCCATGCAGTTCACGACCCTTATCCTCGCTGCTCTGATGCTGTGGTTTGCCTGGGGGATTCTTTTGGCGGAGTCGGATACCTTCCGGCAAGGATTCAATGTGATGAACCGCTCTCTGGTTCCTGCATGGTTTTCAGAGCCCCGCAGGTTGCCGTTTTTGCTGAAGGTTTGGTTTGTGGGGCTCTGCTCGGTAATGGTTATTCTCGGGATCAATCTGGTTTTTTGTTCATGGACCAAGATCCTGAAGATCATGAGAAACAAACAGGCCGCATCCAGATTTGTGATGTTGATCATCCATATTGTTTTCGGCCTTGTGGCGCTGGGTCACTTCGGGAGCTTTCTGCTGGGTTACCGGTACGAAAACGTAAAACTGCGGATAAATCAGTCCTTCACCCTTCCCGAAGGGTGTGCTGTAACCGTCAAGGACATTTATTTTGAAGACGACATGAAACTCCTTTACCAACGTCCCAAGGAACGTACCCCGGGCGCTTTTCATCCGGAAGCCAATTTCTGCGAAGTGGTACTCACGCAAAATGGAAAGCCGGTAGCCCGGGGAAGGGTCTATTTTTTGCGACCGTTTGTATGGAAGGGCATTCAGGTCACCCTGAAACGCTTTACACCGCCCAAAGGCAGGGGAACCCGGGACCAAGGGTTTCTGAAACCAGGGGTCAGGCTGACCATCAGCCGGAATCCCGTCAAGCTTTTGGTGTTTGTTTTATTCCCTGTCATGATCGCCGGAATAGGCGTCCATATGGTGATGACGTGGCGGACGCGCCCATCTCAAAAATCAAATTCAATGGTGAAACAGGAGGAAAATGAAAAATGAAGATGAAAATCAGTCTATGGTTATGGATGGTGATGGCCCTAATCATGAGCGGTCCGGCCCTGGCTCAGGAAGAAGATGATACAGGCCCCATTCCGGAAGTGGGAACGGTTTTCTCCCTTGGCGAGGTGGTGGTAAGCGGAGAAGACGATGCGGTGAGCCAAATCGCCACCACGGATATCATCAGCGAGGAACGGATCAATCTGACCACCTCCGAGAATGTTGCCGAAGCCCTCGACACCCTTCCCGGGGTTTTTCTCTCGGTAGGGACCAAGAACGAGCAGAATTATACGGTCAGGGGATTTGATCAACGGTATGTTCCGATTTTTTTCGACGGGATTCCCATCTATGTGCCCAATGACGGTTATGTGGATGCGGGCAAGCTTCCCACAGCCAATATTTCAGAGATCAAACTCACCAAGGGGAACAGTTCCGTGCTTTATGGGCCCAATGCCATGGGCGGGGTCATCAACATTCTATCCAAAAAGCCTGAAAAGAAAATTGAAGTCAATTTCGATATGGGGATGCGCGAGTGCAATACGGTGAGGAGCAATCTTTATTTGGGCTCACGGATGGACAAGTTCTATGTGGCCTTGAATGGGGGCTTTCTCGATTCTGATGGATTCCGGGTATCCAATGACCTGACCCCCGGGCCGAACCAGGGGCATGGTACTCGGAACAATTCAGATATCTTACAGAAAAACTTTGGATTCAAGGCAGGATTTATGCCCATCGACGGTCATGAATACGCCATCGGTATCAACCACATTAACAGTGAATGGGGGCTCCCTCCCGATGTCTACGCCACCTCGCGGCCCGAACTCAAATGGTGGCGCTTTACCGAGTGGAAGAAAGATACCTACTATTTTATCGGGGATTCCAAAATCACGGATAATCTCAACACCAAGATACGGATCTACCGGGATACCTACTATAATGTTCTGGATTCCTATGACAACAATACCTATTCCACCCAGACGAAAAGATACGCCTTTCACAGCACCTACGATGATTACAGCAACGGCGGCTCATTAACCGTCAGGTCGACCTATATTCCACAAAACATTACGAGCTTTTCCTTTCATTATAAGGATGATGTTCACCAGGAGCAGGATGATCGGGGCAAGGCCTGGGAACGCTATGAAACAGAGCTTTTTTCATTTGGACTCGAAGATGATTTTGAGATCATTGAAGACCTTTCCCTGGTGGTGGGGGCCAGCTACGATATTCAGAAACCAAAGTATGCCAACGGCGAATCGCTTCGCGATGAAGACAACACATTCAACCCCCAGGCGGGCATCCACTGGAACTGTCTGCAGGACCTGGGACTTCATTTCTCCGTGGGGAAAAAGACCCGCTTTCCCACTCTGTTGGAACTTTATTCCGGGCTTCTTGGGAAAAATGAGCCCAATCCCAATCTTGATTCGGAAGAGGCCATCAATTGGGAAATCGGTGCGGAAAAGCCCCTGCCCGGAAGAAATTTTGTGGGACTCAGTCTGTTCTATTCCGATGTCAAGAATCTGGTTGTGAACAAAGAAATTAGTAAAGGCATCAATCAATACCAAAATGTTGGAAAAGCTGATTTGAAAGGCATTGAGTTCAGTTTCAAGTCCGCGTTTATTAGCCGCAACATGTTTGAATTAAGCTATACCTATTTAAATTCTAAAGACTGCTCCCCGAACAGGACCAGTGACCATTTAGAGGAACGGCCCGAGAACAAGCTCTATATCAGCGATCTGTATGAACTGACGGATTGGCTCTCCTTTTTCGGCAAGTTGGAGTACTATTCCAAACAATGGTATGAGGACCCTGACACGGGATGGCAGGAATTAGATGGTTTTGTGACGTTTGATTTCAAGGTTATCGGCACTTTCTCCGAGGTTCTTACGCTTGAGGCCGGGGTCAAAAACATGTTTGATGAAAACTATTTTCTTTCTTCCGGGTATCCGAGAGAGGGAAGGACCTTTTTTGGGATCCTCAGGGCAACTTTTTAATTGCCCCTCGGACCCGGCGCCACACCGGCGCCGGAGCACAAATCAATATTTTTGTATGAACATTGTATGTTCATTATGGCAGAATAAGGGGATTCATTATGAAAAGGATGTGTGTGTGGTTGGCGTTGGTCGTTGTAGTATTTGCTTTTTGCCCGGCGTGGGCCGGAACATCGCCCACTCTCAGTATCACCGGCCGGGTGAAACAGCCGGTGAACCTGTCTCTGGATGACCTCAGGCAATATCAATCCATTGAGGCTCAATTGAACGAGGTGTTTGAAGACGGCACGTATCGCGGTGCATTCGTGTTTCGAGGAATCCCTCTGAAGACACTTCTAGAAGCCGCTTTTATTCAAAAGGAAGAAACGGATTTTAAGAAACGGGTGGATCTTGCCATTGTGGTAAAAAACAAGAATGGAAAACAGGTGGTTCTGTCGTGGGGAGAGGTATTCTATAAGAATCCGGGAAGAATCATTGTGGCATTTTCCGCCCGGCCCATTATGCCCCACAAGGATTGCAAGCGGTGCCACAGCCCGGAAGTATACAAACCGCGCCTGGATCAGCTTCACCGTCGGATCGGGTATCCCAAGCTCATCGTAACCGGTGATGCATATGCGGATCGATCGTTGGATGATATCACCAGCATTCAGGTTCTGGATCTAAAACCGGAGATGCCGGCCAAAAAGTTGAAAACACTTTTTTCTCCGGAATTTGTGGTGACAGGTGCCGTGGACAAACCGATGACCGTCTCGGATTTTACAGCTTACCCGAAAAAGACCGTGAAGTCGAGGCATCTGGGTGAAGGAAAGGGATATCACGGCATTGACGAAATGGAAGGTGCATCCCTCCGGTCGGTTCTGAACAAGGCCGGCATAACGCCTGATGTGAACACCGTATTTTTGTTGTCGGCCCCGGACGGGTACCGTTCCCTCATTTCTTACGGCGAATTATTTCTTGACCCTGCCGGAGAACGGATGACCCTGGCAGACCGAATGAACGGTAAACCCATTCAAAAGAACGGAAAGTTCTTCTTCGTGCCTCCCGATGATTTGATGGCGGACCGGGATGTCAAGGCGGTTCAAAAGATTGAGGTCATTTCAGTTCGCCAAGACCCAAAAATATACGTTATCGGAGTGGGATGCGGGGATACGGATCTCATTACCCTGGAGGCCATTTCCACCATGGCCGGGGTTGATGCCTTTGTATGCCCCCCGGATATCCGAAAGCAATTTTCCAAGTATATGGGAAATAAACCGGTGCTGTTTAACTTGTATGATTTTGTGCCGCCGGTGCTAAAGAAGAAGCATCCTGATCTTTCTCCCGAAGCATTGGAAACCCTGCTGAAAAAAGAGCAGGCCGACGGAGCCGTAATTATTCAGAAGGCCCTGGATGAAGGCAAAACCGTGGCTATTCTGGAATACGGAGATCCCAGCATCTGGAGCGGGTGGCGATGGGCATGGAATTGTTTCCCCAAGGGGGCCGTTCAAATCATTCCGGGGCTCAGCTCTTTCAATGTATCCAATGCGCTGATCGGCGAAGATCTTGCCTGCAACGGATCCATGGTTATTGCCACCCCCAGGGGCCTCAGGAAGAATCCCCCCATGGTAAAGGCCGTTATGGAGAAGGGTGAAACCTTGTGCATCTTCATGGGATTGAAAGACGTGAAGGGTTTGGTCTCTTTCCTTAAGAAATGGTATCCGGGGACCATGCCCGCCTGTATTGTTTGCAAAGCGGGTTATTCCGTCGGTGAAGCATTGGCGAGGACCACGCTTGATGGTCTCACAGACACAGCAAACAACGCCGATGAAAAATTCCTCGGTTTGATTTATGTGGGTCCATGCCTGGCAGGGAAGGACTGAAACTGAGGCCCGGAGGCCCATCGGGGTTGGTATGAAAGGTGGAAAATATGGGTGAGGCGCCGAGGTGATGGAACCCAGAAATCCCGTTCCCACGGGTTTAAAAAGGGAACTCGGGCCGGTCTCTGCCATGATCCTTGTTATTGCCAACATGATCGGCACCGGAATATTTACCACATCGGGTTTTGTCATGGAATCCGTCGGCAATCCTAAAACCATGCTGCTTTGCTGGTTCATCGGCGGAATCCTGGCCCTTTCGGGGGCCCTTTGTTATGGTGAGTTGGGCGCCGTTTTTCCCAGGGCGGGAGGGGAATATGTATTTCTGCGGGAGAGTTTTGGAAAGTTAATGGGTTTTCTCTCCGGCTGGATTTCCCTGATTGTCGGGTTCTCGGCGCCTATTGCAGCCGCCGCTATCGCCTTTGCCTCATATTTCTTCAGGGCATTTCCGAACTGTCTGAGCCGGGACCCGCATGCGCCCTTGATCGATATCGATGTCGGAATCATTTATATTGCACCTATCACCATATTGGCAGTCGGAATTATTCTTCTTTTTTCCCTCATTCACTGCTATAGCCTCTATTTCGGCAGCCGTATTCAGAATGTGCTGACAGCCGTCAAGATAGCCGTAATCCTCATTTTTGTCTTCGCAGGCCTTGGTTTCGGCAATGGATCAATGGATCATTTTTGTTCGAAATCGTGGTTTGAATTCTCTTCCTCAGGCGGGTTTGCCACCGCGCTTGTATTTATCTCCTTTGCTTACAGCGGGTGGAACGCGGCCGCTTACCTGGGAGCTGAAATCAAAAATCCCGCGAGGAACATCCCTCTTTCCCTGTTCTGGGGAACCCTCTTTGTCATGGTTTTATACCTGCTCCTGAACACGGTTTTTATCTATGCCCTTCCTGCCGTAGAGATGAGAGGTGTCATGGAAGTGGGGGCAAAATCAGCCTCCGCCTTGTTCGGAGGCGGCATTGAAAAAGCCTTTTCCGCAGCCATTACCTTTTGCATTCTCTCTGTCATCAGCGCCATGGTTATGACCGGACCAAGAGTATATTACGCCATGGCAAAGGATGGCCTTTTTTTTGAGCAGTTCGGGAGGGTCACCAAGACCCATGGAACCCCCGCCGGTTCAATCCTTCTGCAGGCGGCAATCGCCTCTTTGATGGTGATCACCTCATCCTTTGAGAAGCTTCTGTTGTATATCGGGTTTACCCTCTCTCTTTTCGCCATGCTCACCGTCATCGGTATGATGGTTCTGAGGATAAGGGGACTTCATTCAAAAAGCGCCTACAAAACCTTTGGGTACCCGGTGACGCCCATCCTGTTTATCCTGTTCAATCTGTGGATTATTCTCTTTTGCATAAAGGGAAACCCAATGGTTTCTTTGTACGGCGCCGGAACCATTGCCTGCGGAATCTCGGTCTTTTACTGGAGAAAAGCACCAGCCCTCCCATGACAGTCGTTTTGTCGGACTGATATTTTCTTGACAGTTTATAACCACAAGTGTTAGCAATTTCGGGCGAATTTTCGGATTTTCGCCATAGTATGCTGTTCTTTTGTTGGCCTTCCTTGAATCAAACGTGAAAGCGGTTTCAGCTTCAATTTTAACCGAAATTCAAGATGAAATACCATTATAAGGAAAGGGGGAATGGAGATGAAGGGGCTCGAACTTCTCAATCTGGAAGAAAACAATACCATCTCGGCCCAGAAGCGGCGGTGTAATGGAAATTGGAATGGTTTTGACGCCAAAGCGTTCAGGGAAGCCAATCGCATCACCCTGGATGTGACTTACATGCTGGGGGCGCCGGGACCGGGTTCAATTACCATGGAGAAAATTGAAGCATTGATTCCGAAGGTACTCAAGGCCCACGAGATGCTTAAACGGGATGAAGGCGATATTTGTGATGGCGGCACTCTCATGACCGGTTGGCAAAATCTTCCCGTTGATATAACGAAAGAACATCTGGCAAAGATTCAATCTGTTGCTGAAGCTTTGAGTGCGGAGCTGGATGCCTTTGTTTCCCTGGGTATCGGCGGTTCCTATCTGGGGATTGAAGCCACCTTCCGGGCATTGACCCACACCTACTTCAATCAGCTGTCCAGCGAAGAAAGGGGCGGGGCCCCTGAAATTTATTTTCTGGGGCAGAACATGGACCCCGATTTTTTCAGAGACACCCTGGATATGCTCCGCGGCAAAAAGGTGGGGGTCAATGTGATTTCGAAATCGGGGACCACCACTGAAACCGCGATCGCATTTCGAATTATGAGAAAAATGATGGAAGAAAACTGGGGCGCCGATGCGGATCAACTGATCTTGGTGACCACGGACAAAGAAAAAGGGGCGCTTAGAACACTGGCCCGGGAAAAAGGATACCGGACCTTTGTGGTGCCCGATGATGTGGGGGGCAGATTTTCCGTTTTGACCGATGTGGGGCTGGTCGGTCTGGCCATGGCCCATATTGATATTGAGGAGTTTGTTGCGGGGTTTCAAGCCATGAGGGAAATTTCTTCGGGAAATGATTTCTGGAAGAATCCCGCGCTGGTTCATGCCTCCATGAGACACGCGGCGTGGTGTGCCGGGAAAAAGATCGAAGTGGTGGCCGCCAATTCCACATCCCTCTATTGGGTTGCCCGGTGGATGGAGCAGCTCTTTCCTGAAAGCGAAGGCCACGAAGGCCACGGAATGTGGGTTTCGCCTTCGCTATATTCAGAGAAACTGCACGCCAATGGACAGATGGTACAGCAGGGTGAACGGAATATCATGGAAACATTCCTGGCGTTAAGGGAACATGACAACCGAATGCCCATCCCCCAAACGGACAACAACCTGGATGGTCTGGATTTTTTGGTGAAACGGGGCATGGATATGAATCACGTGAACCAAATGGTGGTGGAAGGACCTGCCTATGCCCATTATCAGGGGGGTGTTCCCAATATGACCATTGAAATTCCCCAGCGGAACGCTTTCAATCTGGGGCAGTTATATTATATGATGGAGAAGTCTGTTTCCATCAGTGGTTACTTGATGGGGCACAACCCCTTTGTTCAGCCCGGCGTGGAAGAGTATAAACGTGCCATGTTTGCGTTGATCGGCAAACCCGGGTTCGAAAAAGAGGCCCAGGAAATGGAGAATCAATTGAAAGGAATGAAGCGCATTAAAATATAAGGAGGTATCATGACACTGGATCGGCCACTGGTGCTGGCCACAAAAAATAGAGGTAAAATCTCAGAGTTTCAAGGACTTTTCAGGGATTCGGATATTGAAATCAAAACCCTGGATGACTTCGGGCCTATTCCGCCGGTCATTGAGGATGGCGACACCTTTGAAGACAACGCGGTTAAAAAAGCACAATTCACGGCAAGGGTGCTGGGGATACCCGCCATCGGCGATGATTCCGGCTTAACGGTTAAAGCGCTTCAGGGTGCTCCCGGCGTGTTTTCCTCACGCTTCGCAGGGGAAAATGCCGATGATGACGCCAATAACCGCAAATTGCTGGCCGAAATGGAAGGCGTTGAGGATAGAGCGGCAGCTTTTGTATGCGTGCTGGCCATCGCCGTGCCAAGGGGGCCGGCCCTGATTTATGAAGGAACCTGTGAAGGCATGATTGCCGAGACGCCCAAGGGAGACCAAGGGTTTGGCTATGATCCGCTTTTTTACTATCCGCCGCTACAAAAAACGTTTGCTCAGCTGGGCCGGGAAGAAAAAAACAGCATCAGCCATCGGGGGAAAGCCAGTGAAGAATTGCGCGGGGAATTGGATCGGGTAATCATCTGGTTGAAACAACGCCTTTCAGAGGAACCTTTTTAGAAAATTTGAAACCTTTTTCTTCCCTCTGTCTCTCTATTGACAAAGCAAATATCGTGCATATTCTAACAAGCAATAAACAGCCAAAAAGAACATAAGGAGGAGATATGCTGGAAATAACCGAAAAAGCAAGCGAGATGATCAAAGACTTCCTGAAGGACAAGGAAGAGATACCGGCCATCCGGATCATGATGTCCCAAGGCGGGTGAAGTGGCCCATCACTGGGAATGGCTCTGGATGAGCTAAAAGATGATGATCAGGAATTTGATGACAGGGGTATCAAGTATGTTGTTGAGAACACCCTGTATGACCGGGTGAAACCCATAAAGGTGGATTATGTGACCTCCGCCATGGGCTCCGGTTTCAATATTATGTCAAACATGCAGGCGCCGCCCTCTTCATGTGGTTCTTCCTGCAGTTGCTAGCGAAAACCGTTTGAAAATAATGCATCCTCCGATTGACATGCCCTCGGCACGTTTATGACGAGGATGTTTTTTTTGATATGCCCGAAAATCTAAAAAGCGCCTAGCTGGCAGGCGTTAATTTTAATGCCCAAGCGTTCACAGGCGGAAGAAACAGCCATCTTCGTCAGGCCCAATTTTTTGGCAATTCCCCATGCCTTTTCACAGGACAACCTGTTGTCCGTGAGCCCATTCCGAATGAAAGTTTCCAACTCCTCTGAAACTGTTTCAGCCGGTTTTACAATCCGTTTATCCGGTTCATATCCAAAAAGCCCCATTTGACACTTTTTCAACCTCAGTTCAAGCAGATCCGCCGTTTTCCCCACAAGCCCCGGTGCCACATCCAGTTCCGATGCAATTTTAAACGCAACGGCACAGGGAACCCCCCCGGCTGAGGCCCGCTGTTTCAATGCGCCAATAACACGGGGATCGGTTTCTCTGTCCGAAGAGTGCTTCTGTGCAAAATGCCCACTGTCATCTTTTGTCATGTTGTTTCTCCTTGCTTTTTTATCCCCGAATACCACAGTCATGGGAAAAAAAGCAACGAAATCTCCCTTTACACCCACCAGGAATTGAGGTATCACTTTCTTAGTTAGTGTCCATCCACAAATGGCCAATTTGCCCGATTTCGGCGTCAGGCTCAAATTGTAATCCTCGAAATACTAAAATGTATTCCTGCGGTTACAATTATCGCCTTCCTTGAACTCGAACAAATTTTCTCATTTGTGGACGGACACTTGTTAAACGGGGAGGTAATTATGATCAAAGACAACATAAAACGAATTCAGGCGGAATTGCCTGAAGGGGTTCAACTTGTAGGCGCCGCCAAAACCCGCTCAGCAGAAGAGGTGCTTGAGGCGATCGAGGGGGGGCTTACGATCATCGGGCACAACTATGTCCAGGAAGCGGAGAGGCTCTTTGATGTGGTGTCCCAGCCGGTAAAATGGCATATGATCGGGCATCTACAGTCCAATAAAGCGAAAAAAGCCGCGGCAATCTTTGATATGATTGAAACCGTGGATTCCCTGAAGCTGGCCAAAGCCATTGATAAGGCCTGCAAGGGATTCAACAAAACAATGCCGATCCTGCTGGAGATCAATAGCGGTGAAGAGCTCCAAAAGGCCGGTGTCATTCCGGAGGCAGCTGCCCGGCTGATCAAGGAGATATCAACCCTGGCGCATGTGAAAGTGAAGGGGCTGATGACCATGGGACCTTTTACCGGTGATCCTGAGGAAGCCAGGCCCTATTTCCGAAAGACCAAAAAGCTTTTTGATGAGATTAAAACCTTGAATCTTGAAAATACGGAAATATCGATTCTTTCCATGGGCATGTCTAATTCCTACAAGGTTGCCATTGAGGAAGGGGCCAATCTCGTGAGAATCGGCACAAAGATTTTTGGAGGCCGCATTTATGGTACGTCGTAAGATATAACCGCAAAAAATCATGTTCATTGTCGAGGGCCCAAGCATTTTTCATGAAAAACAAGGCAAACAAACTGATCTCTGAAGGTATACGGTTTTTTGGAGAGGATATCTGGAAAATCCGCCTTGATGCCATTCCCATGTGGAAAGCCTTTTACATTCGTCCCTTACGGGTTGTGCTCCTTGCTTTTCGTGCTTTTAATGAAGACCAGTGCATGTTCAGAGCATCTGCCCTGACGTTTTATTCGCTCTTATCCATTGTTCCTGTTCTGGCCATGGCGTTCGGCATTGCCAAAGGGTTTGGGTTTCAGGAAGCCCTGGCGCGTCAGCTCCAAGAAAGTTTCTATGGACAGGAAGAAGTTATCGAAAAAGTGACCGTGTTTGCCCATTCCATGCTTGAAAGTACCCAGGGTGGTCTGATTGCGGGGGTGGGGGTCGTGGTTTTGTTCTGGACTGTGATCCGTGTTCTGGGAAATGTTGAAGGTGCTTTTAATCACATTTTGAATTTTAAAAAATCCAGGAGTCTCGGTCGGAAAGTCATCGATTATATGGCCACCATGTTCATCTGTACAATATTGCTGGTTTCGTCAAGTGCGCTCACCGTTGTTATTAAGAGTCATGTGACATCTGCAATTCAGTCTTTTTCTATTTTGGGGACTGTGAGTCCTGCCATTTTCTTTTTCATGAAACTGCTGCCCTATTGCGCCATTTGGCTTCTCTTTACGTTTCTCTACATATTTTTGCCCAATGGAAAAATCAGCTGGCGGTTCGGTTTCCCGGCCGCTATTGCAGCCGGCACACTGTTTCAGTTGTTTCAGTGGGCCTATCTCTCATTTCAGTTCGGCGTAACCAAATACAATGCCATTTACGGTAGTTTTGCTGCGCTCCCCCTTTTTCTTGTCTGGCTGCAGATAAGCTGGTTGATTGTGCTGTTCGGTGCGGAACTGCTGTTTTCCCTTAGAAGCGAAAAGGATTATGATTTTGCACCGGATTATTCCCGGATCAGCTACCGGTTGAAAAAGACCATCATGCTGCAGGTGGTGCACTTTCTTGTGAAACGTTTTTGCCAGGGCGCTCCCCCCGTCACTTCAGCCCAGATTGTCGAAGCACTCAAAGTTCCAAAGTCCCTGTTGCAAAAGATTCTCACGGAGACGAAGGCTGCCGGAATTGTATCGGAAATCTGCTCAAAAGGAGAGGGCATTCGGGCTTATCAGCCGGCCCAGGATGTGGACTTGTTCACCGTAAAATATGTCATCGACAAGGTGGAACGGCAGGGAAAAAACCATATTTCAATGCTTTCAAGCCCCGATTTTGAAAAAATCGAGGAGAGGCTGAACGGCTTGGACCTTTTTGCAGAAAAGACTTCAGCAAATGTGTTGTTAAAAAAGATCTGATCCACTTATTTTGTTGAGGAATATGAAATGGATAAGAAAATGATTCTTGTGGTGGATGATGATGCCGTCACCATCGGTATTCTAGAAGAAACCCTCGATTCATTCGGCTGCAAATGCCGAACAGCCAATAGCGGATTCGAGGCCTTGGAACTGATCAGGAAAGAGACATTTGCCGCCGCCATTTGTGATATCAAAATGCCGGGAATGGACGGTCTCGAGGTTATGGCGGAGGCCCGCAAAATAGCCCCCGATCTACCCTTTATTGTGATTACCGGTTTTGCTCAGGAATATGTCTACGATCAGGTTATCGAAGCTGGGGCTAACGATTATATCCAGAAACCCATAAAGCTTGGCGAACTCAAAATCAAGCTTGACCGGGTTTTGGATGAACGTTCAATGCTGCAGAAAAACACGGTGCTGCTCAAGAAAGCGAATTCTCTCAATAATCGATTAACCAGCCTTCTCAACATGGCCAGAGAGTTCAGCCAGGAGTTGGATTTTGAAAGCCTGTTTCCCCTGATTATCAACAAAGTGACGGAGGCCATGGAGGCTGAACGAACGAGCCTTTATCTGATTGACTGGGGGCGGGGAGAAGTCTGGACCAAGGTCGCTGAACAATTCAAGAAGATTCGCCTTCCTATCGGCCAGGGAATCAGTGGTCGAGTGGCGGAGACCGGTGAGGTCATTAATGTGGCGGATGCCTGGAATCTACCCTATTTTGACAGGAGTTTTGATCGGGACTCTAAATTTCGTACACGGGCTGTGCTCTGCTTGCCCATATCAAACCGCCAGGGAGAGCGTATCGCGGTCATTCAGGTTATGAACAAGATCGGGGGGTTGCGCTTTGGCAAAGACGATTTGCAGGTATTGAAGGCCCTTTCCGGTTTTATTGCCATAGCGCTCGAAAATTCATCCCTTATTGAGGAACTGGAGGCGTCTTTTGAGGGGGCCATAGGGACTCTGGCGGCAACCGTTGATGCAAAACATCCCCTGACAGCAGGTCACTCGCAGCGCGTGACGGAATATGCGCTTGCCATAGCCAAGGAGATGAACCTGGATGAAGATGCATTGAAGGAGATTAAATATGCGGGTTTATTGCATGATATCGGAAAGATCGGTATAAAAGATGCTGTGTTGCTCAAAAATGGCCCTTTTACTCCCGAGGAACGGAGCGCCATGAACGATCATACGATAAAAACCCTGGCGATCCTGGAGAAATTTCACTTTTCCAAAAAATTAAAAGATGTCCCCATTGTGGCATCATATCATCATGAAAAGGTAAACGGTAAAGGCTATCCCTTCGGTCTGACAGGGGAGCAATTGCCGTTGGCGTCAAAGATATTGTCTGTGGCCGATGTTTTTGATGCGCTGACATCACGCAGGGATTACCCCAAGTATATTGAAAATGAGACCATGGGATTTGAACCGATGCCTTTTCAGAAGGTAATCGGTATTTTGAAAGGGGATCGGGGGAGCCATTTTGCTCCGCAGGTGGTAGACGCGTTTTTCAGATGCTTGCCCGAAGTACTACTTTGTTATCGTGGAGAGCATTTTCCTGCTGAGTATGTTGATGGGGCCATCGCTTTGCTTGAAGCGGAAGATTGATCCGAGGTATTTTCCGGTGTGTTTTTTATGCCCGTACCGGTTTCCCTGAAACGGAAATACCCGGGTCAAACAACCTATGTGTCCGGAAATTTGAAACAAAAGGGGCATGAAAAGGGCATGCACCAGGCTGAAAAGACCGCTGGAAAATTGGAAACCTTGATTTTCGAAGTGACGGCGCTTCAAAAAGAGTGCGTCGAAATGGTGTGTATTCATTGCAAAGCCCCCTGTTGTGAGCGGGTCAGCTATCTTTTTGGAGAAAAGGACGTCCTTTTTTTGAAATTATCGGGCAGGAAACAACTATGGCGAAAAAACGGTGTTCGTAAAAAGGGTTGCGGGTTTCTGGGACCATCCGGCTGTACTCTGGGCCCGGGATCAAGACCTTTTATATGCCACTATTATATTTGCCATGATCTGGAAGCGGAGATGCGAAGTTCAAAACCGGGACTTCTTTCCCTGCTACACAAAAAATTTGAAACCATTCACATGTTGCGGAGTCGAATGTGGGCGGAGTATCTTGATGAGACATTAAGGAGGTAGAACGGATGGTGATGAGTGCGTCATTAGAGCAGAAATTTCAGCTGGCCGCAGGTGTTGTCTGCAAACAGGGGCTGTTCCCTTTCCCGGTCAACGACACCAGCATCTCAATCATCAAGCAGGTGGTTGGGGAGAATGAAGATGAACTGGATTTGATTTGTGCATTTAAATCCAAGGCATCTCAGACCATGGAAGAATTGACGGCATCAAGCGGTTTTTCCGGTGAAGACGTTAGACGTATTGCCGATACGCTGGCTCGAAAGGGGATGATTTTCAATCAACCCAGTGGTTCAGGTGTCATGGTCTATCGCCTGCTTCCCCTGATGAATGTGGGTTTGATGGAATATAAATTCATGGGTGAACTGACAGGGGATGAAGCGGAGAAAGAGCTCGCATTGCTGTTTGAAAAACTCATGATGGAAGTTCGGGATAATATTCAGCGCAACTATGACCAGCTGCTCCCCACGTTCAAAATGGCGCCGGCCGTTGACCGGACAGTGGCATCAACAGCCGGAGAAGATGGTAAAACTATCCGGGTTGTTCGCGTGGACAAAGTTGTGGAGACACCCGAGGAGTTTATCCTGCCGAGCCAGAGCGTGGAAGAGATCATTGACAAATTTGATGATATCGCTGTCGGTCACTGCTTCTGCCGCCAGCGGCGTAAGGTCCTGGGGGATGGTTGTGCCACCGAAGCGCCCACGTTGAATTGTTTTACTTTCGGAAAATCGGCGCGTCATACGGTGGCTCAGGGATTTTCCAGGAATGTGACCAAGGAAGAAGCGCTCAAAATTATGAAAGAAGCCGAGGCGGCGGGATTGGTTCACAAAGCCTACCATCCCGCCTCCAACGAATCGAGACCTGAGACGAGTATCTGCAACTGCTGTAAGGATTGTTGCGATGCCATTCGCATGTGGCGCGAAGGTGCACTGCCGCTAATCAATTCCACCTATTACGTGTCTGAAATTGACACGGACCTGTGCACAGGTTGTGGAACGTGTGTGGATCTCTGTCCTACGGATGCCATTTGGCTGAATGCCGAAGACGTGGCCGAAAGGGATGCGGATGCTTGCCTGGGCTGCGGTGTTTGTGCACGATTTTGCCCCGAGGAAGCGATTTCATTGAAAGAAGGGCTGCGAAAAGTATTTATCCCGCCCCCGAGGTTTCGTGAGACCCGGGCGTCCTAAACTGGGGATTAGCGTTTTGACTCCCTCCTGAAAAATCTGAGACATAGGACCCGCAAGGACCGGGACGTCGGCAGTTTATTTTGCTCCCCGGTCTTTACGGGTTGACAACGGTGCACCCACACTTCTAGAATCAACTCTCGATAGGGACTTCATCAAACAAATGCCCTCATAGGTGTGCTTTCACAATCGGGGGATATTTTTAAGGAGGAATCCATAAACCATGGCGGAAAAAAAGGAAAAGAAGAATCGTGGACTTCTGATTGGTCTGTTGATCCTGATTTTGGTGATTTTTTGTATTGTGGTGATGAGTATTAACTCAAAAAAGCCGGAGCCCCTGGCGACAATCAAGTATGATGCCAAGGTGAAGGGCGCCGCGTTTGTCAGGACCAACCAGATGCTCATCAAACAGATGCAGGAGAACTGGCTGCCCAATGATATCTATTGGCCCACGGTTTTTCTGGATAACATGCCTAAGTTTCAGATCGGTGAACTGGAGGTGGTTCGGTACAATATTCATGTCCTCAGGGACAACCTGTCCCGAATGAGAACCACGGACAAGATTGATCGCAAGGTCGAGGATACCTTTACGGCCCTCTCCAACGATCCCCATAAATGGTGGTTCCCATCGGCGGAGAGCAAATGGCAGGACGCCTATAATGATCTGGAGGTGTACTACCGGAACCTGGTGACGGGTGCCTCTCACTTTTATCCCCGTGGCGACAACCTCGTCGAACTTGTGGATGACTATGCGTCGCTCATGGGGGGCGTGAATACCCGACTGATCAATGCGCCCCAGCGCAGCGGAACTGTCCTTCCCGTTGATGCCGGTGACAAGGGTAATAGCGGCAAGGATTCGCAGTTGGTGTCTATCAATATTTCATGGCGCCACATTGATGACAATTTTTATTATGCCCAGGGTGTGGCATATGGCCTTTACGAATCCTTTAAAGCCATTAAAATCGATTTCAGGCGGGTATTGGAAGAAAAAGGTGCCATGGCACTGGTGGACAAGATCCTTGAGAATCTGGAACGGTGCTATTTTGAGCCCTGGATTGTTTTTAACGGGTCGCCGCAGAGCATTTTTTCCAACCATTCCCTGAATCTGTCGAGTGTTTTTAACGATGCCAGACAGAAGATCGATTCCCTGGCCATGTCATTAAAGCAGGGTTGATGAAGGCCGATTCAAGTAAAAGGCCCCATATTTAAGGAAAAGGCCCCATGCATGAAATGTCCATTGCGCAGAGCCTTCTGGATGTGATTAAGGAGGAGATGCGTAAACACAATGCAACGGTGTTGAAGTCCGCTCTCATCCATATTGGACAGCTTTCCGCCATTGTCCCTGAATCCCTCTCATTCTGCTTTGAGGTGATGACGTCGGGTACGGATCTGGAAGGCGCAAAACTCAATATGGAAATCATTCCCTTGACCGGGAATTGCCGTAAATGCGGACAGACATTTGAAATCAAAAACTATGCATTTGAATGCCCCTTCTGTGACGGCACGGATATCGAGACCCTCTCCGGCCAGGAGTTGTCCATTGTTGAAATGGAGGTGGATTAAAGGATTTTCCATCGAATTTAGAATGATTTTTTGAAATTTGAAATGGAGTTGTGTCAATGAAAGTATCGGTTGTAAAAAATATTCTGGCGGCCAACGATCGTATCGCCCAGGAAAACAGGGCTATCTTTGATGAAAAAAACCTGTTGGTCTTTAATCTCATGAGTTCTCCCGGGGCGGGCAAAACGAGTCTTTTGGAAAAAACCATTGACGCCTTGAAAGATCAGTTGAAGATGGGTGTTATCGAGGGGGATATCCAGTCCTCCCAGGACGCGGAGCGGATTGCCCAAAAGGGGGTGCCGGCGGTGCAGATCAACACGGGCGGGGCCTGTCACCTGGATGGCAACATGATTCGCGATACATTTCGTGAGTTTGATTTTGACGCTCTGGACCTGCTGGTGGTTGAAAATGTGGGCAATCTGGTTTGCCCTGCTGAATTCAAGGTGGGCGAAGATTTCAAGGTGATGATCCTGAGCGTCACGGAAGGGGAAGACAAACCGGCCAAATACCCCCTCATGTTTCACGAGTCAAAAGCGTTACTCATCAACAAGATTGATCTGCTGCCCTATGTGGACTGCTCGGTTGAGCGTATCAGGGAAGAATCGCTGAAAGTGAACCCTGACCTGGTGATTTTTGAGGTTTCCTGCAAAACAGAGGAAGGGCTGGATGCCTGGTACGACTGGCTTAAAGGTGAACTGAAAGCGAAGTCCTGAAGGGACTGGAAACCATGAAAAGGCGGGCTCGCGGCGCCATTGAGGGGATTGTTCAGGGAGTTGGATTTCGGCCTTTCATTTATCAGCTGGCTGTTCAATACGGACTGTCGGGTCATGTGGGCAATACGGATTTCGGCGTGGACCTGGAAGTGGAAGGATCGGACCGAAATGTCACCGCATTTATAGCGTCTGTCGTCGCGTCTCCCCCGCCCCTGGCGTATATCGCGTCCGTACGCTGGACCGATGTCCCCGCCAAGCATCAACACACCTTTGAAATCAGGCAAAGCGAAAGTTACCGGGAGCGATCGGCACTTATCTCTCCCGATGTGGGCATCTGTGAAGATTGTCATCGGGAACTTCTGGACCCATCGGACCGGCGGTATCGCTATCCGTTTATCAACTGCACCAACTGCGGTCCCCGTTATACCATCATTAAAGACATTCCCTATGACCGCATGGCCACCACCATGGCTCCCTTTCAAATGTGTCCCGAATGCCGTAAGGAATACGAAGATCCTTCAAACCGCCGCTTCCACGCGCAACCCAATGCTTGCTGGACATGTGGCCCTGTGCCGTCCCTTCATGACCCGAACGGCACGAAAATGCCGTGTGAGGATCCCATCCGAAAGACCATTTCTTTGCTGCAACAGGGAGCGATTCCGGCCGTCAAAGGGCTTGGGGGGTTCCATCTCTGCGTGGACGCTTCAAACCATGAGGCCGTGCTCCGGCTCAGGCGACGAAAACATCGGGAGGAAAAGCCCCTTGCCGTGATGGTGAAGGATCCGGAGACGGCCCGAAGAATTGTTCATGTGAACCGGACTGAAGCGGAACTGTTGACGTCCCGCCAAAAGCCCATTGTGCTGCTGGAAAAAAAGCCACGCAATGGTCTTTCCGAACAGGTGGCGCCGCAAAACCGGTACCTGGGTGTTATGCTTCCCTATACGCCGTTACATGTTCTTCTGATGGAAGGGCCCTTTTTGGCCCTGGTGATGACCAGCGGCAATGTGAGTGAGGAACCCATTTCG
Source organism: uncultured Desulfobacteraceae bacterium (assembly GCA_964412835.1). Taxonomy (GTDB): domain Bacteria; phylum Desulfobacterota; class DSM-4660; order Desulfatiglandales; family Desulfatiglandaceae; genus NaphS2. Next base: position 6,157 of record CAYPQJ010000013.1, on the reverse strand, counting down.
AGGGACAATCAGAAGGCCTTTCTAAAACTTCATGGCATTGCCGACTATTTTCTGGTCCACAACCGGGACATCCACCTGCGGGGAGACGATTCGGTGGTCCGCGTGGTGGATGATGTCCCGCGACAGGTCAGACGTTCCCGCGGATATGTGCCGGTTCCCGTTTTCCTCCCCTCATCCATGGCAGCAATGCCGTCGGTGCTGGCTCTGGGAGGGGAACTCAAAAATACCATCTGCCTGACCAAAAAGAACCGGGCTTTTTTGAGTCAACATGTGGGGGATCTGGAGAACCTGGAAACCTATAATTTTTTCAATTTGACCGTTTCCCACCTGCGCCGGATTCTGGAGATTCGTCCCGAGGTGATGGTCCACGACCTTCATCCGGATTACCTGAGTTCCAGATTCGCCAGAGAACAAAATGAGTTTACACCCCTGGCTGTACAGCATCACCACGCTCATATTGTGAGTTGCCTCGCCGAACATGGTGTTGAGGAACCTGCCATGGGTCTGGCCATGGATGGGACCGGACTGGGTTTGGATGGGGCCATCTGGGGCGGTGAGGTTCTGCTTTGCGATTCGGTTTCTTTTTCACGGCGGGCCCATTTGTCCTATGTGCCTTTACCCGGCGGCGATGCGGCTGCCAAATCACCCTGGCGCATGGGCCTTGTTTACCTTTATCATGCCTATGGGGAAAACCTGTTTGATTTGTCCATTCCCTTTGTCCGAGAACTGGATCGGGAAACATCATCCATTATTCTTCAAATAGCGCAAAAGGGGGTGCATTCCCCATTGACATCCAGCTGTGGCCGGCTTTTTGATGCGGTTTCAGCGCTCATCGGCATTCGGAAGGAAATTGCCTATGAAGGTCAGGCCGCCATTGAACTGGAAATGTGCCAGAATCCCCATGGAGAAGGCGCCTATGCTTTTGACATTCACGCCAAGGCAGGCGAATGGATCATGGAAACCGCGCCGATTATACGTGGGGTGGTGACCGATCTGCTGGAAGGTGAAGCCTCGGCCGCTATCAGCCGGCGGTTTCACAATACCCTGATTAAAATGTTGCATCAAATCTGCATGACGATCAGGGCTGAAAGTCATCTGGAACAGGTGGCCTTGAGCGGTGGGGCTTTTCAGAATAAAACATTGCTCAGCGGTGTGACGAAGGCCCTCAGCGCTGATGGATTTAACGTATTGAGTCCGGAAAAGGTTCCCGCGAATGACGGTGGGTTAAGCCTGGGTCAGGCGGTGATTGCCGGGATGCTTTGTGCCGGACAAAAGGGCCAATTTGAGGAAACTTATGAAATACATGGATGAATATCGGGATGGTGCCGTTGCAAGGGCACTCTCTGAAAAAATCAGGGACCTTTCCACGAAACGGGTTCGTTTGATGGAAATCTGCGGCACCCACACCATGGCCATTTTCCGCCACGGCATCAGGAGCCTTCTGCCCGAAACCATTGAACTGGTTTCAGGCCCCGGCTGCCCCGTCTGCGTAACGGCCATGGAGGAGATCGATCGGGCGGTGAAGCTGGCGCGAACAAAAGGGGTGATCGTCACAACCTTTGGGGATATGATACGCGTTCCCGGCAGTGAATCTTCCCTGCAGATGGAGCAGGCTGAGGGTGCCATTGTGAAAATGGTTTATTCCACTTTTGATGCCCTTAAAATCGCTTCCAAAAACAGGGATAGTGAGGTGGTTTTCCTTGGCATTGGGTTTGAAACCACCGCGCCTACGGTGGCGGCCGCCATCCAGACGGCGCATGCGGGGGGGAATACCAATTTTTCGGTACTCTCGGCCCATAAACTGTTGCCCCCGGCCATGGATGCCCTTCTTTCCGGTGGAAGTTCCATCGTGGACGGGTTCATCTGCCCGGGCCATGTGACCACCATCATCGGCACCTCGTCCTACGAAAATGTTGTTGAACAGTACCATACGCCCTGTGTGGTGACCGGTTTTGAGCCGGTGGATATCCTTCAGGGTATCCTGATGCTGGTGGAACAGATCGAATCGGGCCGGGCTGAGGTTGAGATTCAGTATGCCCGCGCTGTTTCCCCCGAAGGAAACCCGGGGGCACGGGCCATCATGGAAAAGGTTTTTGAACCCTGCGATGCCCCCTGGCGGGGGTTGGGGAAAATTCCGGGCAGCGGTCTTGCCATCCGGGAGTCTTTTGCCGCCCATGATGCGGAAAATCGGTTTGATCTGGAAGTTCCGGCGGCTCATGAGCCGCCCGGTTGCCTCTGTGCGCAGGTTCTGCGGGGTGCTGCCACACCACCGGAATGCAAACTTTTTAGGAACGCGTGTACGCCGGGGACGCCCATTGGCCCCTGTATGGTATCCAGTGAAGGGACCTGCGCGGCTTATTTTAAGTACCACGGTTAGTTGGCTGTTAGCCGTTAGCTTTTTTTAAAACTCATAAGGAGGGTGCCATGTTCAAGATTTTGGAAGGAAGTGAAGGCAATGTTCTGGGAGTTGAGGTGATCGGCGGTTATATGAAAGAGGACATTGAGGAACTGAAAAAAATTTGTGATGACAAGCTGGCCGAAGGGCATGACAGGCTGAATTTCCTCATGAAGATCGACCAGCTGGAGTTTGGCAAAAGTGAGTTCGGTGCATTTTACGAGGACGCCAAATACGCTCTTTCGCACATGAAAAATCTTCGACATATTGCGGTGGTGGGCCACAGCAAGCTGGAAAAGATCCTCATCGAGTTGGATAATAGGTTATTGGGGAGTGTAAAGAAGGATCTGATTGAAAAGTATTTTGACGTGGCTGATATGGACAAAGCCTGGGAATTTGTGCGCAGCTAAAGGTTATTTATTGAAATAGGGATTTCGGCAAAGGCCGCCGGGGAAAAGGATTGTTCTCTGGCGGCCCTGTGGATGCCGATAGCCCTGGAAGACCCTAACCTACCCCTTGCCCAGTTCCATGGACCGTTTTGTGGCGGATTCAACCGCGTTCATGAGGGACGCGCGGATACCGCCCTTTTCCAGTTCATGGATGCCCGCAATGGTGGTGCCGCCGGGGGAAGTGACCATGCACTTGAGCTGACCGGGGTTCATGCGGGTTTCAAGAAACAGTTTGGCCGACCCCATCAACGTCTGTGCCGCCAGGGTTTCCGCTACATCCCGGGGTAAGCCCATCTTGACGCCCCCATCTGCCAGGGCCTCCAGTATCATGAACACGTAGGCAGGCCCGGAACCGGAGAGCCCCGTAACCGCATCAATCAGCTTTTCTTCGACCCGCACGGTGCGGCCGATTGGGCGAAAAAGAGTTTCCACGGTCTCCAGATCTTCCGGATGCGCCGGACTGTCGGAAGCAATGGCCATGGCCCCTTCCATGACCGTTACCGGCGTGTTGGGCATGGTGCGCACAATGCGGGGGGCCTTGGGCAAACCGGCTGAAAGGGTTTGAATGGGAATGCCCGCCACAATGGAAATGAGCAGTTTTTCAGGTCCCATGTTTGTGCCGATGTCATCCAGCACCCGGGGGACCGCCTGGGGTTTGACCGCAAGAAAGATCACATTGGATTGATCCACCAGGAAACGATTTTCCTCTGAAGTTTGAATATCAAAGGTTTTGGATACGTGTTCCCTTCGTTCAGCGGATACATCCGATGCCAGGATCCGGTCCGGCAATACCACCCGGTTTTGAATGATACCGCGAATCATGGCCTCCGCCATGTTCCCCGCGCCGATAAACCCCAGACATTTGTCCTTCAAGGCGTTGTTGATATCTATTGACATGAATGTGACCCTCCTCAATTGGTGTTGCTAAATATATCTGTTTGAAATTTTCAAATACGAATATCGAATGCGGTTCAAAAACGCTCTAATTTTGAATTTTTGGACCGGGAATTATTTCCCGAATAGGTTATTTATCGTCGCTTTAATGACCTTTCCCATGGCATTTCGGGGCAGGGTCTTTACAAATATGACACTTGAGGGTGTTTTGTAAGGCGCCAGTCTTTCCTTCCCCCAATTCCGAAGTTCTTCCTGAGACAGCGCGGCACCTTCTTTAAGGACGATGGCCGCACACACCTTTTCCCCCCATTCGAGATCTTCCTTCCCCATCACGGCGACTTCCGCCACCAGGGGATGGGTCCTGAGCATTTCCTCAATCTCCAGTGCCGAAACCTTGTAGCCGCCGGTTTTGATAATATCCGTACTTTGCCGTCCCAGAATGTGGTAACTGCCGTCTTCAAGAACGGCCACATCACCGGTTCGAAACCAGCGGCCTCTGAAAGCGGCCTTCGTTTCCATGGGCCGTTTCCAGTATTCCTTGAAGACCGTCGGCCCGCTGACTTCTATTTCACCGGGGGTGTCCGGCGTTGCCGGAACGCCCTTTTCATCCACCAGTCTGATTTCCACTCCGGGCAGGGGCGTGCCCACATGACCCGGTCTTCGTTTTCCATAGAGCGGGTTGGAAAGGGCCATGCCGATTTCCGTCATGCCGTAGCGCTCCAGCAACGCATGCCCGGTAATGGATTTCCACCGATGAAAGGCCGTGACCGGAAGGGCTGCCGATCCGGACACCATGAGCCGGACGCGGTCGCATGCCCTGACCATGACGTGTTGCTGCTCGGGGGACGATTTTTCCCAAGTCCTGATCAATTTGAAATAGATGGTGGGCACGGCCATGAACAGGGTGATGTTTCCATCCGCCAGCTTCCGCCACACCCTGACGGCGTCAAAACGGGGAAGCATATCACATACCGCCCCGGCCCACAGGGCGCAGCACAACACGTTGACGATGCCGTGGGTGTGATGCAGGGGCAGCACATGAAGAATCCGATCCTCCCGGCGCCACTCCCAGGCCTTAACCAGGGTGGTGATCTGAGCCTCCAGGTTCGTGTGGGTCAGGACGACGCCTTTGGGTTTTCCCGTGGTGCCGCTGGTATAGAGAATCATGGCCGGTCTTTCAGGACCCACACGGGGAAGCATCCGGCGATCGGCTCCCATGAGCTCTTCCGTTGATAGAAAACGAACATTGAGATCCTGAGCAATGGGGGCCAGGGTTTCCGCAAAGTCCGGATGGCTCACCACAATGGACGCGCCGGAATCTGAAATCGTATAACTCAGTTCGGCGGGCGGGTGCACTTCACACAGGGGCACGGCGATACCGCCGGCGCGCCAGATCCCCCACTGGATCGCCGGGTAGTCAAAATTTCTGGGTGTCAGGAAGGCCACCCGTTGGCCTTTCAGGTCCTTTTGTCCCGCCAGCAGTCCCGAAGCCGCCCGCCATGAGGTTTCCAGCAGTTGGTCGTATGTGAAATCACCCGTCAGTGTGGTGATGGCTGTGCGCTCACCGTGTTTTTCCGCCCTTTCAATGAAAGGGATGCCGGAATCAGCCATGGATTTTAAGGGCCACCTGGGCGACCCTTTTCCCCAGGCTTTCAACGGTTTTGAGGCCCGGATCATCCTTTTCGATCCCTTCCGGGTGGCCGCTCCACATGGTGCCGCCGAAATGGGCCCCCGGCTTTCCGTCGCCCACCAGGATCATGTCGTGAACCAGCATGGCCGATTGGACCTGCAAAATGGAAGCCTCCTGGCCGCCGTTTCGAAATCCCCCCACAGCCATGACGCCGCCCACAATGTCCCGGAACAGGAACCCATTGCGCCTGAACATGACGGTGCGGTCCAAAAACGCTTTGCATTGTGAACTCATGGTGCCCAGGTAGACGGGTGTTGCGAAGATCAGCCCCCCCAGAGCGGGGTCTTCAAGGATGGGGATGATGTCGTTAAAATCATCTTTCTGGCTGCATTCGAGGTTTTTCATGCAGTGGCCGCATGCAATGCAGCCCTTGATTTCCAGACCGGCCAGGTCGATAATTTCCGTCTGAATTTCAGGATAATTGGTGGTGATTGCGCCCATACAGCGCTCAAGGGATATTCGAGTTGTTTTTCCTTTTCGAGGACTGCAGGAAATGCCGACGATTTTCATGGGATACTCCTTTCAAATTTCTTTTTGGCGTTTAATGCTTTGGTTGCTTTGGAAGCCGTGCACCGTGCCATACCGCAACTATCCAAACAATATCGCCTTTGATTTTATAAAAAAAGTGGTATGGCATGATAACTACCTCCCGGTAGGGAAGTTCTGGAAATTCCGGTATAATTCTTCCGGATTCAGGAAAGTCCTCAAGCCTTCGCAAAACTGTTTCGG
>CAYPQJ010000012.1:0-43346 GCA_964412835.1 uncultured Desulfobacteraceae bacterium | reverse complement strand
ATGCCGGAAATGGATCAATACCGCCGCATTCAACTGGCCCGATATCTCATGGATGGAGGTATCATTCGGGCGGAAAAAATGGCATTTGACACCTCGGGCCGCATTCTTGATTTTGGTCTACCGCCCGGAGAACTGGGCCGCGTCATTGATACGGGCGAACCTTTTCGCACCAGCGGCTGCGAAGGGTACGACGGTCAGGTGGCCTGCAACCGCCCCTATGCCAACTCCAGACCCGGGCCCGACATCAGAAATTACCCCTTTCCACCCAATGAGGAAGATATCCATCGCATACGACGTCAAATGGGAATAGCAATATCATGATTTTTTGAAGCGGTTGATAATCACTGCCTTGACTCGGGTGGACTATTGATGATATCATTTCATCAAAGTCTTCGGATATGAAGGCGCTTGAGGATCAAGCTGGTCCCTTGGCTTTGTTGACAAATAAATTTAGAATAAGACGATATTGTAGCGAATTGGGTCTGTTATGGAAAATATCCTTAGCATTACCGGTCGAATTGAAGACAAAAAACGGCAGAAACAGATCACGTCCAATCGGGATAAGTTTGATGCCGTACAGCGCCTCCTTCAATGCGGTTCATGCCGTTTTAAATGCGCCATGTGCGGTCGTCATGCGGAAGAGGCCAAACCTTCGAATTTACAGAAGAAGCTTCATTCCGAGTTCAGTTTATGTGAAAGCTGCAGCGCCGAATTTGAAGATTACATCAAAATTTCCGAAAAAAAGGGACAACCACAGGATATTTTCTGGCACAACGGAGAATGGCTTGAACTGTGGTCCTGCTGGGTGGCGTACCAGCGATCCCTCAATAAATTCAGGAAATCTTTTAACATGAAGCAGTTGCCTGATAACGAACGCAAATAATAACAGCCCGCTGGATTCCCAAACCGCGAACCCGGATCCGGCATGTTGTTTTTTGATCCAGCCACGCCCAGGCTGTTTTGTGATCAACTCGAAATGATTCACGTGATGGAGGTAACCCGATGTTTGGAATAGGCATGCCGGAATTGATTATCATTTTAATCATTATCCTGGTTATTTTCGGGGCTGGAAAATTGCCTGAAATCGGCAGTGGCATTGGCAAAGGGATCAAGAATTTCAAAAAAGCCACCCATGAAGCGAAAAGTGAAATTGAAGAACCCAAAGAAGAAAATGAAGAAAAACAAGAAGATAAACAAGAAGATAAATCTTAAACCCAATTGACCGGACCAGCCCCTGCCGAATCCCCATGAACGGCAGGGGCATTTTTTCTAGAAAGGAATGTTGTCGTCAGGAAGGTTTGGCGGGGGTTCTTCGGGTAAATCACCCTGGGGTGCTCTGCTCTCCATCCTGTCACCCGGAGATCCAAGCATCTGCATTTTGTAGGCAACAACTTCCGTTGTATACCGTTTGTTCCCATCCTTATCTTCCCATGCCCTGGTTTGAAGACTTCCCTCGATATAGACCTGGCTGCCTTTGCGCAAATACTCCCCGCAAATCTCTCCAAGCCGCCGCCAGGCCACGATCTTGTGCCATTCGGTCTGCTCCTTTTTCTCACCCGTACTCTTGTCTTTCCACGTTTCTGTTGTGGCAATAGAAAAATTGGCCACCGCTACGCCACTGGGTGTATATCGAACCTCCGGATCCCCTCCCAGATTCCCCACCAATATCACCTTATTGACACTCGCCATGATAACATTTCCTCCCCTCTAATCTGATTCACAGGACTAATATGGACCGTCTGAAGTTCCTTCAATACCATAAGCCATGGAAACAAGTCAAAGGCATTCATAATCCACGGGTATAGTGAAAAAAAGACAATTCCCTGTTGACGGAAATGATTAAACCGTTTAAGGTGCTGTTTATTCAATAAATTGATCAACCATTTGATTATAGGAACAAAATCTGCTGAGGTACAATCCATGTTAAAAATCATACCACTGGGAGGCTTAGGTGAAATCGGTCTCAATATGATGGTCATTCAATACGATTCTCACATGGTGGTTATAGACGCCGGCTTAATGTTCCCGGATGATTACATGCCCGGCGTGGATCTGGTCATCCCCGATTTCAGTTACCTCAGGGAAAACAAGGAAAAAATCGAAGCCGTTATTCTTACCCATGGACATGAAGACCATATCGGTGCCATGCCTTTTTTGCTGAAGGAGTTTCCGTTACGCGTATTCGGCACGGGGTTCACCCTGGACCTGCTCAGAGAAAAACTGAAAGAACATATCCTGCCTCAAAATGCCGACCTTAAAACCATCATTCCGGGTGAAATCCACGAGATCGGTCCATTTACGGTGGAAGGCATTCGGGTCAACCACAGCATTGTCGACGGGATGGGTTTGGCGATTGAAACCCCGGAGGGCCTCATCCTTCATTCCGGAGACTTTCGCATCGATCCCACGCCCGTGGATGAACAAACGACCGACCTCATCCGTTTTGCCCATTTTGGGGAAAAAGGGGTCCTGGCCTTTTTTTCAGATTCCACCAATGCCGAAAAGGAAGGCTACACCCTCAGTGAACGGGATGTCAAAAAAACCCTCAGAGATTTCTTTCTGACCTGCCCTGGAAGGCTGATCGTTGCCAGTTTTGCCTCAAACATCACGAGAATCCAGGAGGTCATTTCCCTGGCGGAAGAGTTTGGCCGAAAGGTGGTTTTCAATGGAAAAAGCATGATCACCAATGTGGGAATTGCCAGGGCCCACGGGTTTATCCATTTTTCCGAGGATCTTGAAATTACCGAAAAAAAAATGAAATCCCTTCCGGACAGCCAGGTGGTAGTGATTACCACCGGCAGCCAGGGCGAACCCATGAGTGCCCTGAGCCGTATGGCCAGAGATCAGCACAAGGGCATAAAGATACACAAGGGTGACACCATCCTTCTTTCCTCCAGGTTCATCCCCGGCAATGAAAAGGCGATTACGTCGGTTATCAACAAGCTGTATGGGTTGGGAGCGGATGTGATCTACGAAAACGTATCCGACATTCATACCTCCGGACATGCCAGGCAGGCGGAATTAAAGGTCATGCTGAGTCTCGTGAAACCGCGATATTTCATCCCCATTCACGGTGAATATCGACACCTGGTCAAACACGCCAAAATTGCCCTCGATATGGGGATGGACGAAGATCATGTGCTCATTGCCCGGGACGGCGATGTCATCTCTTTTGATGAGGGTATTGGAAAAATAAAAGGCACCATACCGACAGGCCGGACGTTTATTGATGGCAAAGGGGTCGGCGATATTGAGGAAACCGTTCTGAGGGATCGAAGAAAACTCCGGAGTCACGGGATGGTGGTGGTTCAAATGGTTTTGGATGAACAGACAGGCAAAATTCTATTCGGCCCGGAAATGATATCCCGCGGTTTCGTATTTGAAGATCAGGGGAAGTTTATTCTTGAGGATGCCCAATGTATCGTGTTAGAGGTGATCGACGAAACAGAAAAGCCTTTTCCTGTGGATAGCAAAAGGCTGGAAGTGGAAATCAGGCGGAGGCTGAAACGTTTTTTTTACAACGTGATAGAGAGAAGCCCCCTCATCATACCGACCATCATCGTTTTGTGAGCATAAAATAAAGATGAAAAGAAAGAAACCATCATCGCCCAGGCCGGATAAAAAAGGGCCGCAATCCGAAAACCCGCGACATCCCCTCAAAAAGGAAATCAGGGGGCTCATTTTCCTGCTCCTGGCAGTTGTTATGGGCGGCAGTCTTCTCTCTTCTTCTCCCCTGGATAAACTATTCTGGAACGTGGCAGGCAATTTAGGCAAAGCGCATAACCTCTTTGGAACCGTCGGGGCTCATTTATCCGGTGGCCTGTTCGATCTGCTGGGGGTTGGCGCGTTCTGGGTGCCATTGATCCTGTTTGTATTATCCTTTATCACATTCAAGGGTCGGTCCCTTTCATCACCCGTCAAAGGGATGATTACCGTATTGATCATGCTGGCCTCATTTTCAGCACTGTTGAGCCTTCAGTTTCAAAATGGTCTTTTCTACAGGGGAACCAACATGGCCGCAGGAGGGCTCATCGGCCTTCATATTGCCGGAGTGTCCGTCACTATCCTCAATTCATTCGGGTCCTATGTTTTTCTGGCATCCATCTTCGTCATATCCCTGCTGACGGTGACCCGCCTCTCCTTCGGCTGGATTTTCTCCCTGGTGGGTTTGTGGGTATTGGGGATTTTCAAAAAAATCAAGGAAATCCTGACCAAAAGAAAAGAGCGGAAAAAAAGAGCACGGAAAACCCTGGTGGCCCGCGTTAAAATCAAGAAAAAACCAAAAGTCAACATTGTGGAAGCCGCAAAAAAGGAACCCCCTCCCCCTCCCCGGCAGAAAAAATTTTCATTCATGCAACGGCCGGGAGAGTTTCAGCTCCCGTCATTGGATCTTCTGACGCCCCCCCCGAAGGACAAGAACATCACCTTTCAGCGTGATGCTCTGGAAATAAACGCCCGCCGGCTGGAAAAAAAGCTGGAAGACTTTGGTGTGGATGGGGAAGTGGTTGAAATCCTTCCGGGGCCCGTCATCACCATGTATGAATACAAACCGGCACCCGGGGTCAAAATCAGCAAAGTGGCGGGTCTCTCGGATGACCTGGCGTTAACCCTGAGGGCTCAGAGCATCCGCATCGTGGCCCCCATACCGGGCAAAGCCGCCATCGGAATTGAAATCCCCAACAACCAGCGGGAAATTGTTTATTTACAGGAAATGCTTTCCAGTTCCACCTATACCGACACCAAAAGCAAACTGCCCATCGCCCTGGGCAAGGACATCACCGGTTCCGCCGTGGTGGCCGATCTTGCGAAAATGCCCCACCTGCTTGTGGCAGGAGCGACCGGAACCGGCAAGAGTGTCTCCCTCAACGCCATGATCCAGAGTCTGCTCTATACACTTACCCCGGAAGCAGCGCGATTCCTGATGGTAGACCCCAAGCGCATTGAGTTATCCGTCTATCAGGACATCCCCCACCTGCTGCATCCGGTGGTGACCCAGCCCAAAGATGCCAACAAAGCCCTCAAGTGGGCCGTTAGAGAGATGGAACGGCGATATATGCTGCTTTCCGACCGGGGTGTCAGGAATATTGACTCCTACAACCGGAAAATCGCGAAACAGGCCCAAAAGAAAGATCCCGCCAGAGAGGGGGGCGAAGAGAACGGCGAAGACCGGGGCACCGACCGCCACCTCCCCTATATCATCATTATTATTGATGAGCTGGCGGATCTCATGATGGTCAGTTCGAAGGAAGTGGAAGAATCCATTACACGTCTGGCCCAGATGGCCCGCGCTGCCGGCATTCACCTGATCATCGCCACCCAGCGTCCTTCGGTCAATGTGCTCACCGGCATCATCAAGGCCAACTTCCCTACCCGCTTGTCATTCCAGGTTTCCAGCAAGGTGGACTCCCGAACCATCCTGGACACCAATGGTGCCGAACATCTCCTGGGCGATGGGGATATGCTTTTCATGCCCCCCGGCGTGGGCCGCATCACGCGCATTCACGGCGCCTATATCTCCGAGGAAGACGTTAAAGGGGTGGCTGACTTTCTGAGGAGCCAGAAAAAACCGGACTATGACACCACCATCCTTTCCCACATGGAGGAAGATGAAACCAAAGAGGAAGAGGACCTGGAACTGGATGAAAAATTTGATGAAGCCGTGCAAGTGGTCTGTAAAAGCGGACAGGCCTCTATCTCCATGTTGCAGCGAAAAATGAGGGTGGGTTACAACCGGGCGGCCCGAATGATTGAAGCCATGGAAATAGAAGGGATCGTGGGGCCATCGGACGGGGTTCGCCCGCGGGAAGTATACGGCAGGAAGGGAGGATGACATGCTAAAAATGCTGTTGCTGATACCGGCGCTGGTAATGCTGGCGCACCCGCCGGTCTTTGCGGAAGACACTCTTTCAAATATACTCCAGGGGATCAAGAATCGTTATAGAACGTCTTCGGGACTTTCAGTGCCCTACACCCGGGAAGTCATGACCCGATCCATGAGCATGCTGGGCACCCAGGCCAAAGGGGATCTGGCATCCGGCGTCATTCATTTCAAACCGCCCCATTTTCTGAGGCTGGACCAGGAAAAACCCGGGTCTGAAATCATCATCGCCAATAACAATATCCTCTGGTGGTACATCCCCCACAAGAAGGAGGCCCACCGGTATCGCGCAGAAGATTTCGGCAGAGAGCTGAGGCTGCTCAGTGATATCTTCCGCGGCCTGGCGGATGTCAATGACAGCTTCAACGTAACGCTGCAGGAAAAAAATGAAAATGGGGATGATGAAATTGTATTAATTCCGGACCCACCCTGTCTAAAAATTGACCGTATCGCCCTAACCGTAAGTCCCAAACATGACAAACGCACTGTCCGGATTTTCAATGCGCTGGGCAGCGTCACCCGGTTCAACCTGGGCGGTTTTACAATGAAAAAAACCTTTGAAAAAGGGTTTTTTAAATTTGTTTCACCCCCCGGGGTCAGGATCGTTGTGGAAGGGGGGGGGGCGCCATAATGTCGCAATTTGTTTTTTCTTCCGAATTTATAGTCTTTCCAGGTTAAGACATCTTTTAGGAGTCGCTTTTTCATGCATAAGCCTGACTTAGGAACTGAGCCTTCCAACAAATCAGCAACAGACTTCTCCAAGGATGCCATGATGATCGCAGAATTAGAGACTTACAGATCCATGGTCAAGGAATTCGACGTCATTCTTGAATCGATTTATGATGGGTTATTCATCACCGATGGGGATGGAAATACTCTCAGGGTAAATTCTTCATGGGAAAAAATTACCGGTTTGTGCCGAAAGGATGTCATAGGAAAGAATTTAATTACCCTCGAAAGGGAAGGCTATTGTTCAAGATCGGCCGGATTAATGGTACTGCAAGAAAAAAAACCGGTGACAATTCGGTACAGAATGAACTCGGGGAAAGAGGTCCTTTCTTCAGGGATACCCATATTTGACGAAGAGGGTCGTATTGTAAAGGTTGTCACTAGTGTTCGGGATCTTACGGACATACGCAGGCTCTCCACCCAACTGGAAAAGAGCAAAAAACTGACCGAGCAATATCACAAAAAACTTGAAAGACTTAAAACCCAAACTTTCAAACATGAAAACATCGTTGCCGATTCCAAGGCCATGAAAGAGGTCTTGGAACTGGCCATGCGCGTCGCACCTGTTGACGTCCCCCTTCTGATCACAGGTTTAACAGGCGTCGGAAAAGAGGTGGTCGCGGAATTCATCCACAAACACAGTCAAAGGCGTGCGACCGGGCTGTTTCTGAAAATAAATTGCGGCGCCATCCCGGATAACCTTTTGGAGACCGAACTTTTCGGTTACGAAAAGGGCGCCTTCACGGGCGCATCAAACGAAGGGAAACCCGGTTTGCTGGAAACCGCCGAAGGGGGCACCGTCATTCTGGACGAAATTGGAGAAATGCCTCTCAACTTGCAGGTTAAATTGTTGCGAACACTTCAGCATCTTGAGATCACCCGGGTGGGAGCGTTGAAGCCGAAAAAGATCAACGTCCGGATTATCGCCATAACAAACCGGAATCTCAGGAAACGAGTTGAAGAGGGAAAGTTCAGAGAGGACTTATTTTTTCGTTTAAACGTCGTCCCCATACTTATCCCCCCATTAAAAGAAAGAAAAGATGATCTGCTTCACCTGATCAATTATTTCCTTCAGAAATTCAATTTGGCTTACAACAAGAATATCTATCTAAGCAGACCCGCCTTTGATCTTCTGATGGCTTATCATTGGCCGGGAAATGTTCGGGAACTCCGGAATATTATTGAACGGCTGGTTATCGTCACACCCCACGAGGAGATCGTCCCTGAAGACTTGCCGGACTTTTTGGCGGGAGCGGCACAGGGTTTTTCGCTTGGGCAATCCGAATCCCTTAAAGATGCTCTGAGCCGATTTGAAGTCAATCTCATAAAAGAGATGATAGAAAAGCATGGCAGCATCCATGAAGCGGCAATCCATTTAAAGGTCAATTCCAGCACCCTCTACAGGAAGCTCAAAAAGGCATAGTTGCGAAAACCTATTCGCATATTTGCGAAACGTTCCAACCTGTTGTTATAATTACATATACATTCTCTGATGGATTATCCGGGAAAATCCTTCTTGCATTTTTGCAGTCAAGCCTCCCGTCCATGGCCCGTACTCCGAAAGGACAGCCCCGCCCCCATCGCATGCATACCACTGTTATCACTAAATAAATTAAAATACTTTCCTCTAAAGACTCGGATGGCATGGTAGTTGCTTAATACCCTTTCGAAGGGCATCCAAACGGCCCTGCTTTACAAGGGAAACAGTCGCACCTGAAGGTTCATCAACAATTTTTTTACAATGCAGGAGAAATGAAAGGAGAAAATCGTATGGCGTCTGAGAAGAAAGCAGCATGGGTTGTGTTTAAAATGGATAAAGAAATGACCACCGCTGAATGGAGAGAGAGATTCAGCGGGGCCTATGAACTGATGTACAATCTTCCCGGCATCTTTTCGAAATGCTGGTGGGTCAATCAGGAAAAAGGTGAGTGGGGCGCTTTGTACGTCTTTGACTCCGAGGAAAAGCTTCAATTATATCTCACTTCCGAATTGTGGGTCAAAATCGTCCCTGAAAAATTCGGCTGTAAGCCCGAAGTCACCATACTGGAGCCCGGCCCCATCATCAGTAAAGATCAAATATCGAAAGCCGAAGGCTCCTGGCTGACCACCTGACATTGATCATTGTGCCTTATTGTCGAAAGTCATTGGAATAACAATCAAAATATGAAATACGGTATCAAAGGAGGGACAAAATGAAAAGGGAGAGCAATTGGAATAAATTGAGAGCCGTTCCGGCAATTTTTGCAGCCGCAATCCTGGTCGCCGCAACGATTCCCATCTGTTCGGCGGCCGACAATCTGCCCAAAGTTAACTGGAGATGCCAGTCCTGCCTGTCGCCACCGGAAAAAATCTATGGTGGAAAAGCATACGGCGCTTACGGTTTGGCCAAACTTCTGGCCACCAAAGTGAAAGAGAGGACCAACGGCAAATTCAACATCAGAGTTCTGCCCCCCGGCACCCTTATCAAGCCCATGGAGACCGCCAGCGGCGTCATGAAAGGCGCAGTTGAGATGGGCCTGACCATCGGGGTGTTATACACGGGCGTCATCCCCGAGGCCGATTTCACGACGAATTTTCCCTTTGGGCCCATCGACAATGAGGCATTCTGGAAGGTTATCACCGAAACCGATTTTCTGAAAATCATGCGGGATGTCTATGCAAAGCATAATCTATACTACCTGGCAAGATTTTCCGCCGGCGCGGACTCCTACATTACCACCTTTCCCATTAGAAAAAGCGAAGACCTGAAAGGACATAAGATTCGAACCGGTGGAATAATCGCCCATATATCAAAGGAATACGGTGCCGTTCCCGTAAACATTTCCATCTCTGAACTTTATACGGCCATGCAGCGGAAAACCGTGGATGGTTTCACTGCATCCATCTACATCGGAAACGCCTATAAGCTGTTCGAGGTTGCCAAATATGTGTCCCAACCGAGTCTTTTCAATACCGGACCGGAAGTAACGGTTAATCTGAAGGCCTTTAACAAACTTCCAAAGGAATACAGGGAGATATTGATGGAAGAGGCGTATAAAATATCCGATTTTTCCCACAATATTAATGCGGTAAAAATTGATGCGCTGACC
Source organism: uncultured Desulfobacteraceae bacterium (assembly GCA_964412835.1). Lineage (GTDB taxonomy): Bacteria > Desulfobacterota > DSM-4660 > Desulfatiglandales > Desulfatiglandaceae > NaphS2. The sequence continues at coordinate 33,650 of CAYPQJ010000012.1, read as the reverse complement.
CGTTCGGTCGCCGAAAGCAAATACAATGTGACCTACACCCAAATACCGCCCGAAGAATGGGCGAAAATGAAAAAACTGGCAATGCCCTACTGGGATAAGCTGTCGGAAAAAAGTCCCGAATGTGCCAAGCTAATGGAAATTTGGCGAAAATACGGCCAATAAATATGGCTGAAGAGAAAAGCGCTCCCATGAATAGGATATCCAAATTTTTGAAAATAATCGATACGGTTAATGAATGGATAGGAAAGATATTCTGTTTTCTTATTTTGTCACTCTCGCTCTTGGTTTTTGCCGATGTTTTCATGCGATACCTATTTAATTGCCCCATTATTTGGGCAACGGAAATGAATCAGTATCAGTTGGTGACGCTGGTATTTTTGTCAGGCGGTTATGTTCTGCTTCATAACGGCCATGTCCGGGTGGATATCCTTTACGGCAGGTGGTCAGACCGAACCAGATCACGGGTCGATATGGTTACCTGCATTTTTGCATTCCTCTTGAGTATTGTTCTGGTGCGATTCGGTATCGAAATAGCCTGGGAATCTTTTATTGAGCATCACACCGCCACCACGGTTACGGCATCGCCCCTTTGGCCCAGCCAATTAATGATTCCACTGGGAGGACTCCTTTTGGGGCTTCAAAGCCTCGCCAAATGGATACGGGATGTCATTTTCATCTTCACGGGAAAGAAGATGGAGAGTGAAATCGTCAAAGGCGAGGGTGGGATATTTGTGAGAGAGGAAGCATAACAGTGGAACCTTGGTTAATCACCCTGATATTTTTCGGTTCATTGATATTACTGCTTGTCCTGGGGCTGCCGGTCGCTTTTACCCTGTCGGGATTGGCGATTATTTTCAGCTATTTTCTATTCGGGTCCCAGTCCCTGTTCACAATCGTCCTTGAAGCTTATGGCGCCGGCACAAGCTTTGTACTCACAGCGGTGCCCCTGTTTGTGTTAATGGCCAATATGCTGGAGAAAAGCGGTTTGGCCGCCGGCCTCTACACCATGATGTACCGATGGTTGAACAATATTCCCGGAGGCCTCGCCTCCGGCACCATCGTCATTTGCGCCATATTCGCGGCCATGGCGGGGATCAGCGGCGTAGCGGCCATCACCATGGGGGTCATTGCCATGCCGTCCATGCTGGAAAGAAATTATGACAAAAAACTGGTGACCGGCACCATCATGGCCGGGGGGGCCCTGGGGATTTTGATCCCGCCCAGCGTGATCGCCATACTGTATGGCTCCATCAGCGGTACTTCCGTGGGAAAGCTTTTTCTCGGCTGCATGATTCCGGGCATACTTTTAACCCTCTTTTTCATTCTGTACATCACCATCAAATGCTTCTTCAACCCCGGTCTGGCGCCGCCGGCCCGGGACAGGTTCAGCTGGCGCGATAAATTCCTGGCCCTCAGGGCCCTGATCGCGCCCTTGTTGCTGGTGATAACCGTTTTGGGGTCTCTTTATACCGGCATGTGCACGCCCACCGAATCAGCCGGCATCGGCGCCGTGGGAAGTCTGATCTGCGCGGCCGTATACGGAAAACTTACCTGGAAAAACCTCAGGCAGGCATTGTTGAGCACGCTTCTCATCTCATCCATGGCCATATGGATTGTTTTTGGCGCCGCCTGTTTCAAAGGGATCTATGCCGCCACCGGCGCCTCGGAACTGATTCTCGATCTGGTTTCGAGCATCAACGTTCCACCACTGGCCATGATCGGCTTCATGATGTTGGTTTATTTCATTTTGGGCATGGTCATGGATCCGGTGGGGATGGTCATGTTAACCATCCCGGTTTTTTTGCCGATTGTCGAGGCCCTTGGGTACGACCCCGTGTGGTTCGGCGTATTGTTCATCATCAATTCCGAAATGGCCTATATCACACCGCCTTTCGGTTTCAATCTGTTCTATATGAAAGCCATTGCTCCTCCCAGCATCACCATGGGGGATGTCTATCGTTCCATTACGCCCTTTGTTGTGATTCAGGGTGTGTGTCTGGCATTAGCAATGCTCGTGCCCCAAATCATTTTGTGGCTTCCCAATAAAATGTGAATTCATCATAAACGCAACAGGACCCATTGACCGCCCAGAACCAAACGGGCAAAATTGTATGAATGAGGAAATTCCTTGACCGGAAACAAACCTTCCATAACGCGCTTTGAAAAAGCGGTGCAACATTTTACGGCGGATTGCATATCGTGCGGGATCTGTTTGGAGGCCTGCCCCTGCATTCCCCACAGCAATATACGGGAAGAAGAACCGCAACACATTATGTCGGACATAAAAGCAAGTTTTGAGGGCGACCCCCTCTCTTTTCTTGCCGTTGAACGTGCTTTTGCCTGCACCCGTTGCGGGATCTGCCGGGATATCTGTCCTCAGGAGATCAATGTATTTGACGTCCTTCAAGCCCTGCGGGCGGAAGCTCTCATTCAAGGGAAACGGGATCTCTCATTAACCAGCCTCTCGGTGGGGAACCATTTGTTGACCGATTGGGACTTCGATGACATCCTGGCCGGACTTCAGATAAAACCGTGGGAAAGACGGTGGGCGGACAGCGGTTTTTCGGATATTCAAAAAAGCGACGCCGTTTTGTTCATCGGGTGTCACTCGAAAAGATATGTCAGCATCCTGAACACCTTACTCGATATCCTTGAAATGCTCGGTTTAAACTTCACAGCGGTCGCCGGCGGCGCCGTCTGTTGCGGTGCAAGATTTTCAGGCATCGGCCAATTCAATATGTCGGAAAAACAGGGCATTCAGTTAATAGAGTATCTAAGTGAATACAGTCCGAAAGAAGTGTTCGTTCAATGTCCCATGTGTCTGTATTCCATTAGAAATGAAATATCCAAATTTACACGGATTCCCTTCCGGGTCAAACATGTGTTCGAAGTCATGGCGGAAAGATTGGATACGTTCAAGTTTACCAGACGGGTGGAAAAAAAGATTACGTACCACGACCCCTGCAAGCTCGGAAGGATGAGTGGTGATTTTGAATACATCCGAAGGATCTTTAAAGCGATTCCCGGGCTGCGGTTTATGGAGATGCCGGAATCAAAAGAAGCGTCCCTTTGCTGTGGTGGTGCCGCATGGAGGAGTGATCCCAATATGGCAAGGGCCCTGCGCGAGAAAGCGATGGACGCTGCGGGGGAGGTAGACCCTGATATCCTGGCAACCGCCTGTCAATTCTGTCATCAAAATTTTTACGGCGCCGCTGATGCATATCCTTATGAAGTCAGCAGTGCATTGGAAATAATCGGGGCGGGGATGGGCATACACCATGAGAATAAACTCAATCAATATTATGCCTATCATAATCCGGAAAGGGTCATTGAAGAAACGAGGGAGTATGTGGAGGCCGGCCCCTATACCGAGGAAGAAGTCCGTCAGGTATTAAAACGGCTAATGCCGTAAATAAGTTATTAAAAGACCAAGAAAGGCGAGAATGGTTATGAATTCCTACGAGAGGATTATGGGTGTTATGGAAGGACGGGACGTTGACCGCATACCGGTGGCTCCCATTGTGAGAGAATGGTGCGCCAGACAGGTGGGATTCAATTTTTCGGACCTGCTAAGCACTCCCGGACAACAAGCATTTGCTCAGTATTATTGTGCACATACATTCGAGCTCGATATACTGTGGGACTTATGGGGAATTCAGGCGGAAGCCGAGGCCATGGGCAGCTCCATTCACATTCCCCCGGATATGGAAGGGGTACCTTCGGTCACGGACCCGGTTATAAAGGATTATGAAAAAGACTTCCTTAAAATCAAACAGCCCAACCATACCCGGGACGGGAAAATCCCGCTGATAATAGAGGGGATACGCCGTTTAAAAGAGTTGGCAAACGGACGGATTCCGGTGTTGGCATATGTGCAGGGGCCGTTCCGCATGGCCTGCATGCTCCGGGGACCGGAAAAAATCATGGATGACTGCCGAAATGGGAATAAACACCTTGACAAGTTGCTGGAGTTGTGTACCCATACGCTCATGGTCACGGGGGCTGCGGCTGTTCAGGCGGGCGCCGATATTCTCTGGATTGGCGAGCCGACATCCTCGGCGGACAAAATATCCAAGGAACTGTTGAACCAATATGTGCTCCCCTATCTTGAAAAACTGGTTCACGCGCTGAAAAGCCACAAAATCAGGATAATGATGCATGTGTGTGGAGACACCAATGATCGCATCGAAGAATTCGTTTCCACGGGGATTGACGCCCTGAGTGTTTCCGAAAGGGTTGATCTGGAAAGGGCCCGCAAGGTGGTAGGTGATGATTTTTGCCTGTGGGGGAATGTGGCCCCTGCCCTTTTGGCATCGGGAACGCCTGCCGAGGTTGAAGCGGCGGCAAGGGCGGCCATTTTAAAGGGCATGGGCGGCAACGGAAATTTCGTATTGAGTTCGGGATGCAGAACACCGCCCGAGGCACCCCCCCCAAATATTATGGCCATGGTGAAAGCTGCCAAAACTTTTTAAGAAACCGTTTGATCAACAATATAGGGGAAAAAGAAATGGATGCTTATCATCGAATAGGGGCTGAATTGGATAGGATTTTGAGGGTACGAACAACGCCTTTAGGATTGAAATATTATGAAAATGAAAGTGATATCCCGGGTTCATTTGAAAAGATAGAGCAACAAATCACCATTTGTCAGCTTGTGGGAACGGCGCGCTATCATGAAAAGGGGGTCTACACCACGGGGGACCTGGCCACGGCCTGTGCAGCGGGCGGCGCATTACAGGGTTTTTTTGACGTTCCGCAGGATCTCGCCGACGGCACCCGGTGCGCCGGCTGGTTCGCAAAAGACATTAAAGCCACCCAAAAAATCTTCGCCGACAGGATGACCATAGAACCGGGTAAATTCAAGGCCCTGGCCGTGGCCCCCCTGAGTACCATTCCGGTTGAGCCTGACGTGGTGCAGATTTTCGGAAATCCCCATCAGATGCTCAGCCTGGTCTATGCCAACATGTGGGACGGCGCAGACAACGTCACCTTGAGCACCAACGGTCACGGCGCATGCTGCTACGAAGTGCTGGTGGTACCCTATCTGACCGGTAAGGTGAAATTGGCCATTGCCGACATCGGAGAGCGGCGATATGCCATGGCGGCCGACGACGAGATGATAATGGGCATACCGTTTGCCCATCTTAACAGACTTTACGAAAATCTGAAGAAAACCCATCAAGCTGTTTACAAATATCCCCTCAAGTATAATTTTACGCCGTTGCCTGAACCGGCACTGAAATTTCTGGCTAAATCTTAAGAACCCATGGGCGGCCATAGCGCCGTCCATGCCGATCCACGAAAGCAAATAACAAAAAGCATGGCCCGGTCTTTGTTTTGAGGTTGTGCCAAATGATCACCATAGAGGCACCGCGGTGGTATGGCTGACGGACGCACCCCCCACCCTCCCCAAAGGCAAATCCTGGGCCTATGAATCCTTTCTTCATCAAGGAGCGGCGAGTTTCAAGGCGCCGGAACTTCTCGCAGACGATGCCCCCGAGCACCTCTATTATACCTCCGGAACCACCGGCAGACCGAAGGGCGTGATCCTGACGCACCGCAACGTCACCGCCCACGCCATGGGTGCCATTGCCCCTGAAACGGTCCGGCGGATCATTTCCACCTTTCATTGCGACTATGTTCAGACCTACGGCCTGACCGAAACCTCTCCCTACTGCACGGTATCCACCATAAAGGCACATTTAAGGGAGCTGCCCATTGAAAGACAGCTGGAAATTATCCGCCGCACCGGCAGGGAATTCATCACCGTGGAACTCCGGGTGGTGGATGAAAAGGGCCGGGACATACCTAAAGACGATGAAACTGTTGGAGAAATCTGGGTCAGGGGCGACACGGTAAGTCCCGGTTATCTGAACCGGCCGGAGGCCGACAGAGACGCGTTCAAAGATGGATGGTTCAGAACCGGGGATCTGGCCGTAATGGATGCGGAAGGATACCTGAACATCGTGGACCGGAAAAAGGACATCATCATTTCCGGAGGAGAAAACGTTTATTCAACCGAGGTGGAGCATGTCCTCATGGAACATCCGGCCATGCTCGAATGTGTGGTCATCGGCGTTCCGGATCCAAAATGGGGCGAGGCCGTCAAGGCGGTGGTCGTTTGTAAACCCGGAGAGGAAGTAGCGGAAGAAGATCTGAAAAACCATGTGAAAAAACGGTTGGCCGGATACAAAACTCCCAAAACGATTGATTTTGTCGATATTTTACCTAAAACAGGATCGGGGAAATTAATGAAGCGCACCGTACGTGAATGGTATTGGAAAGGTGAAAAAAGGAGAGTCCACTAAGAGGAAATCGACATTGTTTAAAGGTATTCCAATATAGCCAAGGTATTCGCTTCAAATGCTGCTATGGAAATAACGTCAAACTGTGTCCAAGTGATGGGCTCTTACGGATACTCTAAGGAATATCCGGTAGAAAAATATATGAGGGATGCAAAAATAGTACAAATATATCTTGGCCCAAATGAGCTAGTGCAACAGCTCATAGGGGAGAGTCTTTAAGGTGAAACATGGTAGGAACAAAAAATCTCATAAATTCATGAATGTAGAATCTTCTTAATTTTTTTCAGCAGAATGCCACGATCAGGCGGTTTTACCACATAGTCCCTGGCACCCATGGAAATGGCTTTTATAATCGGCTTTTTTTCTTCCGCACCGGACAGCATCAGGATTCTTGCGCTTTTGTCAAAGGCCATGATCTCTTTTAAGACGGTAATACCGTCCACCTGGTCCATAAAAATATCCAGTGTCACCACATCCGGACGAAGTTTTTTATAGAGTTCCAGCACCCCACCCCCATCTTCCGCCTCTCCGCAAATCTCATATTGTTCATCGCCCAGCACCTTCCTGAGAATCTTCCGCATGATGACGGAATCATCAACTACCAATACCCGGTAAGGGGTTCCATCTGCTTTTAAGCCATCAAAGCCGCGTGTTGTATCGGCTGCCATTGAGTCTTCAACTCCTTATTCTAAGGCTATGCCATTTTTGATTTAAGCCGGTAATAAAGGGCACCCTCATCTTCCAGGATATCAAAGCGCATGGTATAGCCGCTCACTGATTCCCCTGTACCCAGAAAAAGGGCACCGCCCGGTTTCATGATCCGCGCCGCTTTTTCAAAAATATCACGTTTCAACGTATCTGAAAAATAGATAATCACATTGCGCAAAAACAAAATATCAAATAAACCGAGATCCCAGATGCCGTCTCCAATATTCAACGAATGAAAACTGACCAGATCCCGCACCTTGTCTTTTATAAACCAGGATCCCTTTCCCGACCCTCGGAAATAACGGTCCCGGTATTCGGAGCTTAAGCCTCGATCCATGGCCGCATGGTCATAATCGGCCCTTTGCGCTAATGCAAGGCAGGTTTTAGAAATGTCCACCGCCACGATATTGACCTGTTCCAGACAAGCCTTCTCGCCACCGTATGCACCGTATGCATCGAGAACAGCCATGGCAATGGAATAGGGCTCCTGCCCCGTTGAACAACCCATGGAAAGAATCTTGATGTTGCTGCGCCGACCATCTATGATTTCCTGCCGGTATTGGGGAATAAATCGATTTCGCAGGATTCGAAACGGATGGCGATCTCTGAACCAGGAGGTCTCACCCGTGGTTATGGCATCCACCAGAGACGTCACCATGGGGCTTTCAGCGGGCTCATTTCGGAGCCTGAAATAGAACTCGGCAAAGCTGCGACAGCCATATTCCGTGACCAGGTGAGAAAGACGGTTTTTGATCAGATAAGCTTTGTTCTCTTTGAGCATAATGCCCGACTGCCGCTCAATAAACTGGCTGAGCAGGACGAATTCCTGAGGGTTAAGATCCATTATCATGGTCCCTCCCCTCTCCAACCCCTGACAAGCCTCATAACCCGCTGCGCCATTCGATCCAGAGGAACCGTCTCATTGGAAAGACCGGCATCATTGACCGCCTTGGGCATACCGTATACCACACAGGTATCATCGCTCTGGGAAATGCAATACCCCCCCCTCTCCCGCACATCCCTGGACCCCTGCATGCCGTCGCCTCCCATTCCCGTCATGACCACCGCCAGAACATGCCGGCCGTAAACGCGGGCCACCGAGGAAAAAAGCACATCCGCGGATGGCCGGCAACTGTTGACGGGTGGATCATCATTGAGACCAATTCGTGATCCGTCACCAGGCGAAAAGTCCTGAAGGTTCCGGGAAACCACCATGTGCCGGCCGCCGGGAGCGATATAAACCGTGTCGGGCAAAATGATTTCATTGTGCTCGGCCTCTTTGACAGTGAGGGATGACCGCTTATTCAAACTTTCCGCAAGAGGTGTAGTGAAATGTTTCGGCATGTGCTGGACCAGGAAGATCGGGACTCCCAAATCACCTTTGAGCGAGGGGATAAAAGCCAGGAGCGCATTGGGACCACCCGTTGAAATCCCGATTACCACAGCATCAATTCTGGGGGGTTGAAAATGCGTTTTTCTCTTTATGACCGTCGGGGAAGCCTTTTCCGGCTGAATCACGCCCCGGCGACGGGCCTCATCCTCTTGGGCGGGGGGTCTGTCGGCAGTCGAGTCGTTGTGATTATTCACAGGAATACTTCGACTCTGTTGAAAGCTCATTCGGTTCCGAAGCATGCCGACCAGAACCGTGGACTGCCGTGTGAAGTCCTGCAGACTTACTGGATTTTCGGTAGGTCGAGGGATAAAATCCAGAGCCCCTATCTCAAGGGCTTTCAACATCCTACCCGCTCCGCACGAATCGGGATCGCCTATTACCACAATGGCTATCAGGGGAAATTCCCTATGAATGCTTGATAACGTATCCAGAGCTTCATTATCCGCGCTTTCAATATCCAGGATGACCATATCTATCAGCGAACGGTGCAGTCTGGCCAGTGCAACCGATCCGCTCGTGGCCGTGGACATCACCCGAAGTCCCTCAACCTGCTCCAAAGCAGTAACAACAACGCCCCTCGAATGGGGCTCGGAACCGATGACCAGTATTTTTAGTTCGGTGCTCTTCATCTTCTATTGGAATAGGGGTTTCTAAACTTTAATTTTTTCGACCATTTTATGTAGCCGCGCCGCCAGGTCGGCCAGCTCGCTGGAGGCATCGTGCGTTTTCACTGCCTCTTCAGCACCCATATCGGCGGCGGCACTTATTTCCCCCACACTTTCGGAAACACTTCGAATTTCCACTGCCGCTTCCGAAGCATCCCTGGCAATGGCCCGGGTGCTGGTGGATACATCCAGTATGGTGTTTGACACATCCTGTTCCGCTTTCACGTAATCCTGAACAAATCTTGATGTTTCACCAGCCTTACCCGCCGCCTCATGGACATTTTTGGAAACCGAGTTGGCAGCGTAAGCCGCTTCCCCGGTACTTTTGGAAATTTCATTGGTTGTGGCGGTCTGCTGTTCCACTGCGGTGGCAATGGTAATCATGATGGTGTTGATCTCGGAAATCACCTTGGCAATATCCTCGATGTCTTTCATGGCCGTCTGGGTATTGGTCTGCATGTTTTCGACCTTTTTCTGAACATCTTCCGTGGCCCGGGCCGTCTGCCTGGCCAGTTCCTTGACCTCATTGGCCACCACTGCAAATCCTTTCCCCGCTTCACCGGCGCCGGCAGCCTCAATGGTGGCATTGAGGGCAAGCAGGTTGGTCTGTGCCGCAATCCCTTTGATGAAATCAACGATGTTCCCGATTTCCCTGGCCGACGATCCCAACTGGTTAACGGTTCCGGAGGTCTGGTCGGCCTGTTGTGTGGCCTCACCCGTCACGTTTGCCCCCCTGGAAGCGTTTTTGGCCACCTCATTGAGGGTGGCATACATCTGCTCAATGGCACCGGCGGCCGCATTGACAGAATTAGACATCTCTTCAGCAGCAGCCGCCACATTGTTGAGATTGTCGGATACATCCTCTGTCCCCTTGCCGATGGAAGCCACTTTCCTGCTCATCTCCTCGGATGTGGTATTCAAGGAATCGATCTGCATGCTAAACTCTTCAGCAGCAGCCGCCATATTGCTTATATTGGCGGATCCCCGGTCAGTGGCCTCAGCAGCCATGCTCGACTTCTCCCGCATTTTTTCAGCTTGTGAGGTCATTTCATCAGAGGTAATGGTAAGGGACTCCGAGGATTGTGCAAGGCTTTTGCTGGTTTCAGTAATGCGGTTCACGACTTTGTTCACTTGCAGGACCATTCTTCGAAAAAAGAAAGCGGTCAACAGGATTACAATGGTCAGACCGATGGCACCGATAAAAATGCCCAATCGACGTGCCTGCCTTGCCGCCTCGTATGCACCACTGGTGGGGGACATAACCAGAATACCCCCAAGGATTTTCCGGCTTTTCCCGTGACAGTGAAAACAACGGGATTCATTCCGAATAGGCTTTGCCAGGCTCATGTAAGGTATTCCGGAAATACTGTTTTCAAAAGTCGCCCCACGAGCATCGCCCGTTTCGATCATTTGCCCGATCTGTTCGGTAAGGGAGGCATCCGCCAGGACTGTACCCAGGGTCTGACCCTCAAAACGGGGGTCGCTTGAAAAGAAAATCTTCTGATCAAAACTGTAAACATAAACCCCCAGATCGGGGACATTCCGCTTCAACCGTTTGAACTGGGACCGGACCCCGTCGTTATTCCCCACGGCAAGGGCATCAAACATGGATCCTTTAATAGACTCCGCCAGCATCTCGCCCTGTTTCTGCATCTGGGATTGAATCAGGCGATCCACATATTTGATATTGATAAAAATCATGGATCCCAACACCAGAACAAACACAATGGACAGGCTAACCAGCAGATTCAACCAGGGATGTTCCCTGAAATACGGTATCCATTTCATAAAACGGGCTCCTTTCTAATGGGCTCCCCCATAGACCAGCGGCTTGTAATTGAAAGCATCAACGCGTTCTTTGCTATGACAGGCTTCGCAATCCGTAGCCGTCAGTTTTCCTTTGATGTCTTCTGAATTCTCTGTTTTGACATGAAGGCTTCCCGGACCATGACAGGATTCACAACCGACATTTCTCAGGTCGGGCGTCTCCTTTTCGGACTTGAAACCACCGGGTTTGCCGTATCCCGTGGTATGACATTCAAAACAGCCCTGGAATTCTTCCGCCGTCAACCCCCGCCGCATCTTCTTGATGTGTTCATAGGAGGTTGCCTTTTTCGCATAGGTTGAAAATTTCGTATACTCCGTCTCGTGGCATTCCATACAGGCCCTGGAACCCGCATACGTCGCAGGCTGTTGGGCCGAAACCCGTTCTCCCGGATGAACCCATAGAATAAACCCGAATACAAAAGTCCAGATTAGAACATGCCTCTTCGAAAAAAGCTTGACCCCCATGACAGCACCCCCCTTATATTAAGGTCACCGGTTACCTTCAGCCACTTCCTGCTCAATGATTTTTTTAGCTGAAAGGATAACCAGCAAATCGTCTTTTAATTTTAAAACCCCTTTGGAAAATGGAATTCCCATTCCTCCACGATCGGCCAGAGAAAATTCAATCTCCGATTCTTCAGCCTGCACCACATCCCCGATCCGATCAACCAGAAGGCCTACCCGCTCATCTTTGAGCACAATGGCATGGCTTTCATCCGTCATCACAGCAGGCTTCAGCCCCAAGCAAATGCCCAAATCAAAAATCACAACGGTTTGACCCCGCAGATTCACCAACCCGAGGATATAAGGCCTGGCATGCTGAACCGGGGTAATGTCAAGAACCTGATTGACTTCGCGCACCCGCAACAAATCAATACCCAAGAGCTGCTTATCGAGCCTGAACGTTACAAACTGCGCCATCTAACCCTCCACCCCGGGTTGCCCGAGCAACACCTTGAATGACGCCAGTACTTCATCAATATCCAGGAAAAAAGTCAACTGATCGCCCACCATAGCTGAACCCGCAATCTCCCTGGACATCTCAGGTTCCTGTTTGATGGCCACATCGGTTTCAAAAAAATCGACTATTCGCGATGCCACAATACCCCCCGTTGGGGTGTCGGCCTTTGGAATAATAACAAAGATTTCATTTGTAAGGTCTGGAACAGCGTTGATGGGCAACATTCGCTCCAAACGCAGCAGCGGCAATCCTTCCCCCTTTAAGGTCATGTACTCTCTATCGCCAATCTTTCGGATATCATCAACGGCAATGGTTTCCAGGCGGGACACCCGGTCGAGGGGAATGGCGAAATACTCATCGGGATGGTTGTTGAAAAGGATTATGGATTGCTTAGGCGCTGAATGTAGCAATTCCCCTCTTTTTTTCTCTTCCAGCCGACGGTCTTCCTCCGAGCTCACTTCTTTGAAGCGAAGTCTTGAAAATTCAGCAATTCCCGCAGGGTCCAAAATCATGGCCACCCGTCCATCCCCCATGATGGTCGCCCCTGAAAAGCACCGGCAATCCTTAATGTAGTGAAGAAGCGGTTCCACCACCACCTCCTCCATGTCAAAAAGCTCATCCACAAGAAGCCCGTAATAATGCATGCCCAACCGCAGCACCACCACATAGACATCTCCCTGACGGCGGATGCGACGATCCGATGCCCTGTTTCTTCGATTATCAAGATCTTCGGGATTTAAACGATCCCCTTTTCCATCGGCATTTTCCCGCCGGCGGTCCGCAATACGGACGCGTCTTTCAGAGATGTGATCCCTTGAAAAGGGATGCATGAATTCCCGGTCAAGCTGTAGCACATCCGCCAGTCGAACCAGGGGCAGCAAACGGTTTCTAAGGCGAAGCACATCCGCCCCACCCACCTTTTCAATACGATGATAAACCTCCGAAGCCTGAATTCCCACCAGTTCGGCCACATTGATCTGGGGGATGGCGAAACGCCGCCGTGCAGCCCGCACCATGAGGCAGGGAATGATGGTCAAGGTTAAGGGGAGACGAATTCGAATGGTGGTGCTTTCACCGGCGACCGAATCAATTTCCAGATGACCGCCGATTTTTTCGATGTTGTTTCGCACCACATCCATGCCCACACCACGGCCTGAAAGATCCGTTACCGATTCAGCCGTTGAAAACCCGGGCAGACAGATCAGATTCAGTTGATCCCTTCGGCTCAGCACCGCTGCGTCCGTATCCGTCAAGATACCCTTTGCCACGGCCTTGGCCACTACTTTGTTCAGGTCAATGCCGCGACCGTCATCGCGTATCTCCAGGTTCACCTGCCCCGCTTCATGAAAAGCCTGCAGGTCAATGACGCCTCTTTCGGGCTTCCCCAGGGCCATGCGTTCCCCGGGTGGTTCAATGCCGTGATCGATGGAATTTCGAATCAGGTGGGTCAGTGGATCTGAAAGGGCTTCAAGGATGGATTTGTCCAGTTCGACTTCCCCGCCTTTTACCGTAAGTATCACTTTCTTTTTTACCTGCCGGGAGAAATCGCGCACCATTCGCTTGAACCTGCCCAGTATATTCCCGATGGGCTGCATGCGCATCTGCATGATGTGTTCCTTAACCACACTGCTGATCATCTCCACATCCTGCATAACCGCTTCCAGCTTCGGGTCCTCATAACCTTTCAGCTCAAGACGCTGTTTCAGCGCATTTCTTCCCAGCACCAACTCACCGGCCAGATTCATGAGGGTATCTAATAGGCTTACATTGACACGAATGGTTTCATGCGATCTATCCGGCTGTGTTAAAGATGATTCTCTCTGATCCGGGCCAACACGGGGCGGCGCTTCCGTTTCGTCCGGCACTGCTTTAGTTGAGGATACCTCGGCCGCCGGCGCTGCTGCCGTCTGGATGTCCGTCTCTTCCAGAGGCACAATCTGAGCTGCAGGCAGTTCCAGTGCATCTTCCATAAAGTCCGGTTCAAGGACTGTCTTGAAGACAACATGGCCTGTTTCCTTAAGGGGGAAAGTGGTTTCCAGGTCTGATGCCAAACACTTCCCGAAAGAATCCAGAAGACCATGAAACGCCTCAACCGTCCGGTCCTTTTCTTTGAGATCCTTGTCAGGGAAGACCCACACGGCATACACGAAATCACTTCCCCATGGAAACACACCCTCTAAATCCAATGCCAATTCAAGGACATCCAGCGGCGGGTTACCTTCTATGCGAAGAATTGCTTTTCCCTGTAGTTCAGGGGGAAAAACGTCCGGCAATCTTTCAGGCGGCAGGCTTTCAGTTTCTGAAGACGTCTCCTGAACGGTGCCGTTAATTCCGGATGAATGCTTCAAACGATCAATTTCATGCTGAATATTCATCCCATTGCTTTCCGTGGGCGCTGCAAGCAACTGCCGCAGCCGATCCACACCCGCCAGGAGCGCATCAACCTGCGTTGCATCCAGTTCAAGCTCCATCTCGCGAATCTTTGTGAGCACGTTCTCCATGGCATGGCTTAAATCCTGAATGGCGTGAAAACCAAAAAACCCGGACGATCCTTTGATGGTATGAACTGCACGAAAAACCTGGTGGACAACATCGGGGTCACAGGCAGATCCGTTTTCTTCAAGTGTCAGAAGAGCCGGTTCAACACGCCCCAGATGTTCAAGACTGTCGGCAATGAATTCGGTTATCAAGGCATCGTCATGGGCATCATGCATATCTTTTAAACCTGCATCGGGAGCATTAATGAAAAAAAATATTCAACGATAACTTCTTCCATTCTATATTCTAAAAACGGAAAATGACAGAAAATTCCATATAGATTCACGGAATTTCAAGCATTCGGAAACATTGTTTCATCATGCTGTAAAAGCTTGAATCTTGATACCATATTATCTATGGTAGCAGAGTACCTTATTAAAGGGAGTAGATATGCACAGCACCTTAAAAACAATGGCCCACGTGGTTCGAAACGCACCGTCGGTTCTGCAGAACATCAAAGCCCGAAACGGAAAAAAAATGATCGGGTATTTTTTCCCGGTGTTTCCCGAGGAAATCCTGTATGCAGCCGGACTCCACCCGGTTCAATTGTATCCCCGTTTGGATGAACCCATCACCCTGGCGGACGATCATCTTCAAACGTACCTGTGTGCCTATCTGAGGGCGGAATGGGACCAGATATTGAAACGGGAACGCTCGTACCTGGACGGCGTCATCATCCCTCGAAGCTGCGAGGCGGTCACCTTCCTCTTTCAGACATGGAAACGGCACAATCCTTTCGATTTCATCGATTACCTTAATATCCCCTGGAAAAACAGCGCCAACACGCTTTCTTTCTTCACAAAAGAACTGCAACGGGTCAAAAAAAACCTCGAAGCCTTTATCCATAGGGAAATTACATCCAACGCCCTGGCAGATGCCATTACGCTATACAACCAAAACAGGTCGCTTCTAAGAAAAGCCGGCGGGTTAAGAAAAGCCAAAAACCCACCCTTTCAAGCCATGGATATCTTTAACATGGTCATGAGCGGATTTGTGCTGGACAAAAAAGAACATACCCGGATGATGACCGATCTTTTGAGCCATATTGAAAAACCCGCCGATTCTCCCGAACCCTCACCGGTAAGGCTGCTTTTGTCGGGGGGGTGTGTCCTCGATACCCGGCTCTTGGATATCATCAGCACTGCCGGGGCCACGATTGTTGCAGATGATTTCAATAACGGGGCCAGATCCTTAGAACCCATTGTAGCGGAAGGAGAAGACCCCCTGGAATCCCTTGCTAAAGCCTACACCACCGTACCTTGCGGATTTAATACCGCCCTAAAGGATCGCTTTTCATTTCTGGCAAACACCATCGCAGAATATGCGGTGGATGGTGTTCTCTTCGCCATCAACCGGAACTGTGAAACTGAAAAATTCGACTATCCCATACTGGATCAGAAAATCAGGGAGCGCTTTAGGATACCCACCATGCTCATTGAAACCGATTACCAATGCGCCGTGGGACCCTTGCAGACACGGGTGGAGGCTTTTGTTGAAATGATCGGGGGTAAAAAGATCTGATGGAAAACAGAAAACGGGAACGCCCCGCCTTTAACAGGGATATCGCGGCCGCCATGAAGAAGCATTACAGCGATACGCGAACTCGAAAACCCCTGGCCCATACGCTCATGAGTTCAAACCCCCTCATCGAAGTGGCCTATGCCGCGGGCATTCAACCGGCTTTTCCGGAAAACTACGCCTGTGTTTGCGCCGCCAGACACGCATCGCCTGCATACTGCGAAAAAGCCGAGGCCCATCACTATACCCAGGATCTGTGCTCTTACTGCCGAAACAACCTGGGCTACATCCATACCGATGATATGGAGCCGCCCAATGGCGGCATCGGTGATCCGGATCTGTTCCTGTTGACGAGCAGCGCCTGCTCCCACTATTTCAAATGGTGGGATACCCTGCACCAAATTCACCGAAAGCCCCTGGTCTTTGTGAACACCCCGAGGGTCATGGATCCCCTGAACATGCCGGATTATTATGTGGATTTCGCTAAAGATGAAATCATTTCCGCCATCGGGGAAATCGAATCCATTCTGAACATCTCAATCAGCCCCGAAAAACTGGCCCATGCGGTACACCAGAGCGACAGGACAGTAGCATACTGGCAGAAACTGCTGGATCTTCAAAAGTGCGTGCCCGCCCCCTTGGGATTATCGGATTTGAGCAATGCTCTCTTTGTTTTGATTGTCATGGCCGGCACAGAGGAAGGCGCGGGTCTCATGGAGAAGATTTATCATGAAACATCCCGACGGGCGGCGGAGGGCAAAGGGATTCTTGATCGGAACGAAGAAAAGCACCGCCTTTTGTGGCTGAATATTCCGTTCTGGTATAACCTCAAAATTCTGGGATACTTTGAAAACCGGGGATGCGCCTTTCCCATGAGCGATTACTGCCAATACATCTGGGGCGTCACCCGAATGGACAGTAATAATCCCCTTGACGGACTTGCTCGAAAGTCCCTTGAGGGCGAACTCAACACCAGCTTGGATGACCATATCCACAGGTTGATCGAAGACATTTCCTCGTATCACATCGACGGCGTCATTGCCCACTCCAACAGGAGCTGCCGTGTGTTGTCCGTGGGGGTATTGGACGCGGCCAACATCATCAGGAAAGAACTCGACATCCCGGTACTGGTCCTTGACGGCGACCATGCCGATGAGAGGGTCTACTCCGAAGCCGAAACCATGACGCGAATCGATGCTTTTCTGGAAATACTTGGAGGACAATAATCTTATGCCCAAGAACTGGCCCCCTGAATATGACGCAAATTACCTTCCGGAGTCCGATTCCCCATACTGGAACCGGGAGCTGGAAACCATGGACCCCCTTAAACGGGAAGAAACGGTCATTCTCCCAAAACTTCAGGCCCAGATGCAATATGCCTACCGGAACTCTCCCTTTTATCGCAACAAATGGGATTCGGCCGGTGTTACCCCTGAAGATATTCAATCCCTGGCCGATTTTGAGAACATTCCCTTTGTAACCAAGGAAGAAATCCGTGAGGATCAGCTGAAACACCCGCCTTTCGGCAGCAACCTGTGCATTTCAAAAGATGAAATTACGTCAGTCCACGGCACTTCGGGCACCACGGGAAAACCCACGGCCTTCGGCATCGGTGAAGGGGATTTGCAGCGAATTGCGGAGGCCCATGCGAGAATCATGTGGGGTTTTGGCATGCGCCCGGATGATACTGTTTTTATCGGATCTTTTTTCAGTTTATACCTGGGAAGCTGGGGGGCGCTGGCCGGTGTTCGGAGGCTCGGTGCCGCGGCGTTTCCCTTTGGGGCGGGCGTGCCGGGCCAGACCGAAAGGGCCATCGAATGGATACAGGAGATCAAGCCCACCGTTTTTTACGGTACCCCTTCTTACAGCCTTTACCTGGCCGAAAAAGCCCGGGGCCTGGGAGTCGATCCGGAAAAGGATTTTAATTTCCGCATCCTCGTTTTCTCGGGAGAACCCGGCGCCGGCGTCCCAGCCACCAAAAAACGGATTGAAGACACATACGGCGGCATCTGTATCGACACCGGCTCCACCGCGGAAATGACCCCATGGATGACCAACGGCGAATGCGAACACCGAAAGGGCATGCATTTGTGGCAGGACATTGTTTATGCCGAACTGGTGGATTCTGAAACCGGCGGGCGTGTTCCCTACGGCGAGGAGGGGGTGACCGTATACACCCACCTGGAGCGAACCAGCCAACCCATGATACGGTTCCGGGCAGGCGATATTTCCATGTGGACCCTTGACCCCTGTCCCTGTGGTCGAACGTATCCCCGTTTGCCGCGGGGCGTTTACGGCCGTGCGGACGACATGTTTGTGGTGCGGGGAGAAAACGTATACCCCAGCGCCATCGAAAATGCCATTCGGCGCATTGACGGTTTTGGCGATGAATTCCGCATTGTGATCACCCGGGAAAAAACCATGGATGAATTGATCGTCCAGGCGGAATCCATACCCGGCACAAGTAATGAGTCGACTTTGAAACTGGCAAAAATGCTCGAAGTTGCCCTTAAAACAAAGGGGTTACGCACCCTGGTTCAAATGCAGCCCCCGGGCACACTGGAAAGAACGGAATTCAAAGCCCGGCGCGTCATTGACCAGAGAGATCTTTATGATGAAATGACGAAAAGATGAAACCCACGGGTACCCCGGACCTATGAACCGTATTCAAAAAGAGCTCCTGAATTGGTATCGAGAAAGCCGGCGTTCCCTCCCCTGGCGAAAAACATCGGATCCTTACCGCATCTGGGTGAGCGAGGTAATGCTGCAGCAGACCCAGGTCAAAACGGTTATTCCCTATTACGAAAGATTCCTCTCCGCTTTTCCGGAACCCGGAATGCTGGCCGAAGCCGACCTGCAGGAAGTGCTTAAACTATGGGAAGGTCTCGGATACTATGCCCGTGCCCGAAACCTGCATCGGGCGGCACGGGAGGTCATGGCAAATCATGGGGGTGTTATACCCCAACGCCACGCATCGCTTAAGGCCCTTCCGGGCATTGGTGATTATATCGCCGCGGCGGTTTCGAGCATTGCCTTTGGAAAGCCTCATGCGGCCGTAGACGGCAATGTAAAACGCGTGCTGGCGCGATTTCACAAAACAGAGCTTCCCGTCAACGACCCTGCCTCCGGAAAAGTGTTTAAGGCCGCCGCCGAAAAATTCCTTGAAAAATCGAAACCCGGGGAATTCAATCAGGCCATGATGGAGTTAGGTGCTTTGGTTTGTACCCCCAGAACCCCCCGTTGCAGTGGTTGCCCTCTGGCCTGGGGATGCCGTGCTTTCAAAGAAAAGGCCGTGAAACAGTACCCCAAACGCATCAAAAAATCCCGAGTACCGGAATATCACATTGCTGTGGGCATCGTCTGGAAAGGGTCCAGGGTTCTCATTACACAACGGAAACCGGACGGCCTTCTTGGGGGCTTGTGGGAATTCCCAGGAGGAAAGATCGAGGATGGCGAAACCCCTTCCAGGGCCTGCATCCGGGAAATCAAGGAAGAAGTCAACCTGGTGGTGGAAACCGAGGAACGGATTGCCCGCATTCGGCACGCTTACACCCATTTCAAAATTGTGATGGACGTATTTCGATGCGCCTATCTGAACGGCAGGGTTCAATTAAGGGGACCGGTGGATTTCCGGTGGGCCCGGCTTCATGAAATCGACCGATTCCCATTTCCGGGGGCCAATCGAAAATTCATTCCCCTGATCAAATCTCACAAAAAGGATCTTCACACTACCAAGCCGCAATCTTTCCACACAATAGAGATCCAGTCCCGACTGGAAAACCTTCCCTCGGCACGTCGGTTTATTCGCCGGTTTTGCAAAAACAACACCTGCCGACATGTTCCCGTGGAAGACCTTCTGCAGCTGGAACTTGCAGTTCATGAAGCGGTCACCAATATAATTCGTCATGCCTACGGAAATCGGGAAGACCAACAAATTCTTATTGAAATACAGACCTTTGAAGAGCAGGTCATGGTACGCCTCAACCATTGGGGAAAACCCTTTACGCAATTGAAATCCCCGCCAAAACCCGTTTTTGACGGCACACAGGAATGCGGCTTTGGTCTCTACTTGATAGAACGATGTGTGGACCAGGTAATTTATGAGTGCACCCCCACTGGAAAAAACATCATCTCGCTGTTAAAACAACTAAAAGATGCCGTTAGCGGTTAGCGATTAAAGGAGTGGAAACATGAACTTTGAACAGGAAAAGACAGGCGCCGTAGTAATCGTGACCATGCCGGGTGAGAGTTTTGAAGCTGCCATGGTGCCGGACTTTAAGCACAACATTGCGCCCGTCGTTGAGGAAAACACTTTTGTGGTATTTGATTTGTCAAATATTCGTTTTCTGGACAGCATGGGCTGCGGAGCCTTCCTCACCTGCCACAGAAGATTAAAGGAAAAAGGGGGTAAAATGGGTCTGTGCTGCGCACAGAAACAAGTTAACGCCATCTTCGAATTAATGGGATTTCCACAAATCTTCGACGTGTTCAAAACCCGGGAAGAAGCCCTGGAAGCTTACAGTTAAATTTCCACTACTTCCCTGTTTCGTCCCACCTGAATACCGTTCTACCCTCTTCAAGATAATCGGCAACGGCCAGGACCGTGTTTACATATATTCTGCTGTGGTTATAGTTGTAAATAGCCCTGCGCTGCTTCCTCCGGCTCCGCATGCTTCCCCGCCAGCCATTTGCCATGAGATAATTGCCCATACTGAAAAGGGCATCTTCCATAACAAAAAGATCCACAACGCCGTCCCCATTCCCATCCACACCATGGCGAAGTGCCTGAGATGGCATGAACTGAGCAATACCGATAGCCCCGTAAAAAGACCCGGGGATGGTCAAAGGGTCTATCCGGGCCTGTTGCGCGTAGGTGAGCAGGGCTTTGCACTCACCGTAGGCCCATCCGGCTTTTTGGGCGGTCCGCCTTTTGAGCCAGCGTCTCCGCCCCTTTGTCATGCGTTCATCCTTGAATGCGCTCGCCACACACTTGAAATCATCGCAGAGAGCCATGCCGGCAAGGGTCAGAAAGGCGCTTTTCTCACCCAGGTAAGTCCCCAGCCGGGTTTCAACGGTGAGAATACCCACGGCAATCCCTCCGGGAATGCCATAATACCGCTCCAGGCGCAGCAAAATCTTTTGATTGGCTGCCAGGAATTGTTTCGCTTCCATCAGACGCTCCTGCGTCATGATGCTCCTGTAAACAGATGACCCCGGCTTTGGCGGTGGAATTTTGATATGGTAAGGGGCTTTCCTTCGCTCCTTAAGGGCCATGGTCAACAATTGCTTACTGGGCCTGCCGTCAACCGGAAGCCCGTGCGCTGCCTGAAACCACCGAATGGCCCATCTGGTTTTAGGCCCTGTCTTTCCATCGGCTTTCCCCGGTTTATATCCCAGATAGGCGAGCCGCTGTTGAAGCTTTCGGACGGACGCATCGCCAAACTTCGTCCTGTAAAGGGTCTTCATTTTTTCGATCATGATGGAGGGGTCAAATCGGACCTCCGGACGATCGAAGAGCTGTTCCAGCCATTGCCTTTGAAAACCATCTGCCGCCAGTTTGTTGATGAGCGGATACCACTCACCGGCGCCGCCCGTGCTTGGCATAAACAGCATCAAAAAGATATAGAGGGTGAAGCCGAAACATCGTGCCAACTTGAACAATTCTCGGTCCATCATTCCCAAATCCCAGCCCCCTTATGGTTTCTCCGGGCGAACCGGCATTCAAGCGGATTTTGTAGAAATCCGCACTTTTTTCGGACGTAAAATGTGCTTTGGGTCACAAAATATTCCCTTTCAGGTCAGATTTATTTTCTGCGATTGAGTGTAGTCAACGAAAATGGATCAGAAATTCAAAGTCTTGACCATCTCCCCGTGGATCATGGGAGTGCAGGCGACCACGCTTTGCCGGTACGGTGTAAACGCCTGTCCGTCACAGGTACTCAATTTACCGCCCGCCTCCGATACGATAATAACACCGGCCGCTGTATCCCAGGGTTTCAGATTTTCCTCCCAGAGACCGTCCAGGCGGCCTGCTGCCACATAACACATATCAATGGCGGCGGATCCTGCTCTTCGAACTCCACGCGATGCGAGGACCATGGTCCTGAATCGCTCAAAAATCCGGCTGGACCTTTTCCGAATATCGTAGGGAAAACCGGTGGCCAGTAGAGACTCCCTCAGACTCCGAGCATTTGAAACATGAATCGGCACGCCGTTCAGAAAGGCGCCCTGCCCTTTCCGTGCTTCAAAGAATTCATCCATGACAGGATTGTAAACGATCCCCAGAACAATTTCCGCATCAATTTCAAGACCAATGGAAACAGCAAAAAAAGGGAACCCGTGGGCAAAATTTGTTGTCCCGTCCAGGGGATCAACGATCCAAGTCCTGTTTGAGGAGAGGTCCTGAACGCCCGCCTCCTCGGACTGGATATTGTCTTTCGGAAAATGACTGCGGAGCATTTTCAAGATGATCTTTTCAGCGGCAACATCCGCCTCGGTCACCAGGTCAATTTCCCCTTTCTTATCGATGCGATGGACCTTTCCAAATTTGAGTTGCAGCACCTCACCGGCAGATCTTGCTGCCCTATCCGCTATTTTTCGCTCAATTTCATACATGATCCATCTCTATTTTTGCACCCCATTCAAATTCAACCCGATCCTATACATATTGGTTTGTTTTGATAACTTTGGTTGAGCCATATGTCAAGGCTACAGAGGTGGGCGTTTCTATTTTTGTTGAAAAAATCAACCGAAGTCCTTAACGTAACGGAGTGTGTTTACTTGGGGTACCACAAAGTTAAAGAAAAATTCAAAAGACCACTCCAATACAACAAGCAATGGAACCCATCAATATCCTGATTATCGACGATGAACGGGTCATCTGCAACGGGTGTCGCATGGCGCTTACGGATGAAAACTATTCAGTTGACATCTGCATGAACGGCCGTTCAGGCCTCGATGCCATCCTGAAAGGTGCTTACGATGTGGTCCTGCTGGACATGAAACTGCCGGATCTGGGCGGCATGGAAATTCTTAAGACCGTGGGTAAGGAAAAACCAGGCGAGCACATCATTGTCATGACAGGGTATTTTTCCGTTCCAAACGCCGTTGAGGCCATGAAATCAGGCGCATTCGATTACCTGTCAAAGCCTTTCTCAAACGATGAACTTTCCATTGCCATAAGAAAGGCTCTGGAAAGCAAACGCCTGAAAGAGGAAAATCTCTCCCTGCGGCAACAGCTTGCAGAACGTTTCAACTTCAGCAATATCATCGGAGAAAACCATCAGATCCTTAAAATATTTGAAGGGATTGAAAAAGTGGCCCCCACCGACAGCACGGTTCTTCTGCATGGGGAAAGCGGGACGGGAAAGGAACTCTTTGCCAGAGCCATTCACGCGCACAGCAAAAGAGCCGCCGCCCGTTTTGTGGCCGCAGATTGCAGTACTTTTTCTTCATCCCTGTTGGAAAGTGAGCTTTTCGGACATGTGAAAGGCGCATTTACCGGCGCTGTCAAGGATAAAGCCGGCATTTTTGAAATGGCCAACCACGGGTCCCTCTTTCTCGATGAGGTTTCAAACCTGGACATGACCACTCAGGCCAAACTTTTAAGAGCACTGGAAACCCATGAATTCAAACCAGTGGGGCGCAACCGGCTGAAAAAGTCGGATGTCAGGATCATTGGGGCAACCAATCGGGACCTTAAAGCAATGGTTAACGACGGGGAATTCCGAGAAGATTTTTTCTATCGTTTGAACGTATTCCCAGTGGTTATCCCGCCGCTCCGAGAAAGAAAAGATGATATCCCGAGGTTGCTCTATCATTTTCTAAGAATGTACTGCCACCAGATTGAAAAGCGGGTCGACGGGTTTTCCGACGAGGCCCTTGAATATTTGATAAACCATGACTGGCCGGGCAATGTTCGCCAGCTCAAGAATGTGGTGGAACGTCTGGTCATCATGGCTGATGACAAAATTCTGGGCTATGAAAACCTCACGGATCATTTGGAGGCGGATCGGAGTCAGACCCGTAGCGCAATTCCTGAAACATTAGATGAACTCAAATCCATCAAACAGGACATGTTGGAAAAGCAGTTTGGTCAAATTGAACGTGCCTTCCTTCAAAAAGCCCTCTCGGGTGCTCAAGGGAACATCACCCAGGCATCCAAAAACGTGGGAATGCAAAGATCAAATTTTTCAGCCCTCATGAAAAGGCATCACCTTTCAGCAGATACTACTGAGCGAAATTAAAGGCCACCACACCAAACAAAATAAAACCGGACAAAACAGGTGCCGTATAACACCCCATATGGCCGTACAATTGCTCATACGCCCATAAACACCTGACATAAAACGAATAAATTATTCAAAAAGAAAATTGTGCGTATGAATATTTATACGCCATGCCGGTTTGCCACCCATATCCCTCTTTTCCATCACATGATATAACTATTAGATATTGATCAGTAATTTAGAATTTGTACGTTTTATTGCGCAGCTTCATGGTTTTGGCACAACTATTGCTCATCTAGCATGTCAAACCACAAGGGACAACTTGTGGAAGTAATTTTTTTTAAACAAGCACCAGGAGGGATTGACATGGAAAAATTGCAGGAAATCAGATCAACCCAGGAAAAAATACCGCCCCACATCCTGGTGATGGAAGATGACGTCAACGTGGCCAAGGGCCTCGAGATGGTATTGACGGAAGAAGGGTATTCGGTTAATCTGGCAGGTACCGGCGCTCTGGCCTTAGAGGCCTTCAAGCAAAAACGCTATGACCTGCTGGTGGCGGATCTCAGGCTGCCGGACATCGACGGCATGGAGGTCATCAAAAAGGTTAAGTCGGAAAAACCTGAAACGGAAGTCATCGTGATTACCGGCTATGGCACTGCTTCCACGGCGGTTGAAGCCATGAAACTGGGGGCCCGTGACTTTTTACCCAAACCGTTTACTGAAGAGCAGATCAAGGCGAGTATCGGTGATGCACTGAGCGGATACGTGGCGGAAACCGCCAAAATCCTCGCCCGGGAAACCGGAGCGGAGGAGGAAAAGCTCATCCAGAAACGGGAAGTCATCCAGGCATTGAACCGGACGGCCGAAGATGGGGATTTCTGGCGTGATTTGATGGAAAACGGATCTGTAGCACTGGAGAACTACACCCTGTCAAGTGAAGCAAAAGCAGCAATTGCATCCGGCGATCTGAAATGGATTAACGAGAATGTCGGGGAACTGACTCAAAAGCAATTGATGTTCATTTACAAACGTCTGGAGCGGGAAGCATGGTAATCCGGATCGGCACATATTTCTCCAACTACGGGATAACATTCAGAGGCGTTGTTGAAGGGACCCGGTTTTAATGGAAAGCCGGGTTCCCATACAGAAGTTGTTGAAAAGGTAAATATTCCATGACATCCGCAACAAAATTTGAAAGTTATTTTCACGTTTTACGTGACGTGATCCGAGCCATGCATTCCATCAACGAACTGCAAGAAATGCTGGCTATGGTAGTTACCAAGATCACCGGCGTTCTAGATGCCAAAGGCGCCCTGCTCAGGATCCTCAACAAAAAAAATAACCAGTTCGAGGTCCGGGCGGCCTGCGGATTAGGCGAGCGGTACCTAAAAAAGGGACCGGTCAGCACCAAAACGATGCTCACGACCTTATCTGAACTGAACAAGATCACCATCATAAGTGATATCTGGCATGCTCCCAGGGTTGAATACCCCCAGGAAACGTGGGACGAAGGGATACGGATGATGATCGACATGCCACTTGGTATCGATGAGCCTCTGGGCCTCATCCGGATATACTTTACAGAGCAACGGGCGTTTTCAGACGATGAACTGGATTTCATCAAAACGGTCGCAACCCACTGTGGCTGCGTTATCAAGCGGCTGCAACTGATGGAAAATCAGCAGTCCCAGTTCGATCACCTGGCCACCCAGGTTGAAAAACGATCGTCCCTGGGCCGAATGGCCGCCGGCATTGCCCATGAGATCAACAACCCTCTAACCGGCATTCTGCTCTACAGCTCCAACCTGAGCAAAAAGGTCGAGAAAGGTGGCCAACTGGAAGAAGGCCTTAATATTATCATCAAAGAGACCCAGCGGTGCAAAAGCATCATTCAGGGCTTGCTGGAATTTTCAAGGGAACAGGAACCTGAAATGGTTCTGGCCGACATCAATGACATTATGGAATCCGCGCTGGGAATCGTGGAAAACGAGTTCCACCTCCGGCAGGTCCGCATTAGAAAATCGTTAGCGGCGGATATGATAAAGACGTTCCTGGATGAAAACCAGATTGAACAGGTATTCATCAACCTTCTGCTCAATGCGCTCCAGGCTGTAGAAGACAGCGGCCTGGTTACAGTCAAAAGCGCAGTTGACGCGGAAGCGGGTCGTGTCCATATGGAGGTTGCCGACAACGGCTGCGGAATTTCGGCAGAAAATCTCAAGAGGATTTTTGAGCCTTTCTTTTCCACAAAGGGGGACGGAACCGGGCTCGGACTCGCGGTCAGTTACGGTATTGTGGAAAACCACAAGGGCAATATCCGGATCATCAGCGAACCGGACCAGGGGGCCCGTTTCGTTGTTGAATTCCCGATCCCACCTGATGATAGAACGGGAAGGGGTCGGCCATGAAATCGCTGAATATCATCGTCATCGACAACGAAAGCGTTATCTGCGACGCCTGCAATCTGGTTCTAACCGAACGGGGCCATGTCGTCGATTATTGCAAAACCGGTAAAACCGGATTGCTTGCCGTGGAACGGGGCGGATATGACCTCCTTCTGCTGGATATGAAACTGCCCGATATGGATGGAATGGACATCCTGAAAACCGTAAAGGAAAAAAGGCCCGAGCTGTTAGTGATTGTCATGACGGGGTATTCCACCCTGTTAAATGCCGTGCAGGCCATGAAACTGGGGGCGGCCGATTACCTTTCAAAGCCGTTTACCGATGATGAGCTGATGGAAACGGTAGAAAAGGTTTTTGTAAATAAAGCAGTCGCTGAACCCATGAAAGGGGAATATTTTGATGAACAACAATGAGTCAAAAGGAGAAATGCGGGGCGCCGCTATGGTCGTCGGGGGAGGCATCGCCGGAATGCAGGCGGCCCTGGATATGGCAAATTCCGGCTTTTACGTCTACATGATTGAAAAATCAGCAGGCATTGGCGGGGCTATGGCCCAGTTGGATAAGACCTTTCCCACCAATGATTGCTCCATGTGAATCCTGGCGCCAAAACTGGTCGAGGTCGGCCGGCACAACAATATCGAATTACTGACGCTCTGTGAAATAAACCATATCTCCGGGAAAGAAGGCAATTTCAGTGTGAGCATCACACGTCATCCGCGATTCGTGGACATGGATAAATGTATCGCCTGTGGAACCTGTGCTGAGAAATGTCCGAAAAAGGTGGATGACGTCTATAACGAGGGTCTGGTTAAGCGCAAAGCCATCTATGTGCCCTATTCCCAAACCGTTCCCCTCAAGTACGTCATCGACAAGGATAATTGCATCTATTTTAAAAAGGGAAAGTGCAGGGCATGTGAAAAATTCTGTCCTGCGGGGGCCATTAATTTTGATGAAAAAGAAATGGAAATCACCTTGAATGTGGGATCACTCATCATGGCGCCGGGGTTCAAATCCTTTGATCCGGCCCGCTATGATACCTACCCTTACGCGGCCCTTCCCAATGTGGTGACCTCCATGGAATTTGAACGGATCCTCTCCGCAACGGGACCTTTCGGGGGACATCTGGCAAGACCTTCCGACGAAAAGGAACCGGAAAAAATCGCATGGTTTCAATGTGTGGGATCCAGGGACATGAACCTTTGTGACAATGGCTATTGCTCTTCCGTATGCTGCATGTATGCATTGAAACAAACGGTCATTGCCAGAGAGCACAGCAAAGTTCCCCCGGATTGCGCCGTTTTTTTTATGGATATGCGGACCCACGGGAAGGATTTTGACCGTTACTACGAAAATGCCCAAAAAGAAGGTGTCAAATTTATTCGCTCCCGGGTTCATTCCGTGGACGCCCTGTCCGGGACGGATGACCTTATGGTCCGTTACGTGGATGAGCAAGGTCACCTGGAGCAGGAAATATTTGACATGGTGGTGCTTTCCACCGGGCTTGAGATCGATGAAAATGTGATTGAACTTTCCGAACGCCTGGGCGTTGATCTTGATCCGTATCATTTTACCCTATCGGACAGTTTTCACCCCGTGGGCACATCGATCCCGGGGATTTATGCCTGCGGCGCTTTCACAGGCCCCAAGGATATCCCCCAGTCCGTCATGGAGGCCAGTGCCGCTGCCTGTGCGGCAACCGAACCATTGGCCCCTGCACGCAACACGGAAACACATGAGGTCGTTCCGACCGAAGAACGCGACATCCGGCGGGAGCCTTCAAGGCTTGGGGTTTTCGTCTGCAACTGCGGGATCAACATCGGAGGCGTGGTCAGGGTTCCGGAGGTGGCGGAATTTGCCAGGACCCTTCCCCATGTGGTTTATGTGGAGGAGAACCTCTTCACCTGCTCGCAGGACACCCAGGATAAAATGACTGAAGTCATTCGAGAAAAGGGGTTGAACCGGGTGGTGGTAGCAGCGTGTACCCCCAGAACCCATGAAGAACTTTTCCAGGAAACCCTCATGGGCGCGGGCCTGAATAAATACCTCTTCGAGATGGCGAATATCAGGAACCATGATTCCTGGGTTCACGCCGACGATCCGGATGCGGCAACCGAAAAAGCAAAAGATCTCGTGCGGATGGCCGTGGCCAAGGCCAATCTTCTGAGCCCCTTGCAGCAGACGGATCTGCCCGTAACACAGTCCGCCCTCGTGGTGGGCGGCGGCGTCTCCGGCATGACGGCGGCCCTCTCCATTGCCCGCCAGGGCTACCCGGTACACCTGGTCGAGAAATCGGATTCTCCAGGTGGCAACGCGTTGACGCTTTACAGAGCCCACAAGGGTGAAATGGTCGCGGACTTTGTGAAGGAATTGGCCGACGAAATCAACGCTGAACCCTTAATCACCTTTCACGAGAATTCGACCATTACCGGCGTTGATGGATTTATCGGTAATTTCAAAAGCCGGGTGACCAGCGGATCATCAGAAACGAAAATCGACCATGGCGTTGCCATTATCGCAACCGGCGCCGGGGAATATAAACCCGACGAATACCTGTACGGAAAACACGGAGCCGTTGTCACCCATACGGAAATGGACCAGCTTTTCCGGAATAATGACCCCAGGATCACCGGGGCCGGAAGTGTGGCCTTTGTTCAATGTGTGGGATCGAGGGATGCGGAACGACCCTATTGTTCAAAGGTCTGTTGCACCCATACCGTTCTAAGCGCACTGGAGATAAAACATCGGAATCCGGATGCGGATATCTATGTCTTTTACCGGGACATGAGAACCTATGGGATTCGAGAGGACCTCTACCGAAAGGCACGGGCTGAGGGTGTCCTTTTTATCCGCTACTCAAAAGACGAAAAACCGGTTGTGAACGCCGACGGCGACCGGATAAAAATTCTATTCAGAGACCCCGTCCTTGATCGGAAATTGTCCCTACATGCAGATATCCTGTGTCTTGCCACAGCCATCGTTTCCCACAGGGACCATGGGCTCGCCCAGTTTTTCAAGGTTCCCATGGACGAAGACGGATGGTTTCTGGAAGCCCATCAAAAATTAAGGCCTGTTGATTTTGCCAATGACGGCGTTTTCCTTTGCGGCATGGCCCACTATCCAAAACCCATCGATGAAAGCATCGCACAGGCGCAGGCCGCCGCATCTAGGGCACTAACGGTCCTTTCCATGGACACCACCAAGGTCGGCGGCATTGTCTGTTCCATTGATGCCGAACACTGTTCCGGATGTCTTGCCTGTATCAATGTCTGCCCCTATGGCGCCATATCTTTCAACAAAGATAAAAAGGTCGCGGAAATCAACGAGGCCTTGTGCAAAGGCTGCGGCGCCTGTGCGGCCACGTGCCCTTCCGAAGCGGCAATTTTGATGGGTTTCAACAACAAGGAGCTTTATGCGCAAATCAGGGGAGCATTAGCGGCCTGATCAATTTTTAAGGAATTATAAGGAGCGTATTGTGACAGAAAACGGATTTGAACCTAAGATAATCGCTTTCATGTGTAACTGGTGTGCCTATGGGGCGGCGGACCTGGCCGGTGTCAGCCGGTTGAGCTACCCCCCCAACATCCGGCCGATCCGTGTCATGTGCTCAGCAACGGTATCTCCCCATCATATACTGAGGGCGCTTCAGGATGGCGCCGATGGCGTTCTGGTAGGGGGCTGACACGTTGGCGACTGCCATTACCTGTATGGTAATTACATGACGGTGAAAAGGATTACGTTTTTGCAGGAACTGCTGGGCCTTCTGGGCCTTGAAGAACGTTTGGGGCTGGCATGGATTTCTTCGGCTGAAGCGCAGAGATTCGTTCAGGTGGTTACCGATTTTACGGAAAAAATTAGATCATTGGGACCCAACCCACTTCCTGCCTTTTCTGAAAGCAGAAAAGCGGCGGCGGCAGAACTGATGCCATTAGATTTTAAAGGAGAGGGTTTATGATCAATAAAGTCAAAGCATGGCTTGAAGACGGGACTGTCGATGTTTTCCTGGGGTATAAAGAGATTGACCATCATCCCTTGCCGCACTGCTTTACCAGAGAACGGATTGAAGAGGTGGCGGATCTCGTACTCAGCCCGGCGCGTTACGCTTTAGAAAAAATCGCAACGCATATGGCGGCGGTGGAACCGGACATAAAAATTGGAATGCTGGCCCGTGACTGCAACAGCCGGGCCCTGAATGTTCTGTATCTCTGGAACCAGCTCAACCCGGACAATGTGAGCACCCTGACGGTTAATTGCTGTCCTTCAAGGCTGAAGGAACATGGAGATTGCTCTTATCTGGAACCTGAAAAAATGGGCGTCTACAAAAAACAGGTGGGCATGGATAATAACATGGGTCTTGAAGATCTGGACTCTTATGGGCAAAAAGAACGTCTCGACAGGTGGATGTACGAATTTCAAAAATGCATCAAGTGTTACGGGTGCCGGAATATCTGCCCGGTCTGTTTCTGCAAGGAGTGCAGTCTGGAGCATGATGAACTCGTTAAAACAGGGCCGCTTCTGCCGGAAATACCGGTCTTTCACATGGTCAGGGCAGTTCACATGGCCGGCCGCTGCATTGACTGCGGACTGTGCGAGGCTGCCTGTCCGATGGATATTCCTCTCCGGTTGCTATACGGGAAAGTCAATCAAATTGTGATGGACCTGTTCGACTATGAAACCGGAAGCAGCGTTGAAAATCCCCCTTTCAGCATATTGGGCGATACGGTAACACTGAAACCCAAACCCATTGAACCTGTGCAGACGGTCAACCCATAAGCGGGTCTAAACCAACAAAGGAGTCAGAAATGGAATGTCATCTAGTGCCATCGGTCTGTTCATACTGTGGAACAGGCTGTGGCGTCATTTTTGAAGTAATCAACGGAAAAATCGTTGCCACATTGCCCTTAAAAACCCATCCTGTTAACGAGGGAAAGCTCTGCATCAAGGGATGGAACCTTCATGAACATGTGAACAGCTTTATGCGGCTCAAACAACCGCTGGTGAAAACCTTCGGCAGATTCATCAAAACCGACTGGGATGAGGCGATTTCGCTCACCGCGGATCGATTCCGGGGAATTATCGAGAAATATGGTCCTGACAGTATCGGCGTACTGGTTTCTGCAAAGATCACCAATGAAGAAAATTATCTGGCCCAGAAATTTGCTCGTGCCGTAATCGGAACCAATAACGTGGATCATTGCGCCCGTCTCTGACATTCCTCCACGGTGGCAGGTCTTGCCGCCGCGTTCGGTAGTGGTGCCATGACCAACTCTATTTCGGAAATCGAGGATTCCGGCTGTATTTTTGTCATCGGGTCCAACACAACGGCCTGTCACCCCCTGATAGCCAGACGTATCCTGCGGGCCAAGGAAAAGGGCGCAAAGTTGATCGTGGCGGATCCACGAAATATTCAGCTCTCCCGTTTCGCAGACGTGGCGGTCAATCAACGCCTGGGAAGTGACGTGGCCCTGCTAAACGGCATGATGCACATCATCATCAAAAACGGTTGGCACAAAGAAGAATACATCGCGCAGCGAACCGAGGACTACGATGCCCTTAAAGAGAAAATGAATGATTATACCCCTGAAAAAGTCCAGGCCATCACCGGGGTTAGCCCCAGTGATCTGGAGAAAATGACGGAACACTATGCCACCCATCCACCGGCCAGCCTCCTGTACGCCATGGGCATCACCCAGCACACCACCGGCGTGGACAATGTGAAGTCCTGCTGCAACCTGGCCATGCTATGCGGCAATGTGGGGGTATACGGGGGCGGCGTCAATCCATTGCGGGGGCAGAACAATGTTCAGGGCGCCTGCGATATGGGGGGTCTTCCCAACGTCATGACGGGCTATCAGCCGGTTGCTGACCCCATCGTACTGGATAAGTTCTCCAAGGCATGGGGGGCCGACCTTTCAGCCAGGCCCGGGCTGACGATTACCGATATGATCCCGGCGATGTTAGCGGGTAAGTTAAAGGGTTTGTACGTAATCGGCGAAAACCCGAAACTGAGCGATCCGGACTGGAACCACTTGAATCATGCCATGAAGGAATTGGAATTCCTGGTTGTTCAGGAACTCTTCCTGTCGGAAACCGCCCAGGTGGCGGATGTGGTTTTTTCCGCAGCATCCGTAGCTGAAAAAGAGGGTACGGTGACCAATACGGAGCGCCGCTGTATGCGAATCCGAAAAGCGATCGACCCCATCGGAAATACATTGGCCGACTGGGAAATTGTCTCCAAGCTTTCTACCGCAATGGGATTTGAGATGAGCTATGAAAACCCTGAGCAGATATTCAATGAAATGGCCTCGTTGACCCCAAAGAGTTATGCCGGAATGACCTATGAACGGTTGGGACTAGACGGCCTTCAGTGGCCATGCCCGGACATGGAACACCCGGGAACCCCATACCTGCACAAGGATCAATTTGCCCGTGGCAAAGGGATGTTTTTTGCCATTGACTACAAGGATCCCGCGGAAATGCCGGATGAAGCGTACCCATACTTCCTCACCACCGGAAGGATGTTCGCCCACTTTCACACCGGCACCATGACAAGGATCTCTCCGCACCTGGATGTTGAGCAAAAAACGGCTTATGTGGATATTAATCCTGAAGATGCTGAAGCGTTGGCTGTAAAGGATGGCGACATTCTTGCGCTTTCATCCCGGAGAGGGCGGATAGAGGCGCCTGCTAGAGTAACAAACTCCGTGGAACGGGGCACCGTTTTTCTGCCCATTCACTTCGGGGAAACCCCCACCAATGTGTTGACCGATGCGGAGGCCTTTGATCCCCTGGCCAAGATTCCGGAATTCAAGGTCAGCGCTGTAAAAATTGAAAAATTTATGGGATAGGGGCCTATCACTCTTTCAGAATCTCTCTTAATTTTTGAGACAATTCTTTGATCTTAAAGGGTTTCTGAATAAAACCGGTGCAGCCTCGATTCATTATCTCGCTTGCCCCACCATCGATGGTGTATCCACTGGAAAGGAGGACCTTTATCTTTGGATTTATAGCTTTGATCCTGTCATAAACCTCGCCGCCGCTCATATCCGGCATGATCATATCCAAAACCACTATATCAATCTGTTCTTTGTGCGCTTCATAT